>NZ_JBMDXE010000059.1:0-3753 GCF_048594845.1 Rhodopseudomonas sp. | reverse complement strand
ATTTCACCGACCACGAGGCGCGGATGGGGGATGGCGACTACGAGGCCTCCTCCAGCGGTGCGATCTGGCGGTTCTGCAATGCCTCCAACATGGCGGCCTTCGTGGCCAATCCGGAGATCTATGGGCCGCAATTCGGCGGCTACGATCCGGTCGGGATCGCGCGCGGCGTGCCGGTGCAGGGCAATCCGCTGGTGTGGCTGGTCAGCGGCCAGCGGCTGTTCCTGTTCGACCGTGAGGAGAGCCGCACTGCCTTCCTGGCGGATCCCGAGCGCTATCTGAAGCAGGCGCGGCAGCAATGGCCGGCTGTGCAAGCGACGCTCGCCGACTGATGCCGTCGGGCGACGGCCGACGGGTCAGGCCGCCGCGGCCGGATCGCCCCAGGCGATGAAGTCCGGCACGATGAAGTTCTGCCGCGGCACATCGAATCGCAGCGGCGCGCCGTGCCGGTCGGTGAGCTTGCCGCCGGCCGCTAGCACCACGGCGGCACCGGCGGCGATATCCCATTCGCAGGTTGGAGACATCCGCGGATAAATATCCGCGGCGCCCTCGGCGATGCGGCCGAACTTGAGCGCCGAGCCCATCTGGGCCTTCACGGCGCCGGGGCGGGCCGCGATGAAAGCGAGCGTGTCGTCATCGAGATGCGACCGGCTGATCGCCACCGTCCACGGCGCGCCCGGCGGCGGCAGCGGCCGGGTGCGGATCGGGGTCGCCGTATAGCCCGCGCTGTCCGGCGCAATGCTCAGCCGCTCGGCGGCACCGCCGACCAGTCCGCGCCAGATGATGCCGAGCGCGGGTGCCCCGACGATGCCGAGCAGCGGTTCGCCAGCGCTGATCAGCGCCAGGTTGACGGTGAATTCATCGCGGCCGGCCACGTATTCCTTGGTGCCGTCGAGCGGATCGATGACGAAGAAGCTGCTGGCCTGCGGGCGACCCGTTGAGCAGCTCTCCTCCGACAGCGTCGGCAAGTGCGGAGCGATCTGCGCCAGCCCCTCGGCGAGGACGCGGTCGGCGGCGAGGTCCGCGGCGGTCACCGGGGAGCCGTCGGATTTATGGTCGACCTGCCCGGAGCGGTCGATCGCCAGGATCGCGGCGCCGGCGCGCAGCACCAGGTCGGTCAGCGGCTCGAGCCACGCTGCGGCGTCGTCGCGCGAAATCGATGGCTCCCGCTCCAACGCACGCCCCGTCGCCATCGTCTGATCTCCTTGCGCGGCCGGTTTCGCGCCGGCCCTGATGTTGGCAGCACAACCGGCCGCAGTGTATCAAGCCATGCACCATGGCTGATTCGTTTTGAACGAGCCCGTTTGAACGACCCGTGCGGCTTCCGAGGAGCAGACCGATGTCCGACAGTGCCACTCCCGTCCAGGCTCCCGCTCCGGATGCGCTCGAACTGGCGGCGCTGCTGTGTTCGCGGGTCTGCCACGATCTCATCAGCCCGGTCGGCGCCATCGTCAATGGCCTCGAAGTTCTGGATGACAGCAACAAGCAGGAAGACAAGGACTTCGCCCTCGATCTGATCCGCAAAAGCGCCAAGACGGCGTCGGCCCGGTTGCAGTTCTGCCGCTTGGCGTTCGGCGCGGCCGGCTCGGCCGGCGCGCAGATCGATCTCGGCGACGCCCAGAACATGGCGCGCGGTCACCTCGAGGACGAGAAGACCAAGATCTCCTGGAATCTGCCGCGGCTGCTGCTCGCCAAGAACCGCGTCAAGCTGCTGCTCAACATGCTGATTATCGCCCAGCAGACGATTCCGCGCGGCGGCACGCTGACGATCGATCCGGTCGGCGAGGGCGACAATCTGTCGTTCCGCGTGATCGCCGCAGGTCTCAACGTGCGCACCCCGCAGGCCATCGTCGACATGCTCAGCGGCAAGCATTCCGGGCCGATCGAGTCGCACGGCGTGCAGCCGTACTACACGCGACTTTTGGCCGAAGCATCCGGCCTGACGGTGTCGCTGGCGCCCGAAGGCGATACCTTGGTGGTAAGCGCCGTCTAAGCCCGCACTAAGCGCCGGATCGACATGGTAAAGGCCCGGTTACGGGCCTTCCCTGGTATTAGTACGTGTTCGACTCGGTTTCATTCGGAAAGGTCGAACCCGAATACGCAACCAATATTAAACGCTTTCCGCAGACAGTGGCCGCATCACTCGGTCACGGCTGTTGCCGTGCGCCCGCGTAAAGAGGCCAGCGCACATGGACGATCTTCTCCGTGAGTTCTTGACGGAAACCTTCGAGAGCCTGGACACAGTTGATAATCAGCTGGTCCGCTTCGAACAGGAGCCGAACAACGCGAAGATTCTCGATAACATCTTCCGGCTTGTTCACACCATCAAGGGCACTTGCGGTTTCCTCGGCCTGCCGCGACTGGAAGCGCTGGCGCATGCGGCCGAGACGCTGATGGGCAAATTCCGTGACGGCATGCCGGTGACCGGCGAGGCCGTGACGCTGATCTTGACCACGATCGACCGCATCAAGGACATTCTCGGCGGCCTGGAAGCCACCGAGGCCGAGCCCGAGGGCGAGGACGGCGACCTGATCGGCGAACTCGAACGGTTGTCGATGCGCACCCCCGAAGAACTCGCTGCTGAACTCGGCGAAGCGCCGCCGCTCGCCGAGGCGGTCGAAGACGATGCGGCCGAAGCTGCGCCGGCCGAGCCCGTGGTTGCTGAAGGCACCCTTGTGGCGCAGACGCTGGAGCGGCCGCTGCGTCCGGGCGAAGTCTCGCTCGACGAGCTCGAGCGCGCCTTCCGAGAGACCGCCATCGAGATCGAAGCTCCGCCGCTGGTGCCCGCTGCGCAGCAGGATGTGCCGGCGCCCGCTGCGGCTGCGCCCGTCCCCGAGGCCGCCAAGCCCGCGGCGAAGCCGGCCGCCAAGGCTGCGAAGAAAGCCAACGACCAGGAGGCCGCGCCGGCCGAGGGCGACCGCATCGCCAACCAGTCGATCCGCGTCAACGTCGATACGCTCGAACACCTGATGACGATGGTGTCGGAGCTGGTGCTGACACGTAACCAGCTGCTCGAGATCAGCCGCCGCCACGAGGACACCGAGTTCAAGGTGCCGCTGCAACGGCTCTCGACCGTCACCGCCGAACTGCAGGACGGCGTGATGAAGACCCGCATGCAGCCGATCGGTAACGCCTGGCAGAAGCTGCCGCGGATCGTGCGCGATCTCGCTTCCGAACTCGGCAAGCATATTGAGCTCGAGATGCACGGCGCCGACACCGAACTCGACCGTCAGGTGCTCGACCTGATCAAGGATCCGCTCACCCACATGGTGCGCAACTCCGCCGACCACGGGCTCGAGAAGCCCGAGGAGCGGGTGCGCAACGGCAAGCCCGAGCAGGGCACCATCCGCCTGTCCGCCTATCATGAAGGCGGTCACATCGTGATCTGCATCGCCGACAACGGTCGCGGTCTCGACACCGAGAGGATCAAGGCCAAGGCGCTCGCCAACGGTCTGGTCACCGAGGCCGACGTCGAGAAGATGACCGAGGCGCAGATCCACAAGTTCATCTTCGCGCCGGGCTTCTCGAGCCCGTGGTCGGCGGAGTTGCGCACCATGTGGGTGAGCGGATCCTTGATCAGGTCGAGCACCTGACGGTCGAGTTCGGTGTCTGCGCCGTGCATCTCGAGCTCAATATGCTTGCCGAGTTCGGAAGCGTGATCGCGCACGATCCGCGGCAGCTTCTGCCAGGCGTTACCGATCGGCTGCATGCGGGTCTTCATCACGCCGTCCTGCAGTTCGGCGGTGACGGTCGAGA
>NZ_JBMDXE010000058.1:0-1836 GCF_048594845.1 Rhodopseudomonas sp. | reverse complement strand
GAACACCTGCGATATCGAGATCCTGCTGCACCCGCAGTCAGCCGACATCGCGCAGGGCGTGGACGCGCTGCAGCCCGGCACCAACAAGGAAGAGGGCGCCGGCGACCAGGGCATCATGTTCGGCTACGCCACCAACGAGACGCCCGACCTGATGCCGGCCCCGATCTTCTACGCCCACAAGATCCTGCGGCTGATCTCCGAAGCCCGCCACTCCGGCAAGGAGAAGGTGCTGGGTCCGGACTCCAAGAGCCAGGTCACCATCCAGTACGAGAACGGCAAGCCGGTCGGCGTCCGCGAGATCGTGGTGTCGCACCAGCACCTCGTCGAGGACATGACCTCGAACCAGGTGCGCGAGCGCGTCGAGCCGTATGTGCGCCAGGCGCTGCCGGCCGAGTGGATCACCGACAAGACGATCTGGCACATCAACCCGACCGGCAAGTTCTTCATCGGCGGCCCGGATGGCGACACCGGCCTGACCGGCCGCAAGATCATCGTCGACACCTACGGCGGCGCGGCCCCGCACGGCGGCGGCGCGTTCTCCGGCAAGGATCCGACCAAGGTCGACCGTTCGGCCGCCTATGCGTCGCGCTACCTCGCCAAGAACATCGTCGCGGCCGGTCTCGCCGACAAGTGCACGCTGCAGCTCGCCTACGCCATCGGCGTGGCGCGGCCGCTGTCGATCTACATCGACACCCACGGCACCGGGAAGGTTTCAGAGGACAAGCTCGAGAAGGCCGTCGCGCAGGCGATGGACCTGACCCCGCGCGGCATCCGCACCCATCTCGACCTCAACAAGCCGATCTACGCGCGGACCTCGTCCTACGGCCATTTCGGCCGCACCCCGGACGCCGACGGCGGCTTCTCCTGGGAGAAGACCGATCTTGCCGACGCGCTCAAGCGCGCGGTCTAAGTCGACCAAGTAAGTCCCTCCCTCGGCGTCTCGCCGGGGGAGGTTCTGCCGTCACCTGAGGTGCGAGCCCCTTCGGCGAGCCTCGCAGGATGACCGGACGAAGTGCCTGCAGTCATCCTTCGAGGCGCGCACAAAAGATGCGCGCACCTCAGGATGACGTCGAGCCTGCAGGATGCCTCAAACTGCCCCATTCAGTTCGTAGTGCTCAGTTCGGCTGACACAGACATCAGGAACCCACCCGCATGACCGCCAAGTTCACCGACTACATCGTCAAGGACATCGGCCTCGCCGATTTCGGCCGCAAGGAAATCTCGCTGGCCGAGACCGAAATGCCCGGCCTGATGGCGACCCGCGAGGAATACGGCCCGAAGCAGCCGCTGAAGGGCGCGCGTATCGCCGGCTCGCTGCACATGACGATCCAGACTGCGGTGCTGATCGAGACGCTGGTGGCGCTCGGCGCCGACGTGCGCGGGGTGTCGTGCAACATCTACTCGACCCAGGACCACGCCGCCGCGGCGATCGCGGCGGCCGGCATCCCGGTTTTCGCCATCAAGGGTGAGAGCCTCGAGGATTACTGGGCCTACACCGCCCGGATGTTCGACTGGCACGGCGGCGGCACCCCGAACATGATCCTGGACGACGGCGGCGACGCCACCATGTACGTCCATCTCGGCCTGCGCGCCGAGAACGGCGACACCGCCTTCCTCGACAAGCCCGGCTCCGACGAGGAAGTGATCTTCTTCGCGCTCTTGAAGAAGCAGCTCAAGGAGAAGCCGAAGGGTTACTTCGCGGAGATCGCCAAGAACATCAAGGGCGTCTCAGAAGAGACCACCACCGGCGTGCATCGCCTCTACGACATGCAGAAGGCCGGCACGCTGCTGGGGCCCGCCATCAACGACAACGACTCGGTCACCAAGTCGAAGTTC
>NZ_JBMDXE010000057.1:0-3629 GCF_048594845.1 Rhodopseudomonas sp. | reverse complement strand
CGTCGGCCAGCATCTCGGCCGACAAGTCGCCGGTATGGGCGCCGGAAGCGTTGATGTGGCAATCCTGAGCGCCGATCGCGACCTTGAGGCCACCGCCCTCGTTGGAGGCTGCGAGCTTATCGGCAAAGGCGGCGATCAGCGTCGCCGGCGGGCAGACCAACAGATCGATTCCCGGCGAAAGCTCAGCCGCGCCCGCCAACATTGCCTCGAATTCCGATGAAGCCGCCTTGAGGCCGTTCATCTTCCAGTTTCCGGCAATCAGCGGACGAACGGCGTGGACCGGCATGGACACTCTCACATTACGGGGTTGCACAATGTCGCTAGCAGAGCCGTTTACGATGCTCAAGGCCGCGTGATCGCGCAGGCGTGCGACGAGCGAACAGCAGCTTCTCAAGGCGGTAGCCCCGGCCGGCGATGCGGGGCCGCGGTCGGTTGCGACGCTATCTCCGGCATTTTATGATGGATTTCCAAGCCGGCGACGCTAATTTGCGCCTCCGCGCGTCCGAGCGCGGCCGGTTCCCTCCTGCAAAAAAGTGGCTCCATGCTTCGCGGAATTCGCAACGCCTCATCCAACTGGGTCGGCAAGACCATCATGACCATCGTGATGGGCGTGCTGATCATCAGCTTCGGTGTCTGGGGCATTGCCGACATCTTCCGCGGATTCGGCCGATCGACGCTGGCCTCGATCGGCAGCACCGATATCTCCACGGAGCAGTTCCGCCAGACCTACAATGACCGTCTGCAGCAGATCGGCCGGCAGTTCGGCCGGCCGCTGACGCCCGACCAGGCGCGCGCCTTCGGCATCGACCGTCAGGTGCTGCAGCAGGTGATCGCCGAGGCCGCCCTCGACGAGCAGGCGCGGCGTCTCGGGCTCGGCCAGTCCGACGAAGACACGATGAAGAGCGTTCTGGCAGACCCGAACTTCAAGGGGGCCAACGGTGCGTTCGATCCGAATCGTTTCCAGCAGGTGATCCGCCAGTTCGGCTTCACAGAGCAGCGCTACATGACCGAGCAGCGCAAGGTCGCGCTGCGCCGGCAGATTGCAGGCACCGTGACGGCCGGTCTCGCTGTTCCGGCCACGATGCTGCAGGTGGCCAGCCAGTTTCAGAACGAGCAGCGCGCGATCGATTACCTGAAGCTGACCGAGGCGCAGGTCGGCACCATCGATCCGCCCTCCTCCGAGGCGCTTACCGCGTTCTACGATCAGCACAAGGCACAGTTCCGCGCGCCCGAATATCGCAAGATCGCCTATGTGATGCTGACGCCGGATTCGGTCGCCAAGTGGACCGACGTGTCGGACGACGACGCCCGCAAGGTCTATGAGGAGCGCAAGGACAAGCTGTCGACGCCGGAGCGGCGGCAGGTGTCGCAGATTGTCTTCCCGAACGCCGAAGACGCCGACGCCGCGCGCAAGAAGATCACCGAGGGGATCTCGTTCGAGGACATCGGGACGCAGCGCGGGTTGAAGCCGGCCGATGTGGAGCTCGGACTCGTCAGCAAGGCCGACATGCTCGACCCGGCGGTCGCGAACGCCGCGTTCTCGCTGCCGGTCAATGAAGTCAGCCAGCCGATCAAGGGCGCGTTCGGTACGGCGCTGGTTCGGGTCTCGAAGATCGAGCCGGGGGTGCAGCCGAGCTACGAGAGCGTGGCCCAGACCATCAAACGCGAGATCGCGCTCGACCGCGCCAGGGCCGAGGTGCAGAGCCAGCACGACAAGATGGAAGACGCCCGCGCCGGCGGCGCCAACGTCATCGAAGCCGCGAAGACTCTCGGCCTCAATGCGGTGACGATCGAGGCCGTCGACCGCTCCGGCCGAGGCCCGAACGGTCAGCCGGTCAAGGACATCCCGCAGGGTCTCGACCTCACCACGCAGGCATTCAATGCAGACGTCGGAGTCGACACCGACGCGATCAGCTATCAGAACGGCTATGTCTGGTTCGACGTGCTCGGCGTGACGCCGTCGCACGAGCGCAGCCTCGACGAGGTGAAGGATCAGGTCGAAGCCCGCTGGCGCGCCGAGCAGATCACCGAGCGGCTGCGCAAGATGGCCAGCGAGCTGGTGCAGAAGCTCGGTGCCGACGGCAAGCTCGCTGACGTGGCTCCGGCCGGCGTGACGGTCGAGACCGCCACCGGCCTCAAGCGCGAAGGCACCGCCAGCGTGCCGGCCAATGTAGTCGAAGCCGTGTTCAAGACCGCCAAGGATGGCACGGGCCAGAGCCAGGGCGGCAGCGGCACCGAATGGTACGTGTTCCGCGTCACCGACGTGACGGTGCCGCCGGTCGACCTGGCGTCGGCTGACGTCACCAAGCTGAAGGACGCCTTGATCCAGCGGATCACCGACGAGCAGGTCGGCGAATATATTGCTTGGCTCGAGAAGGACCTCGGTACCAAGATCAACGAGCAGGCGTTCGCGCAGGCGACGGGGGCGGCGAGCAACTGAGGCGGCCAGATCGCGTCGGTGCGCCGTGTGGGGACATGATTGATTTCAAAGCAGTAATCGGCAAGGTCGCGACCGGCGCGACGTTGACGCGGGACGAAGCGGCGAGCGCGTTCGACGCCATGATGTCGGGCGACGCGACGCCGTCGCAGATGGGCGCGCTGCTGATGGGCCTGCGGGTCCGCGGCGAGACCGTGGACGAGATCACCGGTGCGGTGACGACGATGCGGTCGAAGATGCTGACCGTCGACGCGCCGGCCGACGCGGTCGATGTCGTTGGCACCGGCGGCGACGGCTCCGGCTCGGTCAACGTATCGACCTGCGCCTCCTTCATCGTCGCTGGCTGCGGTGTGCCAGTCGCCAAGCACGGCAACCGCGCATTGTCGTCGAAATCCGGCGCCGCCGACGTGCTGAACGCGCTCGGCGTCAAGATCGACATCACCCCCGAGCAGGTCGGCCGCTGCGTCCACGAGGCCGGCATCGGCTTCATGTTCGCGCCGACGCATCATCCGGCGATGAAGAACGTCGGCCCGACCCGCGTCGAACTCGCCACCCGGACGATCTTCAACCTGCTCGGCCCGCTGTCGAACCCGGCCGGTGTGAAGCGCCAGATGATCGGCGTATTCTCACGGCAATGGGTGCAGCCGCTGGCGCAGGTGCTGAAGAATCTCGGCTCCGAAGCGATCTGGGTGGTGCACGGCTCCGACGGACTGGACGAGATCACCCTCGCCGGCCCGACCGCCGTCGCGCAGCTCAAGAACGGCGATATCACAAGCTTCGAGATCAGCCCGGAGGACGCTGGGCTGTCGCGCGCACCCGCCGAGGCGCTGAAGGGCGGCGACGCCGAGGCTAACGCGGTGGCGCTCCGCGCCGTGCTGGAAGGCATGCCGGGGCCGTATCGCGACGTCGCGGTGCTCAATGCGGCGGCGACGCTGATCGTTGCCGGCAAGGCCAAGGACCTGAAGGAAGGCGTCGCGCTGGCCACCCAGTCGATCGACAGCGGCGCGGCGGAAGCGCGGCTGAAGAAGCTGATCGCGGTCTCCGCGGCGGCTTGAAGTATCAGTTGCCGTCATGCCCGGGCCTGGCCCGGGCATCCACGCCTTGGGGCCGGCGCAACGGTGAAGGCGTGGATGGCCGGGACAAGCCCGGCCATGACGAGAAAATGACCCGATCAAGCAGTAGGTAGCAGAGC
>NZ_JBMDXE010000056.1:0-18727 GCF_048594845.1 Rhodopseudomonas sp. | reverse complement strand
CCCCGGCCGGGGCGGCGCCGCGCGCGCCGGGCCGGCGGGGGGGGGGGGGCGGCGCCCCCCCCCCCCCCCCCGCCTCTACGAGGCCGAGAGGCTCGGCGGCGTGGAGACGCCCCCTCACCCGACCCGGCTTCGCTGCGCGATGCCGGGTCGACCTCTCCCCGCACGCGGGGAGAGGTGATCGCCAGCGCATCAACCAACAAACAAAAAGGAAGACACACATGGCCAAGGCACTCGACGGCAAAGTCATCATCGTCACCGGCGCGGGGCGCGGCATCGGCCGCGAGATCGCGCTGCTTGCGGCTCGCGAAGGCGCCAAGGTCGTCGTCAACGATCCGGGCGTCGCCGCCGACGGTTCGGGCACCGACGCCTCGCCGGCCGAGCAGGTCGTCGAAGAGATCAAGAAGGAAGGCGGCACCGCGGTCGCGAACTTCGAGAGCGTCGCCGAGGCGGTACCGGCCAGCAAGATCGTCAAGCAGGCTGTCGACACCTGGGGCAAGCTCGACGGCGTGGTGAACAACGCCGGCATCCTGCGCGATGCCATCTTCCATCGCATGAGCATCGACGCCTTCGAGCAGGTCATCAAAGTCCATCTGATGGGCTCCTTCTACGTCTCGCACGCTGCCGCGCGGCTGTTCCGCGAGCAGGAGAGCGGCTCGTTCGTGCACTTCACCTCGACTTCTGGCCTGATCGGCAATTTCGGCCAGGCCAACTACGCGGCCGCCAAGCTGGGCATCGTCGGCCTGTCGAAGTCGATCGCGCTCGACATGCAGCGCTTCAACGTCCGCTCCAACTGCGTGTCGCCGTTCGCCTGGTCGCGCCTGATCGGCACGATTCCGACCGAGACCGAGGCCGAGAAGGCCCGCGTCGCGCGGATGCAGCAGATGGGCCCGGAAAAGATCGCGCCGCTGTCGGTGTTCCTGCTCGGCGACGCCGCCAAGGACGTCACCGGCCAGATCTTCGCCGTGCGCATGAACGAGATCTTCCTGATGGGCCAGTCGCGCCCGATCCGCTCGGTGCACCGCGACGGTGGCTGGACCTGCGAGACGCTGGCCGAACACGGCATGCCGGCGCTCAAGGGCTCGTTCTACAAGCTCGACCGCTCCGCCGACATTTTTAACTGGGACGCGATCTAAGCGTGCTCACTTCTCCCCGCGTTGCGGGGAGAAGTGCTGATTAATAGCAACCCCTCTACGGTCATGCCCGGGCTCGTCCCGGGCATCTACGTTTTTGGCCTTGCGTGTGGCAAGACATGGATGGCCGGGCCTACGCCACGCCGAAGCGGCTTCGGCCGCGCAGGCGGGACGAGCCCGGCCATGAAATGGGGAGATGCTGTGCCGAACTGATTACTTCACCACGAACTCGATCCGCCGATTGGTCGCCCGTCCCTCCGCGTTGTCATTGGCGGCGAGGGGCTTGGAGCTGCCGTAGCCGACCGCGGTGAGCTTGGCTGAGCCGATGCCAACCTTGGTCAGGCTGTCGACCACCGCCTCGGCCCGGCGCTTCGACAGCGCCTCGTTGGCGGCCTTTTTGCCCGCGGCGTCGGTGTGGCCGGCGACTTCGATCTGTACCGCCGGGCAATGCGCGATCACCGCCGCAAGCTCCTTCAGCACCGGCCGCGACGCCGGCACGATCTCGGCGCTGCGCCGCTCGAAATTGATCTTCTGCGCCGCAACGAGCGCCGTCAGACTGTTCTGGCAGGCTTCCACCGACGGGATCGAAGCCGTTGCCGACGCGTCCGCGGTACGGACCACCGCAGCCACGGGCGCGGGGTCGGGCTTGGCGGCCTCCGCCACGACCTTAGCAGCAGCTTCTTTGGCTGCGGCCTCCTTGGCAGCCGCGTCCTTTTCGGCGGCTTCCCTTGCTGCAGCTTCCTTGGCCGCAGCCTCCTTCGCAGCGGCCTCGGCCGCAGCTTTGGCGGCCGCCTCCTTGGCGTCCGCGTCGGCCTTCGCCTTGGCGTGCTTCGCCGCTTCGCGCGCGGCCTTGGCGGCGATTTCCCTAGCCGCTGCGGCCTTCTCGACCGCCTCTCGCGCCTCGGCCTCCGCCTTGGCCTTGGCTTCAGCCTCGGCCTTTGCGGCAGCTTCCGCCTGCAGCTTGGCAACCGTTTTCGCCGCCAGCGCCGGACCGCTCAGTTCCTCGACCTGCGACACCAGCCGCACGCCCTTCACTTGCAGGATTTGCTCGCTGAGGGTCGCCCGCGCCCCACCGAGATCGTCGGGCAGCAATACGTCACGGCCGGCAACATCGAAGTTCAGAGAGTCGGCGCCGGCCGCTTGCACGACTTCAGCGACGCGCTCGCGCAGATCCGGCTCGATCTTCGGCAGCGCCGTGATTCCGAATACCAGCCAAATCAGGCCCGTCGCGAACAAGCCGACCCACCAGCCTTCGAACCGCGCCGGTAGCAATTGCACCGACAGCCCGCCGACAATGCCGCCGAGGATATAAGCCACGATCAGCCCCGCAGCGGCCTCCAGCATCAGCTCCGGCCGACCCGATGCCAGTCGCATCACGACCAGCACCACCAAGAAAGCAATGACCACGCCGACGCGGATCAGCCAGTAATCCTCGAGATCCGCCGCCCAGCCGACCTCATTTGCGATCAGCGGCGTTACGATTCCAACCACCCCCGCGGCCAGCAGCCACGGCCAATATTGCATCACCAGATAGATCATCGCACATCCCCCGCGACGCCGGGCACGCACTTGCGAGCTACTCGCGCGCGTCCAACTGTTGCTTTTCCGCGCGCAAGCTAACGCCACCCGCGCAGGTGCGACCATCTGACTTAAGTTCAGGCGTGTAGTTGCGAATGATGACGGATTGAGCAAGGCGCCGCGAGGGACGGCAGAGGGCGGTGGTATTAGCGCGATCGAACTGTACAGGGGTGCGGTACGCGGCAATGAATTACCGCGTACGCGAGATCAGCGGTGCGTAAATCATGCGCAGCGCAAGAGCCCGCGCACGCAAAGCGACGTAGCGGCTCCCCCCCGGATATCGCGTCGCTCATCCGGGGGTAACGGATACGCAATCCGCCTTTTTGGCATCTCTGCCCGGCACGCCAGCAGCGCGCGCTGTAACTTACGAGAAGAAGACTATCTAAAGTCCGGGACTGAAGTGAGCCGATACGATGATTCCCCGGCTGTCCAAGCCGATCCGCCAGTACAGCGAGCGATGCTTGTGCTGAACCAAGTACACATCGACGCCGCCACTGGCGACACCCATGAAACGGAGCGACTGCATCTGGCCGGCTTTGCCGAGGCTGACTTGGATGTCGGGCCATTGCTTCCGGGTCAGCTCGGCAAGTGGAGCGCTCATATCATCGAAGTTCGGCTCGCCTGCGACCAGGCTCTCGATCAGCCGACGCAACGCTTGCTCCGTTCCCTCGCTGGGCGACTGGCTCTCGACCTTCTGTTCGAGCGCTCGCTCCAACCGTGCGGCTTCCGCCCGATCGATCCGCTTCATCTCGATGTCGCGGCCATTTTGACGCAGCACCAACGAGGTCGTCCGGCCGGCGGCATCGACGATGAAGCTGATCTGGGCATTGACGAGTTTGGCGAAGAACTTGGTCTTCGCTTCCCCGTAGATTGGCACGTTCGGCTGTCCTGTCAGCCGCGACATCAGCTGCTTGCCTTCACGACTGATCGTCATCACGGCTTGATCGCCCAGCCGATAGTAGCCGACGTATTGATCGAGCACACGGCGATCAATCTCGATCTCTCGGCGAACCGGCTTCGAGCCGGTTTCACTCTGCGCACGAGACGGCGGCGCATCGGCCTGGATTTTCGCCGACAGGACATTCCAATCGGGGAAGCCAAGCGTCCTGGCGACAAGCTCGAGGCTCTCGCTGTGGGTGATGGGATAAGATCTGGCGTTCAACGCCTCACGAAGCGTCTGCGCCATGACTTTGGCGTCGCGGAAATCGCGCATCTGTAAGCCTCTGCATGAGCGAACGGGAAAAGCCAGACGCTTGCATTACTGGCCCGTTCGACCCGGGCAAAGAAGGCCACAGTGGCTGGATACGTTCGCCATTCCCTTTGCAGGGCGCAAGCAGCAGGTCGCATCTACCTGGACAGTATGCTCGCGCGCCTCGCGCCTGATGTCAATGTGGCTCGCGCGTCTCTGATGCAGGACCAGCTTTCACGCGGATGCGCGCGTTGTGACGCAGTAACGCGCGTGACCGTAGCGACATGCGGGTCATCACTCCCAGATATCGTTTCGCTAATCCGGCTACGGACTCCTCACCCACTATTCCTTAACCCGGCCGAGATCCCGTTGATCGTCAACTGAATCCCGCGCAGCACCTGTTCGTCGGGATCGTGGCTGCGGTGCTCGCGAAGTAACTGCACTTGCACGTGGTTCAGCGGGTCGAGATACGGGAAGCGGTGGCGGATGGAGCGCTCCAGCAAGGGGTTGCCTTGCAGCAGGCGATCGTGGCCCATGATGGCCAGCAGGCTGTCGATTGACGCATGCCATTCGGCGCGGATGCGGCCGAAGATCTCGTTGCGCAGGTTCTCGTCGGGGACCAGTTCGGCGTAGCGCGAGGCGATCCCGATGGCGCTCTTCGACAGCACCATGTCCATGTTCGACAGCAGCGTGCGGAAGAACGGCCATTCCTGATACATCGCGCGCAGGAACGCCACGCCCTTGTCGGGGTGCTGCACCACCCAGGCTTCGACGGCACTGCCGAAGCCGTACCAACCCGGCAGCATCAGCCGGCATTGCGCCCATGAGAATACCCAGGGGATGGCGCGCAGATCCTCGATCGCGCGGGTCTTCTTGCGCGACGCCGGGCGGCTGCCGATGTTCAGCGTGGCGATCTCATTGATCACCGTCGAGGCCCAGAAGTAATCGACGAAGCCGTCGGTCTCGTAGACCAGACCGCGATACGCCTTGAACGCCAGCGCGGAGATCTGCTCCATCGCTTCGAGATAGTCGGCATGCGGCGCGACGCGCTTGGGCTGTAGCAGGCTGGCTTCCAGCGTCGCGGCGGCGAGAATCTCGAGATTGTTGCGGCCGACTTCGCGGTTCGAGTACTTGCTGGTGATGATCTCGCCCTGCTCCGTGATGCGGATCTGGCCGTTCACCGCGCCGCCGGGCTGCGCCACGATGGCGTCGTAGCTCGGGCCGCCGCCGCGGCCCACCGAGCCGCCGCGGCCGTGGAACAGCCGCAACCGCACGCCATGATGCTCAAACACCTCGATCAGCCCGATCTCGGCCTTGTACAGCTCCCACCCGGAGGTGACGAAGCCGCCGTCCTTGTTGCTGTCCGAGTAGCCGAGCATCACCTCCTGGACGCCGCCGCGGCTGTCGACCAGCCGGCGATATTCCGGAATGCCGAGCAGCCGGTCCATGATCTTGGCGCAGGCCTGCAGATCCTCGATGGTTTCGAATAGCGGCACGATGTTGATCGCGCTACGGCCGGTCGGCCCGAGCAGCCCTGCCTCCTTCAGCAGCACCGCGGCTTCGAGCAGGTCGGAGACGCCCTTGGTCATCGAGATGATACATTGCGGGATCGACCGCGCGCCGTAAGTCGCATGTGCTACCGCGGCCTGGCGGAACACCGCGAGTTCGCCGACGGTCTCGTCGCTATATTTGACGAACAGCGACGTCAGCGGCCGGGCGCTACGCAGCTCGGCGGTGAGCAGCGCAACACGCTGGTCCTCGGTCATCGCCGCGTAGGACTTGCCCGGGTGGGCGGCGTCGATCAGCTCGGTCATGGTGCGCTCGTGCACCGCGGAATTCTGCCGCATGTCGAGGCTGGCGAGATGGAAGCCGAAGCAGTCGATGGCGCGGCGCAGCCGCCGCAGCCGGCCGCGCGCGATCACCGTCGCATTGGTGTTGACCAGCGAATGGTGGATCACGTCGAGATCGGCCTTGAAGGCGTGCACGCTGTCATACGCCTCGGCCTCGCCGACCGGCGCGCGCACGCTGTCGATGTTCAGCCGCGTCGCCGTCGCGGCGAGCCGGGCGTAGATGCCGGACACCGCGAGCCGATACGGCTCGTAGCGGCGATGCGGCGAATGATCGGGCGAGCGCTCCGCCAGCGCGCGGACCTCGTCGCTGATGGGCGCCAGATGCGACGCCAGCGACAGCTCGGAGCCGAGCTCGTGCAGCTCGTCCAGGTAATAGCGAAGCACCCGCGCGCTCTGCAGCTGCAGCGTACCCTGTAGCACCTCGGAGGTGACGAACGGATTGCCGTCGCGGTCGCCGCCGATCCAGCTGCCCATGCGCAAGAAGCTCGCCAGCTCCTCGCTGCTGCCGTCCTCAGCCGCGAGTTGGTCCTCTAGCGCGCCGTACAGCCGCGGCACCTCGTGCAGGAAGGTGTAGTCGTAGAACGACAGGCCATTGGTGACCTCGTCGAGCACGGTGAGCTTGGTCCGGCGTAGCAGATTGGTCTTCCACAGCGTCAGCACCGCGCGGCGCAATTGCTCCTCGTTCTGCGCCCATTCGTCGGCGGTGAGCTGGACGCGGTCGCGCTGGTCGAGCAGCGCGGCGATTTCCATCTCGCGGTCCATCGTGCTCTTGCGCCGCACCTCGGTCGGATGCGCGGTCAGCACCGGGCCGACCAGCGCGGTCTTGAAGAAGTCGCGCAGCGCGCGGGCGTCGATGCCCTCCTCACGGGCGTGCTTCAGTGTCTTGGCCAGCATGCCGGCGCGCGGCGCCGAGCCCGCGGTCGATCCCGCCCGCATCTGGCGGATGTTAGTCTGATCTTCGGCGATGTTGGCGAGGTGCGAGAAGTAACTGAATGCGCGGACGATCTTGACTGTGTCCGACGCCGATAGGCCGTCGAGGATCGCTTCAAGCTCGCTGCGCGCTGTCTTGTCCTCATCGCGGTGGAAGCGAATCGAGGTCTGGCGGATCAGCTCAACCAGGTCGAACACCGCGGCGCCTTCCTGGTCGCGGACGGTGTCACCCAAAATCCGGCCGAGCAGCCGGATGTCGTTGCGCAGCCTGATCTCTTCTTCGGTCAGCGCGCCTTCATCGGCGCGGTTGGGAAGCGTTTCGGGCTCCGTCGGCAAGGTCATGGTCATCGCACACTCCAGGCTGGCGATCCCCATCCTGACCGATTGTGCGCCGCACGCAAGATCAACCCGCGGGCCGGCCGCTCACCCGTCCGTCAACGGCCGCCGAACAGCGGTCGCACGTTGTCAGATTTTGCTTCTCCCTCTTCCGCCGTGGGGACTGCCGGATCGCGCGGCGGCTCGGGGACCCTCGTCTCCGGTAGCACCGTTTCGGTCGTCGGCCCCGGCTCAACGGTGCCGACCGGGGGCGGCGCGGCGGGGCGCGGCGGCAGCACCGGATCGTGCAGCGAGGACCGTGGCGCTGGCGTGGTTTCCGGCGGATCGAACAGCGGCGGCTCGAACCCGGTTGCCTGCGCCACGGGCGCGGTGGGCGTCGCGGTCATCGGCGTCGTCTCGGCGCGCGTCGGCGCTTCGTACAGCGGATGCTCCGGACCAACGGCCGACCGCGCACGCATCCACACGAACGGCACGGCGATCGCGATCAGCACGGCCACCACCAGAACGATCAACAGCGCCGACTGCTGCAGCAGCGCGGCCGCCGGCACGCTGAGGCCAAGCAGAAAACCGACGACGCTGACCTTCCACGATCGGATGTGAAGACCGGCGCTGAAGGTGCCGAGCGCCAGCAGCGTCAGCACGCTGAGCGCGGACGCCACGCCGGTGACGTTACGCAGCACCTGCAGCGACATCAGTTGCATCGTCACCAGTACGGCAGCCCAGTGCAGCGCCTGCGAGATGACCAGATGAATGTGCTCGTCGCGGCCGACGACATGCGGCCAGCGCGCGATCACGCAGATCAGCCCGAACAGCGGCGTGATCAGCACCCAATACAGCCCGGTCGGATTGAAGCTGGTGTAGGCCACGCCGCCGAGCGATAGCAGCAGCATCAGCACATAAGGCCAGTCCCGCAGCAGGAAGCCGCCGAACCCGGAATGCCATTTGCGTGCGGAGGGAGTGTCATAGTCCACGCCGGTCATGATCGAAGCTCCTGAAGCTGGCCTTGCGGCTGGCGGTCGACAGACAGATCGAGACGGTGCCACCCTATCACGCTCTGCCCCGCTGCGGAGGTTGCGCGATCCGCAAGGTGCCGGATGCGGCTTCCGGCCGCGCATCGGCGATCCGTTCGGGAGCCAACAGCGCCACCCCGCCCAGGTTCCAGCGCCGATCGTCGCGCGCACAATGGATCGATCATTGTTGTTGAAATCACAAAACCAATACGTTTGATTCATGAATGAAATTGGCGCGGAGTGCCTCGGCCAGAGGAGTTGCGCCATGACCACGCCCTTGAATGCCCATGTCGATCACCATCGCCCTGCCCATTTCGCCCACCATGTCACCGCCATCGCGCCAGGGGTGTTGCTCGCGGCTGCGATCGCGGCGGCGGCCACCGTCATGCATGCGCTGCCCGGCGCAGCCAATCTCAGCCCGATGCTGCTGGCGATCGTGATCGGCATAGTCGGCCATAATCTGGTCGGTACCCCCGCCTGGGCGCTGCCCGGCGTCAAATTCAGCCTGCGCCGCGTACTGCGCTTCGCCATCATCCTGCTTGGCCTGCAGCTTACCACCGACCAACTGATCGAAGTCGGCGGCGAAGGGCTGGCGATCATCGCCGCAGCGCTGCTCGCCACCTTTGGCTTCACGGTCTGGCTCGGCCGTCGGCTCGGCGTCGACCGCAAGCTCACCGAGCTGATCGCCGCGGGCACCTCGATCTGTGGCGCCTCGGCGATCATCGCCACCAACACGGTCACCCGCGCCGACGACGAAGACGTCGCTTACGGCGTCGCCTGCGTAACCGTGTTCGGCTCCGCCGCGATGATCGCACTGCCGCTGCTCGCCGGCCCGCTGAGCCTCGACCCCCGCAGCTTCGGCTTGTGGACCGGCGCCTCGATCCACGAGATCGCCCAGGTCGTCGCTGCGGCGTTCCAGTCCGGCCCCGACGCCGGCGAGTTCGGCACCATCGCCAAGCTGTCGCGCGTCGCGATGCTGGCCCCGCTGGTGATCGGGCTCGGCCTGCTGGCCCGCACCCGCCTTCGCCATACGCAGGACAACGTCGGCCAGGCTGCGCCGCCAATGCCATGGTTCGTGCTCGGCTTCGTGGCGATGATCGGCGTGAACCACTTCGTGACGATCCCGAGCGGCGTGAAGAGAGAAATCGTCGCGCTTACCACCTTCATGCTGTCGATGGCGCTGGCGGCGATGGGGCTGGAAACCGATTTGCGTAAGCTCGCGGCGCGTGGTCTGCGGCCGGCTTTGCTCAGCCTCGCCGCCGCGCTGTTCGTCGCCAGCTTCTCGCTGACGCTGATCAAGCTCACAGGATGGCACGGATGACACTGGAGCAACTGCGCATCTTCATCGCGGTCGCCGAGCAGCAGCATATGACGCGCGCCGCCGGCGAACTCAACCTGACGCAATCGGCCACCAGCGCGGCGATCGCCGCGCTGGAAGCGCGTTACGACGTTAAGCTGTTCGACCGCGTCGGTCGCGGCATCGTACTCACTCAGGCCGGCCGTGAATTTCTCGGCGAGGCCCGCGCGGTGGTCGGCCGCGCCAAGGCAGCCGCGCAGGCGCTCGACGATCTGGCCGGGCTGAGGCGCGGCGCGCTGTCGCTTGCGGCGAGCCAGACCGTGGGTAATTACTGGCTGCCTCCGCGCCTGCTGGCGTTTCAGCAAAGCTATCCGGGCATCGCGCTGCAGGTGTCAATCGCCAATACCGAGCAAGTCGCCGAAGCCGTCCACGACGGCCGCGCCGACCTCGGCGCGGTCGAGGGCGAAGTCGACGATCCGGCGCTGAGTGCCAGCCGCATTGGCGGAGACACGCTGGCGATCGTGGTTGGATCGCAGCATCCCTGGGCCGGCCAGTCCCGTCTCGCCGCGAGCAAGCTGACCAGCACCGGCTGGGTGCTGCGCGAACGCGGCTCGGGCACCCGCGCGCTGTTCGAAGCCGCGCTACGCCGCGCCGGTATCGCGCTCGACGATCTCGATGTCCGGCTCGAACTGCCATCCAACGAGGCCCTGCGCGCCGCGGTCGAACAGTCGGACTGCGCCACCGCGATCTCCGACCTCGTCGCCGCCCCCTCGCTCGCCGCCGGCACCCTCCACCGCGTCCGCCTCGACCTCCCCGGCCGCTCGTTCTATTTACTGCGCCACAAGGAGCACACCGCGAGCAAAGCCGTGCAAGCAATGATGGACGTGCTCCGGGCTGATTAGTCTCGCCAAATGCCCTATGGCGAGTCCGAAGACCCGCGCTTCGTCACCGCGGATAGGCCAGAAGATCGAGCGCGCGGATGGTAGCGTTCACGACATCCCAGCGGAGCGACGCGCGGCCTACCAGGCCGCCGCGGCCGCGGGAAACACCTCGGCCTTGACCCCACGCGGGTCGCATCCGGCCTCCAGCATGCCATCCTCGTGCCGTTCGGCCGCGAGAACGAAGCCCTCCGACCAATCCGGCGCGATCGAGACGTCGTGGCCCAGCGCGTGGAGGCCGTTGAGTGTCGCCTCGCCGATGCGGGCTTCGACGCGCAGGCGCGCGGGGAAGCTGTCTTGCGGCGCGAAGAACCCGGGAAAATGTTCGCTGGAGAATTTGGCCGCTTCGATCGCGGCCTGCACCGACATGCCGAACACCAGGCGATTGAGCAGAAACTGAATCTGCCACTGATCCTGCTGATCTCCTCCCATGCTGCCGCATGCGATCCAGGGCCTGCCGTCCCTGGTCACGATAGTCGGGCTGATCGTCGTCCTCGGCCGCTTGCGCGGCGCCACCACGTTCGGATGATCGACCGGACCGAGGCAGCAATTGGAGAGCCGGTTGCCGAGCGGAAAGCCGAGGTCCGGAATTACTTCGGCGGATTTGATCCACGCCCCGCTCGGTGTGAACGCGCAAGCGTTGCCTTCGTCGTCCATCGCATCGATGTGGACCGTCCCAGCGCCCCAGGGCGCGGTCGCGTGGCGCTTGTCCCGTGACAGCACGAGGCCGTCCGAGGGCTGCCCCGGCCGCATCTCCAGGGACGCCCGTCGCGGATCGATCAGCAACGCGCGGCGGCGTCCATAATCGTCCGCAAGCAACGCGGCGGTTGGTACGTCGACCTGTCGCGTGTCCGCGTAGTACTGCTCGCGGTCGGCGAACGCCAGCTTCATCGCCTCGGTGACGAGGTGAACGTAGTCGGTGCCGTTGTGCGCGAGCGATCGGAGATCGAACGATTTTAGGATCGACAGCGTCTGCAGCAGCGCGGGCCCCTGGGTCCAGGCATCGGTCTTGAAGATCCGCGCGCCATGAAAGTCGATCGCGACCGGCTGCTCGACCGGAATCTCGAACGCATCGAAATCGTCACGCGTCAGCAGCCCATCCTCTGCGTCGGAATAGCTGATTATCTTCGCCGCGACGTCTCCTTTGTAGAAGGCGTCGAACACCGCCTGCAGCCGCCACTCGCGCGAGCCGCCGGCTGCGCGCTCGGCCCGGACCAGATGGCCGATCGTATCGGCAAACGCCGGGTTCTTCAGAGTCGCGCCCTCGCGCGGCACCACGCCGTTACGCAGATACAGCGCCGCACTGCCCGGCCAGTGGGCGTTGAATTTATCCCGGTTGTCGATCAAGCCGAACTTGTGCTGATGCAGCAGCCCGCTGTGCACGGGGAAGCCGTTGCTCGCCAGATCCAGCGCCCGCGCCGAGAGTTCCTCGAACGTCTTGCGGCCGAACCGCTGCGCCGCCACCACGAGCGCCCCAAGCGCTCCCGGAACACCCGCCGCGAGAATCCCTTCCGCCGGAATCCTGTCGTGCCCGCGATCCTTGAAGGCGGACGGGGTTGCTTTCGCCGGAGCCATCATGTTGCCGTTGATGCAGACGACCTCCCCGCCGCCCGCGGGCGCAATCAGAATCGGACATTCGCCGCCGATCGTATGCATGTTGGGGTTGAGCAAGCCTTCGACCAGTGTGGCGGAAATCGCTGCGTCGATAGCGTTGCCGCCGGACTTCATGATGTCGAGGCCGGCATCCGCCGACAGATAATGGTGGGTCGCGATCACGCCGCGCCGTCCGAACACGCGGGGATAGAAGCAAGTGCCGTCCGTGGATGTGACTCGGAAGCTCCGCTCGCTCGTCGAATGCACGATCATCAGCACCTTACACTGGGACGCCGCCATCGCGATCGGCGTGCTATCAACCACCAAACCGTCCGCAGCATTGGACAGTTCGGCAAGGCCTAACAGACGTAGTTTCGGAACGCTCTGATCGGAAAAGCCGAACGACCGTGATCGCTGGCTGAGCACAACGGCCGTCAACGGGCGGTCTGTCGATCGCTCTCGAGCCGCAATAATAAAATCGATCGGACGATGAAATGAAGCAGACTGCACGTGATCGGCCGAGCCGGTGACTCGGATCAGACCATACGCAAATCCCCGCACGGCCTCAGGGCTGCGCGGGGAGTGGCGCGACGACGCGGGCAACTCAACTTGAGTGTTACACCCGCACGGCGGCGTCGACGACGCTCTTCGACGACGCAACGAACCCGAAGCAGGTCTTGATGTTCCACAGGGTCGCCTGGACGCAGAACTCAGGCGACGTGGTGCCGCAGCAATCCTCGACCAGGATGCAGTTGTATCCAAGGAAATGCGCGTCGGTCAGGGTGTGCATCACGCATTGATCGGTATTGACGCCTCCGAACATCACCGTGGTGATGCCGAGATTGCGGAGAATGCTATCGAGCGGCGTGTCCCAGAACCCGCTGATCCGATACTTGTCGACGTGAATGTCTCCCGGCAGCTGCTCGAGCTCGTCGACCACAGCCGCGGACCAACTTCCCTTCTCCAGCACTTTGGCGCCGGTCTTGGGATGCACGCCCCCGATCCCAAGGCCGTTGCCGTCGTTGTTGAACACATAGAGGATCGTCGGCGGCAGGTTGGCCTGATCGGCGCGGTTGCCCCAGTTCAGCCAGATGATCGGCACTTTGTGCTTCCGCAGCGCGGGTAGCACCGCCTGCAGCGGCCCGATCGGCGCCCGCTCCGGAGACAGGTCGGCATCGAGATAGTCCACCCAGCCGCCGGGCGCACAGAAATCGTTCTGCATGTCGACAACGATGAAGGCCGTGCGGTTGAGATCGACGGTGACGTTCTGCGGTTCCGCGGCTATGTC
Source organism: Rhodopseudomonas sp. (assembly GCF_048594845.1). GTDB lineage: Bacteria > Pseudomonadota > Alphaproteobacteria > Rhizobiales > Xanthobacteraceae > Rhodopseudomonas. The sequence continues at coordinate 5,588 of NZ_JBMDXE010000056.1, read as the reverse complement.
CATCCGCACCACGGGCGCCGGCTCGGCGGCAAGGTCGACCTGCTTCGGACTGACTCGCCACGGGTAGGCACCGCGTCCGAGGCGCGCCATCGGCGCCGACCCGGCAGGATGAATGGAACTAACAGGCTGAGACGTCGGCGTTGCAGAAGCGGATGACATTGGAGGCTCCCTAGAGCGATTACTGCGCTCCGGGCTAAGCAAGGCCCATGCCATCGCCTCACGCAGAGGGCGGCGGCATGGTGCGATGGGCCTGACTTCGCAACAAATCGCTGTCCATCCGGCAGAACCCCAGAAAGGTTTCCGCAGCGGTCGACAACGGCCGATCCCGCGGCCACACGACGCCGGTGGTCATCATCGGAATATCGGCGTCGACTTCACGCACCTCGATGCGATCGCCTTCAAGCGACCAGGTCCGGTACATCATGTCGGAGAGAATGGTGACGCCCTGACGGTTAGCGATCAGGCTGCGGACCGCCTCCACCGATTCGGTGCGCACCACGACGTTCGGCGCGCCGCCGTGCTTTCGCCAGTAGTTCGCCGTCGAAGCTTCCGCATCGTCGATCAACAGCTGGACGTACGGCAACGGGGCGATGTCGGCGAGCGTGACGACGTCGCGATACAGAAAAGGGTGCTGCGCGGGCAGCCAGAGCCGGCGCATCGAACTCACCAGCGTATGCGCGAGCAGCCGGTGCCGCTCGCTCAGATTCGAGGTCAGCATCACGGCGATGTCCAGGCGTCCGTCGAGCAATCCCCGCTCGATCTCCGGGCGCTGGGCTTCGACGACGTTGATCTCGACGTTCGGATAAATACGTTTGAAGCGCGCCAGGAACGGGGCGATGAAATAGCCCATCACGGTGATCGTCGCGCCGAGCGAAATGGACCCGGTGATGTCGCTTTCCGGCCGAACGATCGCAGCGCCGGCCGCTTCCACCGCCGACAAAACGTTGCGTGCATGGGCGAGAAGGCGGTGTCCCTCGTAAGTGAGTTCGAGACCGCGCGGCAGGCGCGTAAACAGCGATGTCCCCGATAGCGCTTCGAGCGTCGCGATCGCCTCTGTGACCACCGATGGTGAAATTCCGACCATCGCCGCGGCGGCGCTGATCTTTCCGGACTCGGCAACCGCGATGAAATAACGGATCTGTCGCAGCGAAACCGAACTGGCGAAACGCTCAGCGATCGATCGCTTCGAAGCCGGGTTTTGCTGTTTCGTAGGCATCCTCACCAGCAGACTGCTCAAGAAAGGTTCACGTTCATTCGGTTTTGCCGATGCCGCCGTTTCTAACATAGCTCTTTTAACTCGTGGAGCAAAACCATTTGATGTCGTTACTGAGCGTCGTTCCGGGATGCGACGCTGGACAACTACAACTCATGCGACAGCGGCTTCACTCATGGACAGACTGATTGATATCAGTTGTCTCGGGAAAGGATTGGACGATGATCTCCGGTGAATTTGCGAGAAGCTGCATCTTGCGCTTTGCGGCCGTCTCACTCGTTTGTTTGACGGCCTTCATGAGCTCACCGTCCCGCTCGTTCGCAGTTGAGATGTCGCCGGCAGCGAAAGCCGTGGTCGATTATGACCGATCCAACGCCAAGCCGAGCAAGAAGTATCGCATCGCCTATCTGACCGAATGCGTCGACAACCCCTATTGCATCGCGCGGCTCGAAGGATTGAAGGCCGCCGCAGCGAAATACGGATTCGAGTACAAGATCTTCGATGCGAACTTCAATCCGGCCACTCAGGCCAAGGTGGTCGAGAACGCCGTCACCGAAGGATTCGACGGCTATCTGTTCGGACCGGCGGCCGCGCAGCCGGGATGCGGGATCTACAACCGCCTGCTGAAGCCGACCGGAAAGCCCGTCGTATCGATCGATATCGCGATGTGCGGCGACCCCGACTACACGCCCGGCCTCGCCGCCACCCTGACGATGCAGGGACCGATGCATTTCGACAACTTCCTCGACAAGGCGTTCGCTACCTGCAAGGACAAGTGCGAGGTCGCCGCAGTCGGCGGCTTCGTCGGATCGGACCTGTTCACCTATTGGGAGAACGCCATTAAGAAGGCCGCCGCCAAGCATCCCAACGTCAAGGTCGTGGTCGACGAACCCGGCAATTTCGATCCGCGGATCGCGCTGAAGGTGATCCAGAACGCGTTCCTTGCGCATCCCAACATCAGCATCGTGATCTCGCCTTGGGACGATGAGACACGCGGTGTCGAGCAGGCGGTGATCGCGAGCGGCAAGACGCCAGGCAAGGACGTCAAGATCTTCTCCGGCGGCGCGACCAAGCTCGGCGTCGACAAGGTGAAGGCGGGCAAGTGGGAGTTCACCTACGCCTACCTGCCGTATCAGGAGTCGTATTACGGAGCAGCCGCCCTGATGCTCGCGCTCGAAGGCAAGCCGATCAATGCGCATATCGACGAGGCGCTGCTGCCGGAGATCGTGGAGACAACCGGCACAACCCTGATCACCAAGGACAACGCCGATAAATACAAGCCGAACTACTGATATGGACGTGTAGCATGACCGTGCCCGATCGAGGGCTCGCCGCAAGCCGATCCGACGAAACCGACCGGCTCGTCAAGTCCACCGTCGCAATCAAGGTCCGGAACGTCAGCAAGACCTTCCCAGGTGTTCACGCGCTCAGGAATGTCAACTTCCAGCTCGACACCGGAGAAGTCCACGGTTTGGTCGGAGCCAACGGCGCCGGCAAGTCGACCTTCATCCGCGTCCTCACTGGGGCCGAATTTCCCGATGAAGGCGAATTGGAGATCGAGGGGGAGCCGTTTCTATTCGACGATCCGCGGCGTCAGAAGACCGCCGGGATCGCGGCGATCTACCAGGAGCTGACGATCGTTCCGCAGCTGTCGGCAGCGTCCAACGTATTTCTTGGCAACGTGCCGCATCGGGGCTGGGTCACCAACCGTCGCAGGATGCTGGCGGAATTCAAGGCCCTCGCCCGCCGGATGGGCGTCGAGATCGATCCAGACGTGAAGGCTGACACGCTGTCGGTCGCCAATCAGCAGATGCTGGAGGTGATGCGGGGCGTCCAGGCCAATCGCAACATCCTGATCATGGACGAGCCGACGGCACCGCTCGGCCCGGTCGAACGGACGCGGCTGTACGAACTGATCGCGCGGCTGAAGGCCTCGCAGGTGTCGATCGTCTTCATTTCGCACGATCTGGACGAAGTCCTGCGGCTCTGCGACCGGGTCTCGGTGATGCGCGAGGGACAGTTGGTCGACACTCGCCCCTCGGCCGAGTGGAGCAAGCACACGCTGGTGCAGACCATGCTGGAGGGCGTCGAGATTGGCACCCTCGGCCGCAGGAGCGTGGCGCTCGGCGGGCCGCTGCTCGAGGTCGCCGAACTGTCGGTTCCAGGTCGGGTCGGGAGCATCAGTTTCGACGTTCGCGAGGGCGAAGTATTCGGCATCGCGGGCCTCGTTGGCTCCGGCCGATCCGAATTGCTGCAAGCCATCGCAGGTGCGGAGCCAACCGCGCGAGGCCACGTATCGATCGGCGGCCTAGACCATGCGCTGCCACTCACGGTGCGCCGCGCGATCGAGGCGGGAATTGCGCTGGCGCCGGAAGACCGCAAGCGTCAGGGGCTGGTGCTGTCCCGCTCTTCGCTCAGTAACCTCCTGCTGGCGGATATGAAATCGATCGCGCGGGGGCAACTGATCGACTTCGCCAAACGCCGTCGTGAGGGCGAGCGCCTGGCGGACAGGCTGGGCTTCAAGCGCGAACGTCTCGATTTCGACGCCTTGCATCTGTCCGGCGGCAACCAGCAGAAATTGGTGCTCGGCAAATGGCTGCATCGTAAGCCCCGCCTTCTGCTGCTCGACGAGCCGACGCGCGGGATCGATCTCGGCGCCAAGCAGGAGATCTTCACGACCATCCGCAAGCTCTCCGCGGATGGCATGGGAGTGATCCTGGTCTCCTCCGATCTCGAGGAGGTGGTGGAGCATTCCGACAGGGTTCTGGTGCTGATGAAGGGCCGTCAGCTCGCCATTCTCGATCGTTCCGAAGCCAGCGTCGAACGCATTCTGTCGCTGATCTTCGCCGTGGACGACAGAACCAGCAATGGAGCGTTGCAGTGACGCAATTGACCACGCAGACACCGCCGTCGTTCTCGTTGAACCTGAACTTCTCGCGGCTTATCCGGACCTACGGCATCATCCTCACGCTGGTGCTGCTGCTGGTCGTCGTAACCGCCGGAAATCCAGCATTCATCTCGCAGCAGAACCTGTTCAACATGCTGTCGCAGTGGGCGCCCGCCGGCATCATGGCGGCCGCGATGACCTTCGTGATCCTGACCGGCGGCTTCGATCTGTCGATCGCCTCGGGTTACTCGCTGTGCGCGGTGATCGCCGCCTACGTGGGACAGAGCTATCCGCCGGGGGCCGCGTTCGCAGCGGCCATCGCGGCAGGCCTGCTGTTCGGCCTCGCCAACGGCCTGCTGGTCGCTGTCGTCCGCATCAACCCGTTCATCACCACGGTCGGTACCGGTTTCATCATCAACGGGGTGGCGCTGGTGCTCACTCAGAATGCCGCATTTCTGGTGTCGAACGAAAGCTTCTCCGTTCTGGGCGCGGGACGGTGGCACGGCGTTCCGTATTCCGGCGCCCTATTCGTCGTCATCATCCTGGCGCTTGGCTTCGTGTTGAGCCGCACCGTCTATGGCGAAGCGATCTACGCGGTGGGAGGCAATTACGAGGCCGCCAAGCTTTCCGGAATCCGGGTCCGCGCGGTCGTCGCCAGCACCTACGTGCTGCTCGGCGGATGCGTCGGCCTCGCCGGTAGCATCGCGGCCTCGCAACTGAGTTCGGCTCAAGCCAATCTCGACCCCAGTGTCCTGTTCGACGTGCTGACCATCGTGGTGGTGGGCGGCACATCGCTTTCGGGCGGCGTCGGCGCGATGTGGCGCACGGCCGTCGGCCTCGGCATCATCGCGACGATCTCCAACGGGTTCATCCTGCTGGACATCAGTCCGTACTATCAGTCCATCATCAAGGGCGCGATCATCGTCGCCGCGCTGGCGCTCGACACCGGACTACAGCGCTACGCCAGCAGGCGATGACTGGACGAGAGCCCCACAAGATCGGGAGAGGCACGCCCCGCCTCAGCCGCCTGCCCCGATCAGTCGATTGAAGCGCCCGGCAACGGGAAGTAACTTGGTTCTCACCCGTTGAACCGCGCGCCGTCTAAAACCAAGTGGAAGGCGTGGATGGCAGGGCCTTCGCGGCGCCAAAAAGGGCTCCGGCCCTGCAGAGGGACAAGCCCGGGCATGACGCACTGCTTAGCAATGAAGCACGTCATTGCGAGCGAAGCAATCCAGCCCGGTACACTGAGCTGGATAGCTTCGTCGCTTCGCTCCTCGCAATGACGGAGAGGTTCTGTTTCCTTCCTGGGGAAACAGCGGCCCCTCAAATCGTCCGCCCCGCTTGCGCCCAATATGGATCGCGCAGGCGGCGCTTGAAAATTTTGCCGGAGTCTTCGCGCGGCAGCTCGGTCATAATCTGGATATGCTTCGGCACCTTATAGCCGGCCAGCGCGTGCTTCAGCTGATCGCGGATGTACGCCTCCTCCAG
>NZ_JBMDXE010000055.1:0-2321 GCF_048594845.1 Rhodopseudomonas sp. | reverse complement strand
TCTTCAGCTCCAGGCGGGCGATGGCGCGGTTGTGCACCTCGTCCGGGCCGTCGGCGAGCCGCAGCGTGCGGATGCCGGCGTAGTCCTTGGCGAGGCCGGCATCGTCGGAGACGCCGCCGCCGCCATAGGCCTGGATCGCGTTGTCGAGGATCTTCAGCGCCATGTTCGGCGCCGCGACCTTGATCATCGCGATCTCGAGCTGCGCGGTCTTGGTGCCGACCTTGTCCATCATGTCGGCGGCCTTGAGGCACAGCAGGCGATTCATCTCGATGTCGGTGCGTGCCTCGGCGATGCGCTGCTCCCAGATCGAGTATTCGATGATCTTCTTGCCGAACGCGGTGCGCGACTGCAGCCGGCGCACCATCTTCTCCAGCGCCTCTTCGGCCTTGCCGATGGTGCGCATGCAGTGATGGATGCGGCCCGGGCCGAGGCGGCCCTGCGCGATCTCGAAGCCGCGGCCTTCGCCGAGCAGCAGGTTCGAGGCGGGAACGCGCACGTCCTTCATCAGCACCACGCCGTGACCATGCGGCGCGTCGTCGAAGCCGAACACCGGCAGCATCTTCTCGATGGTGATGCCGGGGGTATCGAGCGGCACCAGGATCTGCGACTGCTGCTGATGCTTGGCGGCGTTGAAATCGGTCTTGCCCATCACGATCGCGATTTTGCAGCGCGGATCGCCGACGCCCGACGACCACCATTTGCGGCCGTTGATGACGTAGTGATCACCGTCCCGCACGATGCTGGTCACGATATTGGTCGCGTCCGACCACGCCACCGCGGGCTCGGTCATCAGGAACGCCGAGCGGATCTCGCCATTCATCAAGGGGCGAAGCCACTGCTTCTTCTGCTCCTTGGTGCCGTAACGCATCAGCACTTCCATATTGCCGGTGTCCGGCGCCGAGCAGTTGAACACTTCGGAGGCCCACGAGATGTGGCCCATCTGCTCGGACAGCAGCGCATATTCGAGATTGGTGAGGCCGGCGCCGTGGAACTCGTCATCCTCGTGCGAAGACGGCGGCATGAACAGATTCCACAGGCCCTCGGCCTTGGCCTTCGCCTTGAGCTCTTCGAGGATCGGGATCACCTTCCAGCGCTCACCCTCGGCGTCCTGCTTGTTGTAGATCGGCACCGCCGGGCGGACATGCGTGTTCATGAAGGCGGTGACGCGTTCCAGCCATTCACGCTGGCGATCGGACATCGTGAAATCCATCAGGCGATCCTCTTTTTCCAAGCTGTTGGCCGACAAGGTTGCCGGCACTGTCTCCCCGCCATCCGGCCGCCGCAAGGCTTTTGCCCTGCCCTCGGCGCACGGGCGCGCGCCGCCCGTCCCGGCGGGATGCCGAATGTCGCCGCGCGCTCGCGCATTGACTTCCGGCCATGAAACGATAGTTTCATACAGCTGTTTGAAATGCAAGTTCGACATTTTTCCATGGGATGGCATGGCCGCCGACACAACACGCACCGCGATCCTCCAGGCTGCCGAGCGGCTCTATGCCGAGCGCGGCTTCGGCGAGGTGACGCTGCGCGACATCGTCGCGGCGGCGGACGTCAACCTCGCCGCGGTGAACTATCATTTCGGCTCGAAGGACGAACTAATCGCCGAGCTGTTCGTGACGCGCTCGATCGTCACCAACCGCGAGCGCCTGAAGCTGCTGAAGGCGGCGGAAGCGGCCGGCGGTGGCCGCGCGCCGGTCGAGGAGATTCTGCGCGCGCTGATTGGGCCGTCGCTGCGCGGCTGCCTCGGCCCGGAGAGCGAGCGCTCGGATTCGGCGCGCTTCATGATCCGCGCCTCGATCGAAACCATCGCGCCGATCCGCAAGATCAAGAACCGCGAGATCGATCACTTGCGCAAGTTCGCCGCAGCGCTGCGCCGCGCCCTCCCCGGCAAGCCCGACGCCGAGATCTATTGGGGCCTGCACTTCGCATTGGCGATGGCGCAACAAACCGTGCGCGACAGCGAGCGCCTGCTGCGCCTGTCCGAAGGGCAATGCGACCTCGACGACGTCGACGGCGTGATCGACCGCGTGGTGAGCGTGGCGGCGCTGGCGCTGACGGTGGGGGATGCGGCGGAGGAGAAGGTGGCGCGGCGGGGACGGTAGCGGCGCTTTCTTCACCCCCCCTGGAGGGGGAGGGGCGGCTCGCGGCCCCCGCCGCCGGATGCGAGACGGGGTGGGGTGAGCCGCGAGCACTGCGGATGAACTCTTCGCCACCCCACCCCGCTCGCTGCGCGAGCGACCCGCCCCCACCAGGGGGGGGTCGTCGAGCGTCAGCTCACTTCAGATGCGCCAAGCCTCACTCTCATGCCGGCAACGCCCGCGCCA
>NZ_JBMDXE010000054.1:0-17655 GCF_048594845.1 Rhodopseudomonas sp. | reverse complement strand
CGAGAATGTCGCGGGCGCCGTCATTCGGCGGCGTTACGCTGCGCGGTCTGGTCGATCGGAAATTCGCAGACCACCGTGGTGCCGCGCCCGACCACCGAGTCGACCTGAACCTTGCCGCCGTGCAGTTCGACGAACGACCGCACCAGCGCCAGGCCAAGTCCCGGGCCACGATGCCGCGAGCCCTGGGAGTGGCTTTCGAACCAGTCGAACACCTTGTCCTTGACGGCCGGATCGATGCCGGGGCCTGCGTCGGTGACGGAGAACACCACGCGGTTGCCGGCCTTGCGCACTGCGAGCTTCACCACCGCCTGCTGCGGCGAGAAGCCGACCGCGTTGGCGAGCAGATTGTACAGCACCTGCACGACGCGGCGCTCGTCGCCGATGAAGCCTTCAATGCTCGGATCGACGTCGATATCGAGCGTGATCTGGTCGCGCGCGAGGCGATCCTGAATGCCTTCGGTCGCGGCCTCGATGGCGCGCCCGATGTCGATCGGGCCGAGATTGAGCGTCATCGCCCCGGCGTCGATGCTGGCGAGATCGAGGATGTTGTTGATGATCGCCAGCAGCGCGTTGGTCGATGTGGTGATGTAGGCGAGGTACTCGGACTGCTTGTCGGTGAGCGGCCCGGTGCTCGGATCGCTGAGGAAATGCGCGAAGCCGATGATCGTGGTCAGCGGCGAGCGCAGCTCGTAGGAGACGTGGTGGACGAAGTCGATCTTGATGCGGTCGGCCGTCTCCAGCGCCTCGTTGCGCTCGCGCAACGCGCGCTCGACGTTCTCGGTGTCGGTGATGTCCTGGAACGTCAGCATCGTCGCGCCGTCGGGCAGCGGCATGGTCTTGCACGACAGCACGGTGCCGTCGCGGCGCTCCAGCTTCAGCAGCACGTTGCGGCGGTCGTCGATGCCGGTGATGGCGCTGCGCAGCGCCTGCCAGCTCACCGGCTCGTCGAACAACGGCCGGCACCATTCCTCGACGGTCTCGATATGCGGCCGCGTGGCGAGCGCTTCGGCCGACAGGTTCCACATCCGTGTGAAGGCCGGATTGAACAGCTGCGCGCAGCCATTGCTGCCGAACACCGCGACGGCTTCGCTTAAGTTGTCGAGCGTCTCGCGCTGCACGTCGATCAGGCCGCCGTAGCGGCGCTGCAGATCGAGGCTCTCGGTGACGTCGTCGAACAGATAGGTGACGCCGCCCTCCTGATTGGGCGTGGTAACGATGCTGATCGCGCGGCCGTCGGGCAGATACCAGATCGCCTTCTCGGCCTCGACGGCGCGATAGGCCTCGTGCAGCTTGTTCTTCCAGTCCTTGAAGTCGCGCTCTTCGGGCAGCTTACGCGCCGCGCGCAGCCGGTCGAGCACGCTGGAATCGTCCGGATGGCTGTCGAGGAAGGCGCGGTCGAGATCCCAGAGCTTGCGATAGGAGTCGTTGTAGAACGCCAGCCGGCGCTGCGCGTCGAACACCGCGACGCCCGACGACAACTGATCGAGCGTGCGGCGATGCGCATCGGCCATCCGCACCAGCGCGGCGCCGAGCGCCGCCGCCTCGCTGGAATCCACCGCCATGCCGGCGCTACCGCCGGCGAGCCGCAGGGCGCGAACATCGAAATAGCGGCGCTCGCCGCGCACCACCACCGGCAGCCGCGCTGCGAATTCGGCCTTGTCGCCGAGCGCACGGGCGAGATTGCCCCGGTCGTTGCTGTCGAGCAGTTCGAGATTGCGGCTGACCGCGTCGGCCGGGCTGGCCGCGTCGGTCGCGCGCGCATAGGCGGCGTTGGCGTAGTTCAGTTCGCCCGAGGCGCGGCGCGTCCAGATCGGCCACGGCGCGGCCTCGGCGAAGCCGCGCAGCATCTCGGTCTCGTCGTGCAGCGCCTTGAAGCGGCGCGCCATGTCGGCGAGTTCGCGGCGAACGCCGCTGAGTTCGCGGATCCGCAGGATCGCCTGACCGCCGATGGCGCGGCCCATCGCCTCGATCGAGCGTCCGGTGGAGGTCGTCAGATGCAGCAGGAAGGACTCGCCCTTGTCGAGCAGCGCATCGACGGCGTGATCCATCTGCAGCGCCGGCTCAGGCGGCAGCCATGTGCCGAAGGCGAGGACGCGTTGCGGCTGGGCGCCGTGCGGCTCGTGCGGCAGCAGCAGCGCGGTGTCGCCGCTGATCTGCGGGCGGTTGTCGCCGGCCGGCCACGAGATCAGCACCTGCGGCTCGACGAACAGCAGCGCGCGAAGGCGGTCGGATTCGGCCTGCAGCATCTGCACTTCGGCGCGCAGCCGGGTTTCCTGAGTCGAGGCGCGTTGCCGCGTGCGCATCAGCAGAATCGCCGATACGACCGAGAAGCCAAGGACCGACACGGCCATCGCCATCGTCACGAGCTCGTGGCGATTGAGATCGGTCATCACTTGGGATGTCAGGGCGACGATCGGATCATCGGCCGCCCACACCGGCGTCGACGCCGTGAGTAAGCCAGCCCCTGCGAGGCCGCGCACGAGCGACGTGCACGACAAGCAGGCCCGACGCATCGACCCCAATACGTCTGACATGGATTGCCCCAAACCACTCGACGCGATCGTAGATCGTCAACGTCGCTGCCGAATCGCTGGACAATATCCTGTTCGTGACTCGGGGGGTAAGAGTCCAGACCGTGAACGTCGCCGAGGCGCGGGACGAAACGTGAAAGTATATTTTTAACGGTCGAATCGTCGCTCGCTTGACACAAAATCTAGCGGCCGGTCGAGCCGAAGCCGCCTACACCGCGGTCCGTCTCGCTCAGCGTCTCGACGCGGATCAGTTCGGCCCGGGTCACGGGTGCGATCACCATCTGAGCGATGCGTTCACCCCGACGGATGGTGAAGGGCTCGGCGCCGTGATTGATCAGCAGCACGGCGATCTCGCCGCGATAGTCGGCGTCGATCGTGCCGGGCGCATTGAGGACGGTGACGCCGAACTTCGCGGCCAGTCCCGAGCGCGGGCGTACCTGCGCTTCGTAGTTCGGCGGCAGCGCGATCGACAGACCGGTCGGCACCAGCACATGGCGGCCCGGCGCCAGCACCAGCGGCGCGTCGGCCGCGTGCGCGGCGCACAGATCGAGGCCGGCGGCGTGGGCGGTCTGATACGACGGCAGCGGCAGGCCCTCCGCGTGCGGCAGCTGCTTGATCTCGACGGCGACGGTCCCGGTCATCAGGCGTGTACTTCCACGGTTTGGTCTGCGGCTTGTTCGGTGACCGGTTCGGTGACTTGGGCGATGCGCTGCACCAGCGCGCGCGCGACGTCGTCCTTGGTCATCACCGGCCACGAATCGATCTCGACCGATTCGCCGGATTTCATCAGCAGATGCACGGTGTTGCGGTCGCCGCCCATGACCCCGGTGGCCGGCGAAACATCGTTGGCGACGATCCAGTCGCAGCCCTTGCGGGCGAGCTTGGCGCGGGCGTTGTCGAGCAGGTTCTCGGTCTCGGCGGCGAAGCCGATCACCAGCGGCGGGCGGCCGTCGGCGAGCTTGGAGATCGTCGCCAGGATGTCGGGGTTTTCGGTCAGCTGCAGCGGCGGCGGCCCGCCGGCGCCCTTCTTGATCTTCTGCTCGCCCTCGCTCGCGACACGCCAATCCGCCACCGCGGCGGCGAAGATCGCCACATCGGCCGGCAACGCGCTGTGTACGGCAGCGAGCATATCGCGCGCGGATTCGACGCGCGTCAGCGTCACGCCGTCGGGGGCGGCGAGATCGACCGGGCCTGATATCAGCGCGACCTCGGCGCCGGCGCGCGCGGCCGCGGCGGCGATCGCATAGCCCTGCTTGCCGGAGGAGCGATTAGCAATGTAGCGGACCGGATCGATCGGCTCGTGCGTCGGGCCGGCCGTGATCAGCACGCGGCGGCCGCGCAGCGGACGCGGCGGCGGTGCGAAAAGTGCCTGTGCGGCAGCGGCTATTTCGATCGGCTCGGCCATCCGGCCGGTGCCGGCCTCGCCACGCTCGGCCATCTCGCCGGCGTTCGGGCCGACCATCGTGACCCCGTCGCGCTTGAGCTGATCGACGTTGCGACGCGTCGCCGGATTATTCCACATCAAGGGATTCATCGCGGGCGCCAGCAGCACCGGGCGATTAGTTGCGAGCAGAATCGCGGTGGCGAGATCGTCGGCATGACCGCCGGCCATCTTGGCCATCAGATCGGCGGTGGCCGGCGCGACCACGATCAGATCGCAATCGCGCGCGAGACGAATATGGCCGGCGTCGAACTCACTCTGCGGGTCGAACAGATCCGTGTAGCAGCGCTGATGCGACAACGCGCTCGCGGTCAGCGGACTGACGAACTGCTGAGCCGCCTTGGTAAGCACCACGCGAACATCGGCACCGCGCTCCTTCAGCCGGCGGATCAGGTCCATCGCCTTGTAGGCGGCGATGCCACCGCCGACGATCAGCGTGACGCGGGCGGTGGACGCCCGGGAATCGACGAAAGCCGAATGATCTTCGGCACTTGCGTCATTCGGAACGGCTTCGCCGGGGGCTTGAGGCAAACCGGTGGCAAACCCGTGGCGCTGATGCATGGCGTCACGGAGAATGACTCGCACCTCGTCTTCCATCGACCGACCATTGGCGGCCGCGCGCTGGCGCAGCTCGGCTTTGAGCAGCTCGTCGAGTTTGCGGATCGTCAGGTTTGCCATGGTGGCAAGCTACCGCATGCGTTCGTTGCCTTCAAGCGCTGACAGCAATGCCTGCGCTACAGCCGCGACATCACCATGAGAACGCCAATGAATGTCACCGCGATGATCCACAGCGCGACCGTGCGGCCGCGGGTGCGGCGACGTTCGGAGTGGCCGATCGCCGCGATAGTTTCGGGCGCGAGCACGAGCCCGTCCTTGGTCATCACCTCGAGCTGGTTCAGCACCGTCACGGCGCGCGACACGATGGTCGGCAAACTACTCAGCGTGTGCCCGAGTTCGCCGGCGCCGGTGAGCGCGCCTTCGACCTTGCCGATCGGACCGAGGTTGCGCTGAATCCATTCGCGCACCACCGGGTCGGCGACCTTCCAGATGTCGAGCTTGGGATCGAAACTGCGCGCCACGCCTTCGACCACCACCATGGTCTTCTGCAGGAGTATCAACTCCGGCCGGGTCCGCATGTCGAACAGGCCGGTGACCTCGAGCAGCAGCGTGAGCAGCTTGGCCATCGAGATTTCTTCGGCGACGCGATTGTGGATCGGCTCGCCGATGGCGCGGATCGCCTGCGCGAAGTTTTCGACCGAATGATGCGGCGGCACGTAGCCGGCCTCGAAATGCACTTCGGCGACGCGGCGATAGTTGCGGGTGATGAAGCCGAGAAGGATCTCGGCGAGGAAGCGCCGCTCCTTCGGCAGCAGCCGGCCCATGATGCCGAAATCGACCGCGACCAGCTTGCCCTGCGGATCGACGAACAGATTGCCGGGGTGCATGTCGGCGTGGAAGAAGCCGTCGCGCAGCGCGTGGCGCAGGAAGCTCTGGATCACCTTGCGGCCGAGCGAGACGGTGTCGACATTGGCTTCGGCGAGCCGCTTGTGATCGTTCAGCGGAATGCCGTCGATCCACTCCATCGTCAGCACGTTGTGGGTGGTGCGATCCCAGTCCACCGTCGGCACCCGGAAGTCCGGATCGTCCTTGGTATTCTCGGCCATCTCGGAGGCGGCCGCGGCTTCGAGCCGCAGGTCCATCTCCATCGCCACCGAGCGCGACATCGTGTTGATGACTTCGACGAGGCGCAGCCGCCGCGCTTCGGCCGAATACTGCTCGGCCTTGTCGGCGACGAAGAAGAAGTCGGAGAGATCGCGCTTGAAGCGCGCCGCCACGTTGGGACGCAGGACCTTGACGGCGACCTGCTTGTGCACGCCGTCGACCTCGACGACGCCGCGATGCACCTGCGCGATCGACGCCGCCGCGACCGGCGGCGACAGGCTGACGAACGCTTGCGCCACAGGCCTTTCCAGCGACGCCGCGATCACCTCGTTGGCTTCGTCCTGCGAGAACGGCGGCAGCCGGTCCTGCAACGCTTCGAGATCGCGCGCCATCGCGACGCCGACGACGTCCGGCCGCGTGGCGAGGAACTGGCCGAGCTTCAGGTAAGCCGGGCCGAGCCGCGTCAGCGCGCGCGACAGCCGCGGGCCGGACTTGGCGCCGCGCCGCTCGATCAGCCGTGCCAGCCGGATCGGCACCTGTCCGGCGGGCGGGATCAGCGCCGGATCGACCACGCCGAACACGCCCTCGCGCGCGAACACGAAGGCAGCGCGACCGAGCCGCGCCGCATGCGTCAGGGCTGCAATCACAAACGCCAGCCCGAATGCAGCGCCACGATGCCGCCGCTCATGATCTGCCAATTGGCGCGCGCGAAGCCGGCGTCGCGCATCATCTCGGCGAAATCATACGGCCGCGGGAATTTGCGGATCGATTCGACCAGATACTGATAGCTGTCGGCGTCGCCGGTGACGGCGCGGCCGATCTGCGGGATCACCTTGAAGGAGAACAGGTCGTAGATCTTGTTCAGGCCGGGAACGTCGACGGCGGAGAATTCCAGGCAGAGGAAGCGGCTGCCCGGCTTCAGCACCCGGTAGGCCTCCTTCAGCGCCAGATCGATCCGCGGCACGTTGCGGATGCCGAACGCGATCGTATACGCGTCGAAGCTCTTGTCGGCGAACTGCAGCGCCTCGGCATTGCCCTCGACGAAATCGACCTTGTCGTCGAGATGGCGCTCGGCGGCGCGCTGGCGGCCGACTTCGAGCATGTCGGTGTTGATGTCGCAGACCGTGGAATGGAAGCCGGCGCCGGAGGCCTTGGCGGCACGGAACGAGATGTCGCCGGTGCCGCCCGCGACGTCGAGCAGCCGGAACGGCGAATCGTCACGCGGCGGATTCAGCGTGGTGATCATCGCGTCCTTCCACAACCGATGCATGCCGCCCGACATCAGGTCGTTCATCAGGTCGTAGCGGCCGGCGACGCTGTGGAACACGTCGTTGACCAGCGTCTGCTTGTCGTCCAGCGGCACATCACGGTAGCCGAAATGCGTGGTCTCGTTCGGCTGATTCATGTCGTCACTCCTGCGCGCGGAGGATTTTCGGGCCGAAACCGCCCGAAACGCGAAAACCCGCTCCGCGGCGCACCATATAGCGCGCCGAGGCGGCAGGCGCTATCACCTGAATGCCTGAGAGGATCGACCAGAATGCCGCCTGCGACATCGGCCCCGCCCTTTCAACCTCGTCATGCCCAGGCTCGTCCCGCCTGCGCGGCCGAAGCCGCTTCGGCGCGGCGTAGGCCCGGGCATCCACGCCTTGCGGCGTCGGCCGAGCGTGCGGCCGTGGATGGCCGGGTCAAGCCCGGCCATGACGGTGAGAGGTCGGCGACGATGCGACAGGTTGGTCGCGCCGAAACCTCTGCGTGGCCGGCGCACGGTCTGGCCTGATGCCCGAGCTTCCCGAAGTCGAAACCGTCCGCCTTGGCTTGCAGCCGGCCATGGAGGGATTCCGGATCGAGCGGGCGGTCGCCAACCGCGGCGATCTGCGGTTTCCGTTTCAGCAGGACTTTGTGTCGCGGCTGACCGGGCAGACCATCACGGGACTAGGGCGTCGCGCGAAATATCTGCTGGCGGACCTGTCCTCCGGCGACGTGCTGCTGATGCATCTCGGCATGTCGGGCTCGTTCCGCGTCGTCACCGAGGGCGGCGCGGCGACGCCGGGCGAGTTTCATCACCCGCGCAGCGAGGACCGCACCCACGACCACGTGGTGTTCGAGATGTCGAGCGGCGCCCGGGTAATCTTCAACGATCCGCGCCGCTTCGGCTTCATGAAGATTTTCCCGCGCGCCGCCATCGACGACGAGCCGCACCTCAAGGGCCTCGGCCCCGAGCCGCTCGGCAACGCCTTCGACGCCGCGATGCTGGCCAAGGCCTGCGCCGGCAAGCAGACCAGCCTCAAGGCCGCGCTGCTCGACCAGCGCGTCGTCGCAGGCCTCGGCAACATCTATGTGTGCGAGGCGCTGTGGCGCGCGCATCTGTCGCCGAAGCGCAAGGCCGCGACGCTGGCCGACCGCAAAACCGCGCCCACCGATCGCGCACTGCGCCTCACGGAGTCGATCCGCGCCGTGCTCACCGACGCCATCAAGGCCGGCGGCTCCTCCCTGCGCGACCACCGCCAGACGTCAGGCGAGCTCGGTTACTTCCAGCACTCTTTCGCGGTGTACGACCGCGAGGACGAACGCTGCCGGACGGACGGCTGCAACGGCACGGTGAAGCGTTTCGTGCAGAACGGGCGGTCGACGTTCTGGTGTTCGGTGTGCCAGAAGTAGTTGCGTGAAGTAACTAGCGCCGTGCTCGGGGCGCCCTCACCCCAACCCTCTCCCGCAAGCCGGGGAGGGGGCGCGGTGCGGCGCGGGGTTAAGTTGTTCATCAAGGTCTCCGGCATCAGAGCGTCTCCGCATCCCTCGCCCCGCTTTCGGCCGGCTCCCTCTCCCGCTTGCGGGAGAGGGGTGGGGTGAGGGCGACGCGGGGACTGAGCTCGGTGTTGTTACTTCGCAAACAACCAAAAGCGCGCGCCGTGGTGACGCCGCAAAGCGGCGATAGTGCAGGCGCAAGGGCACGCCTCACAACGGACCGACCATGCCGAGCCGCCTCTCACGAACCACGCCGGTGCTACGAATCTTCGATATCGCCAAGGCGCGCGAATTCTATCTCGATTATCTCGGCTTCCGGCTCGACTGGGAGCATCGCTTCGAGCCGGACCTACCGCTGTACATGCAGGTGTCGCGCGACGACGCGGTGCTGCATCTCAGCGAACACCATGGCGACTGCTCGCCGGGCGCGAAGCTGCTGATCGACGCCACAGGCCTGCGCGACTATCATGCGGAACTCACCGCCAAGGGCTACAACTATCTGCGCCCTGGCCTCGAGACGCCGCCCTGGGGCGGATTGACGATGACGGTGACGGACCCGTTCTCCAACCGCATCGTGTTCACCGAGCGCGCTGAAGAAACGATCAGCGTCTGAGGTCTGGTCTTTTCGGACGTGATTAGCGCCGTGCTTGGGGCGCCCTCACCCCAGCCCTCTCCCGCAAGCGGGAGAGGGGGCGCGCTGCACGCGGGGTGATGATGTGCACAACCGCGGGCGATACGTGATGTGTACCATTTCTGACAATGCGTGAATGAAACCATGTGTCGCCCCAGGCACAGCGCGCTCCCTCTCCCGCTTGCGGGAGAGGGGTGCGGTGAGGGCGACGCGGGCAGTGAGTCCGCTTTGATTACTTCCGCACGCAGATCACGCGGACGACACTGGCCTTGGAGTCGGCGCTCGTGTCAGTCGCTGGCCTGACGCCCGCGCCGGCGAGAAATTTGCGCACCGTGTCGGCGTCGACCAGCGTGGCCTGGGTCGCGACGGCAGAGTTCGCCGGGCCGGCGACTTGCGGCGGGCGCAGCAGAGTGATGCCGGCGAATTTGCCGTCGGTGTCGCGCGCGGGGGCGCCGGAGAAGCCGAGGCCGGGCGGGGGCGACAGCGCGAGGGCTCCGTTACTACCCGTCGGCGCGACGCCGGCGCGGGCGACGGTCACCGCGGCGCCGCCGCCCTGGCTTTGCGGATCGGCGATGCCGGTGAGGTCGACCGTGGCGGGCGCCTTCGCGGCACTGAGCGCCAAAGGCTTCAACCCGCGCGCGCCATAGATCCGCAGCAGCGCAAGATCATTGGTCTTGTCGGTAGCGGCGAGGTCGGCATTGCCGTGGCCGGCGACCACGATCGACAGGCAGGCATCGACCGCCTCGCGGTCGGCCAGGATGGCGCCGTCGTCGCTGACGATCGCGCCGGTCGAATATTCGACCTTCTTGCGCGGCGGTGGGCCGGCCAGCACGCCGGTCGGGAACGGGTTGAACGCGCTCGACATCACGATCACCACCGGCTCCATCGTGCCTTCGGTGGCCTGATCGTAGAGGATGGTGAGGATGCGCACCTCGGCGTCCTTGAAGGCGCCGCGGATGTAGAATTTCTTCTGGCCCTGCAGGCCGGACAGCACGAAGAAGTCCGGCTTCACCGCGCTGTAGCTGACCTGGCGGCCGGCCTCCTTCTTCTCCTGATCGGCTAGCTTGGCGATGGTGACGCCGGCTTCCTTGCGCCGCGCCAGCGTGACCTGGATGGTGCCGGTCGGGGACGCCCATTTGCTGCCATTGGCGTCGGAGGTTTGCTGCGGCACCAGCTTCGCCGGAATGCCGAGTCGCGCGCCGGTGACTGGATCGCTGACCAGCTTCCAGCCGACATTGCCCTGCAGCTTGCGCGACGCCTCGGCGAGCTGGGCGCGCTCCTGCGGATTGAGCACGCCGGTCTGCTTGGCGCCGTGATCCTTCTGGAAGGCCTTGATGGCCGCCACCATGCGGTCGGACGGCTGGCCGTCGATGACGCCGTTGTAGTCGCCGGTCCAGGCCAGATCCGACTGGATCGCCTGCCGTTCGCCCTGTGCCATCGCGGTGGCGGTCTGCGTCGGGGTCTGCAACGCCGGGCGCACCGGCGTGGTGGCGACCGGCGTCGTGGTTACAGGCTTGGGCTTGATTCCGGGCACGGCGCCGGAGGGCGTCGGCGCGGTCTGCGCGGCGGCGAAGCCGGTCGCGCTTGCCATCATCAGGGTTGCAGCCAGCATCGATCTCATGACAATTCCGCCCGCGTCGCGCCGTGGTTGAGCTCGGCGCAGATAATCATAGATGCTTGGTCGGAAACAACGGTGGCCGGGTTCGACAGCAACCTCGAAGCGTCCACACATCCAGCCGCCGTCATCCTGAGGCGCTCGCCCGAAGGGCGAGCCTCGAAGGATGCGGAGCCGAGCACAGCCCGCGCGGCCCATCCTTCGAGACGCCCCGGCTGCGCCGGGGCTCCTCAGGATGACGGCGGGTGTGTGGATAGACCGAGAGTAAAGGACACATCCCCATCATGCTGAGTGCCGAGGAGCTGGAGCGCTACGCCCGCCATATCGTGCTGCGCGAGGTCGGCGGGCCCGGACAGGCGGCGCTGCGCAAGGCGCGGGTGCTGGTGGTCGGCGCCGGCGGGCTCGGCGCGCCGGTGCTGATGTATCTGGCGGCGGCCGGGGTCGGCACGCTCGATGTGGTCGACGACGATGTGGTGTCGCTGTCGAATCTGCAGCGGCAGATCATCCACGCCACGCCGGATGTCGGCGCGCGAAAGGTCGACAGCGCGGCGGCGCGGATCGCGGCGCTCAATCCGCATGTGAAAGTCGTGCCGCATGCCACGCGGATCAACGCCGCGAATGCGCTGGAGCTGATCGGCGCCTGCGACCTGGTGCTCGACGGCTCGGACAATTTCTCGACGCGCTATCTGGTGGCGGACGCCTGCTTCCTCGCGAAGAAGCCGCTGATCACCGCAGCGCTCGGCCCGTTCGACGGTTCGCTGACCACGATCCGGGCGCACGAGACCAACGCGGCGGGCGAGCCGAACCCGACCTATCGCTGCCTGTTTCCCGAAGCGCCGCCGCCCGGCACGGTGCCGGCCTGCGAGGAAGCCGGCGTGATGGGCGCGCTCGCCGGCACGCTCGGCTCGATGATGGCGCTCGAAGCGATCCGCGAGATCGTCGGCTTCGGCGAGGGACTGGTGGGGCGGCTGCTGATGATCGACGCCCGCGCGATGCGATTCGAGACGCTGCGCTATGGGCGGGATCCGGGCAATCCGCTGAACGGGGATGCGCCGACGATTACGGATCTGAGCGGACAGGCGCGAGTCGGCTGACGAGACTCACTGCCTGGGGCGCCTCACCCCAGCCCTCTCCCGCACGCGGGAGAGGGAGTCCGGCTGCGACTCGGGGAGAGGACTCGATCACAATCAGCGACGGTAGAGATAAGCCATCACCCTCGCCCCGCATGCGGCGAGCCCCCTCTCCCGCTTGCGGGAGAGGGTTGGGGTGAGGGCGACGCGGGCGCTGCGCTAATCAGTTAGCTTACAGCATCCCCGGCAGCACGCGGTCCGGCGGCTTGTGGTTGTCGAGGAAGGTGCGGATGTTGATGATCACCTTCTCGCCCATCTCGACGCGGCCCTCGATGGTGGCCGAGCCCATGTGGGGCAGCAGCACGACTTTGCCGTGCTTGGCGAGGCGGACCAGCTTCGGATTCACCGCCGGCTCATGCTCGTAGACGTCGAGGCCGGCGCCGGCGATGTCGCCGCTCTCGATCAGCTTGGTCAGCGTCTCCTCGTCGATCACCTCGCCGCGCGCGGTGTTGACGATGAAGGCGTCCTTGCGGATCAGCTTGAGGCGGCGCGCCGACAACAGATGGAAGGTCGCCGGCGTGTGCGGGCAGTTCACCGAGATGATGTCCATCCGGGCCAGCATCTGGTCGAGCGAATCCCAATAGGTCGCGCCGAGTTCGTCGGCGATGCGCGGCGCCACCGGCTTGCGGTTGTGATAATGGATCTGCAGCCCGAAGGCGCGGGCGCGCCGCGCCACCGCCTGGCCGATGCGGCCCATGCCGATGATGCCGAGGCGCTTGCCGCCGAGCCGGCGGCCGAGCATCCAGGTCGGCGACCAGCCGGGCCATTCGCCGCCGTCGGTGAGCAGCGCGGCGCCTTCGATCATCCGCCGCGGCACCGCGAGGATCAGCGCCATCGTCATGTCGGCGGTGTCTTCGGTCAGCACCTTCGGCGTGTTGGTGACGGTGATGCCGCGGGCATGCGCGGCGGCGACGTCGAGATTGTCGATGCCGTTGCCGAAATGCGCGATCAGCTTGAGCTGACAATCGGGCTGGTTCAGCATGTCGGCCGTGATGGTGTCGGTGACGGTCGGCACCAACACGTCGGCGGTGCGCGCCGCTTCGGCGAGCTTCTCGGCCGACATCGGCTCGTCGTCGAGATTGAGCCGCGCGTCGAATAGTTCGCGCATCCGGGTTTCGATCGAGTCCGGAAGCTTGCGGGTGACGACGACCAGAGGCTTTTTCTTAACCGACATTCAAACGCTCTCTGACGAGTCTGGCGCGACTGTTTAGTCCGCGTTAACCCACCTGTTCGACACTCCCGCTGCAGCGCGACCGCAGGGGCGGGTCCCTTCCGTTCGGTCCCTTCACCAGCTTGGGGTCACCGGATGCCTTCCGGCCTTCTCTAGCAGAAGACCGCGCCAAGACAAGGACCCGAAGATCCGGCTGTGGTTTCCCCCCAGCGACGCGCACGATCACCAAACTGAGGGGCGTGTCCGATGAAGCTGAAGAGTCCGATTGCAGCGTTGTTGTTCGCAGGTGCGATAGTAGGCGCCAACGCGCCTGTGCTCGCCGCGAAGGACTCGCCGCTGTCGGCCAGCGGGCTGCCGGTGCCGCGCTATGTCAGCCTCAAGTCGGATCACGTCAACGTCCGGGTCGGCCCTACCAAGGACAACGATGTCGCCTGGGTCTACACCCGCGCCGGCCTGCCGGTGGAAATCACCGCCGAGTTCGAGAACTGGCGGCGGGTGCGCGATTCCGAAGGCGCCGAGGGCTGGGTGTATCACTCGCTATTGTCCGGCCGCCGCACCGCGGTGGTCACCATGAAGGACAAGGACGAACTGGCGACGCTGTACGAAAGCGCCTCGACCGGCGCCGCCGTCGCGGCACGGCTGCAGGCCGGCGTGGTGGCGCAGATCAAGCGCTGCGACGCGAGCTGGTGCCGGATCATCGGCCAGGGTTTTGACGGCTGGATCGAGAAGCAGCGGCTGTGGGGCGTGTATGCCGACGAGCAGGTGAACTGAGCGAGCGTGCGGCGCGAGGTCTCGTCAGACGAAGTATCTAAGGCTGCGACGCGTGGCGCCCTCACCCCAGCCCTCTCCCGCAAGCGGGAGAGGGAGTCCGGCTGCGATGCGGGGAGAGGTCGTGGACGAATCTGAGGCTGAGATAATCAATAGTGCTCGCCGCGCATGGGGCGAGCTCCCTCTCCCGCTTGCGGGAGAGGGTTGGGGTGAGGGCGACGCGCGGGAGGCGCCAGCTCTCTGGCCGATCAGGCCTTCTTGCGGATGCGGACCACCACGTCGACGCGGGCGATTTCGTAGCCTTCGGGCACTTCCGGGGTCGAGCGCAGCGCGACGTGCTGATCCGGAATGTCGATCAGCTCGTGGTTGTTCTCGAGATAGAAGTGCTGGTGCGCCGAGACGTTGGTGTCGAAATAGGTCTTGGTGCCGTCGACGCTGACCTGGCGCAGCAGACCGACTTCGGTGAGCTGGTTCAAGGTGTTGTACACGGTCGCCAGCGACACCGGGACCTTGGCCTGGCTGGCCTCTTCGTACAGCATTTCGGCCGTCAGGTGGCGGTCGCCCTTGCCGAACAGCAGCCAGCCCAGCGCCATGCGCTGCCGGGTCGGGCGCAGGCCGACCGACTGCAGCATTTCGTTGACGTCATGCCACGGGCAGCCATTGAGGTGCGGCTCGACGGCATGCGCCGACGTCACACTTTCCTCACGCGAATATGTCGCACGGTCTCCGATGTCCACGGCGGCAGTCCCTTTTTACACAGTCGAGTGATTATAGGAAGCATTCCAAGGGGGTGCAAGCGCCTCGCAACTAGAACCATTCGTAGGTTTGACTTAAGGAGGAATACGGAGGTGCCGCTTTGCCGGCTGCAATGCCTATGTTAGAGACCCGCGCGACCGCTTGTTGCATAACGAACAGGCGTGCTCCGGACGTGCTGCGACACGGCCGGTGAACCCGGACCGTCGCAAAACGTAAGACAAAGGCAAAGCCCGCATGCAGGACCGTCGTTCCAGCTACGAGTATGAAGACCTGCTGGCCTGCGGCCGTGGCGAATTGTTCGGCGCCGGCAATGCGCAGCTGCCGCTGCCGCCGATGCTGATGTTCGACCGCATCACCACCATCACCGAGGATGGCGGCGAATTCGGCAAGGGCCACATCCGCGCCGAACTCGACGTCAATCCGGAACTCTGGTTCTTCGCCTGCCATTTCAAGAACGACCCGGTGATGCCCGGCTGCCTCGGCCTCGATGCGATGTGGCAGATGGTCGGATTCTTTCTCGGCTGGGTCGGCGGCGAGGGTCCGGGCCGCGCGCTCGGCCTCGGGGAACTAAAGGTCACCGGGCAGGTGCTGCCGAACATCAGCAAAGTCGTCTACAATGTCGACATCAAGCGGGTGATGCGGTCCAAGCTGTGGCTTGGTATCGCAGACGGGTGGCTCTCGGCCGACGACGAGATCATCTACCGTGCGAAAGATCTGAAAGTCGGTCTGTTCAAGCAAACGGCTCAGCCCGTCGGCGGTTAGCTGCATGTGCCGGCCATATTGCCGTGCCATAACCGCGAACGACCATGAAATGAACGAGGCGATCATATGAGACGCGTTGTTGTCACCGGGATGGGGATCGTCTCGTCGATCGGAAACAACACCCAGGAAGTTCTGGCCAGCCTGCACGATGCCAAATCAGGCATTTCGCGCGCTGAGAAGCACGCCGAACTCGGGTTCCGCTCGCAGGTCCAGGGCGCTCCGTCGCTCAACCCGGCCGATGTCGTCGACCGCCGCGCAATGCGCTTCCTCGGCGAAGGCGCGGCGTGGAACCACGTCGCGATGGAACAGGCGCTGGCCGATTCAGGCCTGGAGGAGAGCGACATCTCCAATCCGCGCACCGGCATCGTGATGGGCTCGGGCGGTCCCTCCGCCCGCACCATCGTCGAAGCCGCCGACACCACGCGGACCAAGGGTCCGAAGCGGGTCGGCCCGTTCGCGGTGCCGAAGGCGATGTCGTCGACCGCCTCGGCGACGCTCGCCACGCCGTTCGGCATCAAGGGCGTCAACTACACAATCAGCTCGGCCTGCGCGACTTCCAAGCACTGCATCGGCAATGCCTACGAGCTGATCCAGTGGGGCAAGCAGGACATCGTGTTCGCCGGCGGCTGCGAGGAACTCGACTGGTCGCTGTCGGTGCTGTTCGACGCGATGGGCGCGATGTCGTCGAAGTACAACGACACTCCGGCGACCGCGTCGCGGCCCTACGACGTCAATCGCGACGGCTTCGTCATCGCCGGCGGCGCCGGCGTGCTGGTGCTGGAAGAGCTCGAACACGCCAAGGCGCGCGGCGCCAAGATTTATGGCGAGATCGTCGGCTACGGCGCGACCTCTGACGGCTACGACATGGTGGCGCCGTCGGGCGAAGGCGCCGAGCGCTGCATGCAGATGGCGCTGGCCACCACCGGCGGCATCAAGATCGACTACATCAACCCGCACGCGACCTCGACGCCGGCCGGCGATGCGCCGGAGATCACCGCGATCCGCAACGTGTTCGGCAACGAGGACAAGTGCCCGCCGATCTCCGCCACCAAGGCGCTGACCGGCCATTCGCTCGGCGCCACCGGCGTGCAGGAAGCGATCTACTCGCTGCTGATGATGCAGAACGGCTTCATCTGCGAGAGCGCGCACATCACCGAACTCGACCCGGCCTTCGCCGACATGCCGATCGTGCGCAAGCGCATCGACAACGCCAAGATCGGCGCCGTGCTGTCGAACTCGTTCGGCTTCGGCGGCACCAACGCCACGCTGGTGTTCAAGCGGCTGGAGGCGTGATCGCCGGGGCCCGGCGTGCTGATGCCGGACAATCGAAGTAATCAGACAATCGTCATGGCCGGGCTTGTCCCGCCTGCGCGGACGAAGCCGCGCGGGCGCGGCGAAGGCCCGGCCATCCACGTTTTAGAGCACGGATCAGCCTCGGGTCGTGGATGCCCGGGACGAGCCCGGGCATGACGGACAGGGGAGCGACCACAATGCAAGGACTGATGCAGGGCAAGCGCGGGCTGATCATGGGGGTCGCCAACGACCATTCGATCGCCTGGGGCATGGCCAAGACGCTGCACGCGCACGGCGCCGAGATCGCCTTCACCTATCAGGGCGACGCGCTGGCGCGCCGCGTCAAGCCGCTGGCGCAGTCGCTGAACTCCGATCTAGTCCTTCCGTGCGACGTCGAAGACATCGCCAGCGTCGACGCGGTGTTCGACACGCTGAAAGAGAAGTGGGGCAAGCTCGACTTCGTCATCCACGCCATCGGCTTCTCCGACAAGAACGAGCTGCGCGGCGAGTACATCGACACCAGCCGCGCCAACTTCTCGCGCACCATGGTGATCTCCTGCTTCTCGTTTACCGAGGTCGCCAAGCGCGCCGCAGCGCTGATGCCGGACGGCGGCGCGATGATCACGCTGACGTTCGGCGCGTCGGAACGCGCGATGCCGAACTACAACGTGATGGGTCTGGCGAAAGCCGCGCTGGAAGCCAGCGTGCGCTATCTCGCCTGCGACCTCGGCCCCAAGGGCATCCGCGTCAACGCGGTGTCGGCCGGCCCGGTGCGGACGCTGGCGGGCGCCGGCATCGGTGATTCCCGCGCGATGTTCGGCTTCATGGAGAAGCACTCGCCGCTCGGCCGCGGCGTGACGCTGGACGAACTCGGCGGCTCGGCGCTGTATCTGTTGTCGGACCTCTCCGGCGGCGTCACCGGCGAAACCCACTACGTGGATTCCGGCTACAACATCGTGCTGATGCCGAAGCCGGACGCGCTGAAGGCGGACGCTGAGAAGTAACGACCGTTTGCGCGTTCAGTCGCCGCACACTAAAGCCGTGCCTGGGGCGCCCGCACCCCAACCCACACCCCCCAGCGGGGGAGGGCGCGCGCCGGGGGGGGGGCGGCGCCGATTGCTGGCCACCAGCGCGAGTAGTGAGGCGACAAACC
>NZ_JBMDXE010000053.1:0-4737 GCF_048594845.1 Rhodopseudomonas sp. | reverse complement strand
CTCGGCGTCGTCGAGCGTCACCAGCTCGACCACCGCGGCGTGCAGCTGGTTCTCGTCGCGCTGCGGCGCGGTGCAGCCTTCGAGATAGCTGACGTAGGATCCCTTGTCGGCGATGATCAGCGTGCGCTCGAACTGGCCGGTATTGGCCGCATTGATGCGGAAGTAGGTCGAGAGTTCCATCGGGCAACGCACGCCCTTCGGCACGTAGACGAACGAGCCGTCCGAGAACACCGCGGAGTTCAGCGTCGCGTAGAAATTGTCCGAGGTCGGCACCACCGTGCCGAGATATTTCTTCACCAGCTCCGGATGCTCTTTGATGGCTTCCGAGATCGGCATGAAGATCACACCGGCCTTCTTCAGCTCGGCCTGGAACGTGGTCGCGACCGACACCGAGTCGAACACCGCATCGACCGCGATCTTGCGGCTCGGCGTGTCCGGCCCGCCCGGCGCCGGCTCGACGCCTTCGAGCAGGGCGACTTCGCGCAGCGGGATGCCGAGCTTTTCGTAAGTCTTCAGGATTTCCGGATCGATCTCGTCCAGCGAGCCGACGGTCTTCTTCGGCTTCGGCGCCGCGTAGTAATAGAGATCCTGGAAATCGATCTTGGGGTAGTTCACCCGCGCCCAGGTCGGCTCGGTCATCGTCAGCCAGCGACGATAGGCCTCGAGCCGCCACTGCAGCATCCAGTCAGGTTCGTTCTTCTTTGCTGAGATGAAGCGGACGATGTCTTCCGACAGCCCCTTCGGAGCCTTGTCGGATTCGATCAGCGTCTCGAATCCATAGCGATATTGATCGACGTCGATCTGGCGAACCCGATCGACGGTCTCTTGGACGGCAGCCATTTAAACCTCCGCTCGCGGTTTCAAGGACCGCGGTGGATCTGCTGGAACATGCTTACACGATCCGACGCGGGATGAAACCCTCTTAGAACCGTTCTGGCACTGTTTCATGATCTCTCTTAGTTAAGTTGCCGGCGAGCCTTTTCCAAGCATTTAGGCACGCGTCGATGTCGGATTCGCTACTCGACCAGCCGAGACTGATGCGTATCGCTGACTGTGCAAGTTCCGGACCGCATCCCATCGCCTGCAGCACGTGCGAGGGTTGAACCTTGCCCGACGAGCAGGCCGATCCGGACGACACTGCGACCCCGGCGAGGTCGAAACCGATCACTGCGGTCTCGGCGCGCAGCCCCGGCACCGCGAACAGCGTCGTGTTTGGAAGTCTTGCGACCGATTCGCAAAAAATGACGCTCCCAGCGGTCTGCCTCAGGTTTGCCTCAAGACGATTCCGCAGGCTTTCGACCCGCTTCATGTCAGCGATAATCGTTGGCATGGTCGCCGCGACCGCCGCACCGAAGCCGGCGATGCCCGCGACATTCTCGGTCCCCGCCCGCCGCCCGAGCTCCTGCCCGCCGCCGCGCAATACCGGCTCCGCTCCCTGCACGTCAGATCCAAACACCAGCGCCCCGACACCTTTGGGGCCACCGATCTTGTGTGCAGACAGCGAGAGAAGATCGGCGCCCAACCCCTTGATCTGGAATGGAACCTTGCCGAATGCCTGAATTGCATCGACGTGCACCAAGCCGCCCGCCGCATGGACGATTTCGGCTGCCTCCGCAACTGGTTGCAGCGCGCCGGTCTCGTTGTTGGCGAGCATGAGGGACAGCAATGCCGGCGGCCCGCTGGCGAGAAGCTGTCGCAGGTGATCGAAGTTCAGCACGCCTTCGCGCGTCACTTCAACAACTTCGACCTGCGCCGGAGCAAACCGTCCGCCGCTCAGCACCGCGGCGTGCTCGACCGCTGAAACCAGCAGCCGCTCAGCAGGTTTGGAACCGATCCGGAGTCCTGGCGTGAGCGCCAGCGTGATCGCCTCGGTGCCGCCGGAGGTAAACACGACATCTCGCGGCGCTGCGCCGACAGCACCGGCCACTGCCGTGCGCGCCTGCTCGACGAGCCCCCGCGCCGCCCGTCCTTCCGCATGAATCGACGACGGGTTGCCGGTCAGCTCCAGCGCCGCCACCATGGCTGCGCGCGCTTCGGTCCGCAGCGGCGTGGTCGCATTCCAGTCGAGGTAGACCCGCTCCGACGTCACGCGGCACGCTTCCTTTGTTCCGTTTCCCACATCGGGTGTCGCAATACCCGCATCCGAAATCCTGTTCGTGTTCAATATGCTTGCATTTGGCCCTGCGCCCTATGCTAGAACGCAACTCCCCGTTCATACGGCCATTTGTCAGACCCGCGCGACGGGTTTTGGCGGCCGTCGCTGTGCAAGACCGCCGCGCGCTCGACGCGCCAGGCCGAATGCCAAGATGTCTACCAAGGATCGCTGATGCCTGAAGTCATTTTCACCGGTCCGGCGGGCCGCCTCGAAGGCCGCTATCACCCCGCCAAGCAGAAGAACGCCCCGATCGCGATGGTGCTGCACCCGCACCCGCAGTTCCGCGGCAACATGAATCATCCGATCGTCTATCAGGTGTATTACGCCTTCGTGGCCCGTGGTTTCTCGGTGCTGCGCTTCAATTTCCGCGGCGTCGGCCGCAGCCAGGGCTCGTTCGATCATGGCACCGGCGAGCTCTCCGATGCCGCCTCGGCGCTCGATTGGGCCCAGACCATCAACCCAGAAGCGCGTGCCTGCTGGGTCGCCGGCTTCTCGTTCGGCGCCTGGATCGGCATGCAGCTGCTGATGCGTCGTCCCGAGGTCGAGGGCTTCATCTCGATCGCGCCGGAACCGAACCGCTACGATTTCTCGTTCCTGGCGCCCTGCCCGTCGTCCGGCCTGATCGTCCACGGCGAAAAGGACATCGTGGCCCCGGCCAAGGACGTCAACACCCTGGTGGAAAAGCTGAAGACCCAGAAGGGCATCGTCATCGACCAGCAGACCATCCCCGGCGCCAACCACTTCTTCGAAGACAAGATGGAGCCGCTGATGGAAACGGTGACCTCCTATCTCGACATGCGGCTCGCCAACGTCCGCTGAGTGACCGCGCGGCTACGGCCGCGCAATCAGCCCGCCGGTCATCGGGAACGCGACGCCGGTGGTAGCGGGATAACTCAGCGGCAGCCCCTTCAGACCGCGGGCGGCGAGAAAACCGAAGGCCTGCGCCTCCATCGCATCCGCCGACCAGCCGAGCGCATCGGCGCTCTCGACCTGCGCCGGCGCCAGACGTTCGCGCAGCATGCGCATCATCGTCAGGTTGCGGGCACCACCGCCCGTGATGACGACGCTGTGCGGCGGCTTCGGCAGCTGCGGCACAATCGCTGCGATCGCCGCGGCGGTGAACGCCGTCAGCGTTGCAGCGCCGTCCGAGGCGGACCAATCGCCCGGCGTCAGTCCAGCGAAGTCGTTGCGGTCCAGCGATTTGGGTGCCGGCTTGGCGAAGAACGGATGCTGCAGTGCCCGCGACAGCCAAGCCTCATCGATGGCGCCCTGCGCAGCCAGTTTGCCCTCGCCATCGAATGCCTTGCCGATGGTCCGGAACACGAAATCGTCGAGCAGTGCATTTCCGGGCCCGGTATCGCAGGCGATCAGCGTGTCGTGGCCGTCGATATAGGTGACGTTGGACACCCCGCCGATGTTCACCACCAGCACCGGACCGTCGCGCCCAAGCGATTGCGCCAGCGCCCGGTGATAGACCGGTACGAAGGGAGCTCCCTGCCCACCCGACGCCACGTCGGCCGCGCGGAAATCGTACACGACGGGAATTCGGATCGCTTTGGCGAGCGCCTGTGCATCGCCGATCTGCACCGTCAGCTTCGAAGCCGGCCGATGCAGCACGGTCTGGCCGTGGAAGCCGACCAGATCGACCGCATCCTTGTCGATGCCGTGTTGGGCGGTGAACGCCGCCACCGCCTCGGCATGGGCAATCGTCACCACGCGCTCGGCCTCGGCGAGAACGCCAGGCCGCGCCTCGCGCCGCTCGAGTTGCGTCGCCTCTGCCAGCGCCTGCCGCAGCAGGCCGCGCTCCGCCTCGGTGTAAGGCCGATAACTGGATGGCCCGAGTGCGGCGACACGCCGCCCATCGGTCTTGATCAAGGCGACGTCGACCCCGTCCAGCGAGGTCCCGCTCATCAGTCCGATCGCCGTCAACATCATGGCCCTGCGCCTTTCTCAGCGCTGCGGAAGGTCCAACTTGTGTCAAACACGCAGTTCTTATAATGCCACACGGTAACCCGCCTGAAAGACCTTCCTGCACCACGTTCAGAGCGATCTGCGCCGAACGTGAAGGATCAGTGATCAGAGATCGATAGAGATGGCCGCCTTTAAGTCAGATTTTATGAATGTGCTCCAGCAGCGGGGCTTCATTCATCAGATTTCCGACCCGGACTCGCTCGACGCGCTCGCCGCGAAACGCGAGGTGGTAGCCTATGTGGGTTACGACTGCACCGCCGCATCGCTGCATGTCGGCCACCTGCTCTCGATCATGATGCTGCATTGGCTGCAGGCGACCGGCAACAAGCCGATCGCGCTGATGGGCGGAGGCACCACCCGCGTCGGCGATCCGTCGGGCCGCGACGAGACCCGCAAGATCCTCACCTACGAGCAGATCGACGCCAACAAGGAATCGATCAAGGGCACGTTCTCGAAGTTCATCACCTTCGGCGACGGCGCCAGCGACGCGGTGATGGCCGACAACGCCGAGTGGCTGACCAAGCTGAACTACATCGAGATGCTGCGCGACGTCGGCCGCCACTTCTCGATCAACCGCATGCTGACGATGGACTCGGTGAAGCTGCGGCTCG
>NZ_JBMDXE010000052.1:0-12431 GCF_048594845.1 Rhodopseudomonas sp. | reverse complement strand
ACGCGGGCGCAGTCCCTGGGGACCCCCACCCCCGACCCCTCCCCGCAAGGGGGAGGGGAGAGAGGACACCGTGATTGCGGCTAGAGTCGTCCTGGTGCTCACATCCCGCGGTCGATCGGCTTGTCGACGGCGCCGCCGTTGTCGGCCCATTCCTTGAAGCCGCCAAGGTTGTAGGCGGTGTAGCCGAAGTCGTTCAGCACCTTGGCGGCGAGCGCGGCGCGGCCGCCGGAGGCGCAATACACGATCACCGGCTTGTCCTTGCTCAGCCGCTTGTCGTGAAACGGCGAGTCCGGATCGGCGCGGAATTCCAGCATGCCGCGCGAGATGTGCAGCGCGCCGTCGATCTTGCCGGTGGTCTCGACCTCCGGCGCGTCGCGCACGTCGATCACCACCGCGCCCTGCTTGACCATGTCTTCAGCCTG
Organism: Rhodopseudomonas sp.; assembly: GCF_048594845.1. GTDB lineage: Bacteria > Pseudomonadota > Alphaproteobacteria > Rhizobiales > Xanthobacteraceae > Rhodopseudomonas. The sequence goes on along the minus strand of NZ_JBMDXE010000052.1, from coordinate 12,009 downwards.
CTCGGCGCTGATCCGTGGCACCACCGCATGAGCGGCTTCGAGCAATTGTTTCACGCTGGCGGTCATGCACGTTTCTCCTGCTACGATCGTTGGAGCGAAGCCACACACATACCACGCGAGCCGCGGCTCCAACATCCAGATCGTGCTTAGGCGATCAATATATATTCGTCCAGACGAATATATATCGCGTTGCGGCTATTGCGACGGACCGCGTTCCAGCGCACCGGCGCTCGCCGCGATCATGCGCCAGACGATGCCGCGGCCCGGCAGTTCATCGGCCAGCGCGTCGAGCAATGCCCGCGCTTCCTCTTCCGGCAGTCCCACCACGATCTCGACCGCGAGCGTGTGGCCGCGGACCTGCTCGACTACGCTGTCGAAATCGACATTGTGGCCGTAGCCTTCGACCTCGCGCGCAACGAAGCCGGCCTCGGCGGTGGGCGGATGCGCCAGCATCGCGGCGACCAGCTCTTCCTTCAGCGCCGTCGGCGCGATCAGGGTCAGCACCACGAGGCTCATGACCTACCCTCCGCCGCGATGCCGAAGCGGCGATACAGCACCGGCAGGATGACGAGCGTCAGCAGCGTCGAACTGACGAGGCCGCCGATCACCACCACGGCGAGCGGACGCTGCACGTCGGCGCCGGGTCCGGTGGCGTAGAGCAGCGGCACCAGGCCGAACGCCGTGATGCTGGCAGTGAGCAGGATCGGCCGCAGCCGGCGCTGGGCACCGAGCATCACGATCTCATCCGGCGGCAGCCCCTGATTGCGCAGCGTGTTGAAGTAACTCACCAGCACCAGACCATTTAGCACCGCGATGCCGAGCAGCGCGATGAAGCCGACCGAGGCCGGCACCGACAGATACTCGCCGGAGATCAGCAGGCTGAACACGCCGCCGACCAGCGCGAACGGGATGTTGACGAACACCAAGAGCGACTGCCGCAGCGACACGAAGGTGGTGAATAGCAGCAGGAACACCAGAGCCAAAGCAATCGGCACGACGATGCCGAGCCGGGCCGCGGCGCGCTGCTGGTTCTCGAACTGGCCGCCCCAGACGATGCTGTAACCTTCCGGCAGCTTGACGTGCGCCGCGACCGCTGCCTTGGCCTCATCGACGAAGCCGACCAGGTCGCGGCCGTTGACGTTGCTCATCACCAGCGCCAGCCGCTTGCCGTTTTCGCGATCGATCTTCACCGGCCCGTCGATCCGCTCCAGCTTCGCGACGTTGGTGAGCGGCACCGATTGGCCGCCTGCGAGGACCAAGCTCACACCCGACAGCCGCGCCGGCGACTCGCGCAGCGCCTCGCTACCGCGGATGGTGATCGGTGTGCGGCGGCCCTCCTCGACCACGATGCCGACCGGCTCGCCCTCGATCTGCGCGCGCAGCGCCTCGGTGAGCTGATCGACGTCGAGCCCGAGCCGGCCGGCCTGCAGCCGGTCGATCTTGACGCTGTAGTACTCGAAGCCCTTGTTCAGCGTGGTGCGGACGTCCTCGGCGCCCTTCAGTGTCTTGAGCGTCGCGGTGATCTGCTCGGCGAGACGGTTGAGCGTCGGGATGTCGGTGCCGAAAATCTTCGCCACCACGTCGCCGCGGGCGCCGATGATCATCTCCTGCACCCGCATCTCGATCGGCTGGGTGAAGCTGAAACCGATGCCGGGGAATTCGCCGAGCGCCTTGCGGATCTCGCCGAGCAGCCACTCCTTGTCGTGCGGCCGGCGCCATTCCGCCTCGGGCTTGAGGATCACGTACGTATCGGTCTGGTTCAGGCCCATCGGATCGAGGCCGATTTCGTCCGAGCCTACGCGGGCGACGATGCTGGTGACTTCAGGCACCGTCCTCATCACCGCGCGCTGGATCTTGAGATCGAGGTCGACGCTTTCCTCCAGGCTGATCGAGGGCAGCTTCTCGACGCTGACGATCGGCGTGCCCTCCTCCATCGTCGGCATGAAGATCTTGCCGAGCTGGCCGTAGGCGAACACGGTGGCGACCAGCGCGACGACCGCGACTGCCAGCACCGTCTTCTCGCGGCGCAGCGCGAAGCGCAGCACGGGCGTGTAGCCGGCGCTGATCTTACGCACCAGCCAGGTGTCGCCATGGCCGGAGGTCTTCAGCAGCAGCGAGGCCAGCACCGGGATCACCGTCAGCGCCAGCAGCAGCGACGAGCCGAGCGCGAACACGATGGTCATCGCCACCGGGATGAACAGCTTGCCTTCCAGCCCCTGCAGCGTCAGCAGCGGCAGGAACACGATGACGATGATGACGATGCCGGAGGTGACCGGCACGACGACTTCGCGCAGCGCCTGATAGATCCGGTGCAGCAGCGGCACATGCGCGGCGTGGCGGTCGTGCGCCAGATGCGAGACGATGTTCTCGACCACGACGACGGCGGCGTCGATCAGCATGCCGATCGCCACCGCGAGGCCGCCGAGGCTCATGAGGTTGGCCGACATGCCGGCCGAGCGCATCAGCTCGAAGGTGGCGAGCGCCGACAGCGGCAACGTCAGCGCCACCACCAAGGCGGCGCGCCAGTCGCCGAGGAACAGGATCAGCAGCACGATCACCAGCACGACGGCTTCGATCAGCGACTTCGACACGGTATGGATGGCGCGGCCGACCAGATCGCCGCGGTCGTAGAACACGTTGAGCACGACGCCCTTTGGCAGCGTCGGCTGCAGCTCGGCGAATTTGGTCTTCACCGCCTCGACGACGTCGCGCGCATTGGCGCCGCGCAGGCCGAGCACCAGGCCCTGCACCGCTTCGCCCTGCCCGTCGCGCGTCACCGCGCCAGCGCGGGTGATACTTCCGATCCTCACCTCCGCGACGTCGCGCACCCGCACCATGCCGCCGTCGCGCGAGGCCAGCACGATGTTGCGCAGATCGTCGAGCGTGCGCACCTGGCCGTCGACGCGGACCAGCAGCACCTCTTCGCCGGCGGTGAGGCGGCCGGCGCCGCCGTTGCGGTTGTTGGCCTTGACGGCCTTCTGCAGCGTGTCGATCGAAATGCCGCGCGCCGCCATCGCGAGATTGTCGGGAATGATCTCGAAGCTACGCACATAACCGCCGAGCGAGTTGACGTCGGCGACGCCGGGCAGCGTGCGCAGCGCCGGGCGGATGGTCCAGTCGAGCAGCGTACGGCGCTCGGCCAGCGACAGGTCGCCGCCCTCGATGGTGAACATGAACATCTCGCCGAGCGGCGTGGTGATCGGGGCGAGACCGCCGGAGAGGCCGTCCGGCATGTCCTTCATCGCCGAAGCGAGCCGCTCGGCGACCTGGTTGCGCGCCCAATAGATGTCGGAGCCGTCGCTGAAATCGATGGTGACGTCGGCGAGGCCGTATTTGGTGGTCGAGCGCAGGATGGTCTTGTTGGGGATGCCGAGCATTTCGAGCTCGAGCGGCATCGTCACCCGCGTCTCGACTTCCTCGGGCGTCATGCCCGGCGCCTTCATGATGATCTTGACCTGCACCGGCGAGACGTCCGGGAAGGCGTCGATCGGCAGGCCGCGCACCGCGACGATGCCGGCGCCGATCAGCAGCAGCGTGGCGAGCACCACCAGCAGGCGGTGCGCGAGCGAGAACTCGACCAGACGCGCGAGCATTTACTCGACCCCGCCGAGCCCCTGCCAGGCGCCCTTCAGCGCCGCGACGCCGCGCACCGCGATGCGCTCGTCGCCGCGGAAGCTGCCGCTGACCACTGCAAAGGCCGGCAGTTCCTCGCGCACCTTCACCGGGCGCGCGACGAAGCCGGAATCGGTCTGCACAAACACATAGGCTTCGGGTCCGCGCCGGACCATCGCGCCGGTCCGCACCCGCCATTCGGCCTTGCCGGTGGTGGTGGATGCAACCTGCGCTTCGATCATCTGGCCGGGCCGCAGGTCGGTGTCCGGATCGTCGAACTGCGCCCGCACGATCACGGTTTGCGAGGTCGGCTCGACGCTCGAGCCGACCGACACCACGCGGCCGACGCAGTCGTGGCCCTTCAGCGTGACGCGGGCGCCGACCGCAAAGTCCTCGGCACGCAGCGCCGGCACCTGCACCTCGGCCCACAGCGGCGACAGCTGCGCCAGCTTGAATACCAGCGCCAGCGCCTCGACGGTCTGGCCCGGCATCGTCGCGCTCTCGAGCACCACGCCGTCGATGGGCGCGGTCAGCGTCAGCTTCGGATCGAGCTTCTGGGTGGTCGTCAGCTTGTCGATCGCCGCCTCGGTCATGCCGACATGCAGCAGCGCGGCGCGGCGCTCGGCGGCGGTGGCGCGGGCCTGGTCGTATTCGCTCTGGGTGACGATCACCTGCTTTTTCGGCACCGCGCCATAGGGCGCAAGCTGCTCCTCGCGGTCGAGATTTGTCTTGAGCAGCCGCTCCTTGTTGTAGGCGACCAGAAACTCGCCCTGCGCGCTCGCCAGCGCCGGGCTCTGGATTTCGGCGAGGACGTCGCCGGCCTTGACCATGTCGTCGGTGCGCACCAGCAGGCGCTCGATGCGGCCGCCGAGCTGGGCGTTCATCAGCCGGGTACGATCCGGCGGCACGGTGATCCTGCCCGGGAAGCTGAGCCCGGCCGGCGCCGGCTGCTGCTCCAGCGGCGAGGTTTCGATCCCGACCCGCTCGGCCTGCACGGCCGAGATCGCCAGTTCGTCCCCTGCGCGCGCGGCGCCGGCGGCGAGCAGCGCGGCCAGACAGACGATGGATACGGTGAAATTGCGGAGCATGGTGGCTCTTCGATGTCGCGGACCGGCCGGCCAAAGGCCGACAGCGCGCCGGCCCCCCGCAGCCGCCGCTACCGCAATGTCCCTAGGCCGGACCGGCTGACAGAATGCTGACACTCGGCCGCGGCCGCAACATCGCAAGGGTGCGAGGCGAGTAGCTGCTAATCACTCTCATCTAGCCGGCGCAAAGCTGCCTATCCGGTATTTTGGCAGCAGCGCGTCGGCTTCGCCTGAATGCGACCGCCCCTTGGTCTTGGTGTTGTAAGCCTCAGTGGCTTCCTTGCCGCACCACGGTTCGATGATCTGCGGCCGGGACGGATGATCGGGCAGATAGCTGGTGAGATCGTAGACAGCGCCGCGGATTGCCATCCAGCAATCGGCAGGCGTGGCGTGACGGGCAAGTTCGGCGGCCGCCACCTCGCGTTCCGCCGCAACGGCGGGTTCGCGGGTCCCCGGCGTCCACGCGCTGCCGGCCCAGAAGCCGAGCACGGCGACCCAGAACAAAGCAGTCGAGACGAAATACAAGGTACGCATCATCTGAACTCGAAGTTTTCGAAGTGGATGTGCCGAGCCGCGACGCCGCGCGCGGCGAGCGCCCGTTGCGCTGCTGCGATCAGACCGGGCGGACCGCACAGACAGCACTCGACCCCGGTGAGTGCGCCGGCCTCCGGCAGCAAGCCGTCGAGGTCGGGCGGCTCATCGCCGGTCGCGATTGCCTGCAGCGTCAGATGCGGATCCGACGCCGCCATCGCTCGCAGCTCGGACAGATAGATCGCATCGGCCTCGCTCCGGTAGAGATACAGCAGCCGTGTCGGCTGGCGCAGCGAATGGTCATGGAGAACGGCGACGAACGGCGTCACGCCAATGCCGCCGGCGATCCAAAGCTGCGGCGCCGCGGCGGTCTCGCCCAGCGGACCACCGAACCCGCCGATCACCCGCGCCCCGACGCCCGGTGCGATCGACAGCATCCTGCGCGTACAATCGCCGAGCGCCTTCACGGCGAGATGGAGCGTGCCGTCGCGGCCCAGCGAGCTCACGGTGAATGGATGAAATTCGCCGCAGCCGCGGTAGGCCGGGCCATTGCCGAACTCCACCAGCACGAATTGTCCCGGAGTCAATCTCGCGGGCTCCGCCAGTGGCCGCAGGGCGATCTCGACCGAGTGCTCGGTGAGGCCGCGTGCCGTCGCGACGATGTAGGGCCGTGCCGCGAGACCGAGATCGCCGCGCACCAGGCGCCAGCCCAGAATCGCGGCCGCAGCCGCAAGGATCGGCAGCACCGGCTCGTCGATGCCGAGCAGGATCAGATGCAGTAGCCCGATCACCACGCCGGCACCGAGCAGCACGTGCAGCGTCCGCCAGATGTCGTAACGGATGCCCGACAGAAAAGTGGCTACGAGCCCCGCCATCAGCAGCAGCAGGCCGAGCCAGCCCGACCAGATCGGCCAGCTCTCGCTGGACGGGGACAGGGTCTGCCACGCGGTCGCCGGCGAGGCGCCGAGATTGCTCGCTGCGAGCGCAAGCGGATGCAGCAGCAACAGCACATAAGCCAGCACGCCAGTAACGTGGTGCCAGCGATACATCCGCTCAAGCCCGCCGAGCCAGCCGGCGAGCCGGGGTTCGCGCAGCATCAGCAGCAGGCTGACCAACAGCAGCCCGCAGCCGAGCCAGCCGGCCACGATTCCGGCAGCGCGGAGCGAGGCCAGCCCGACCGGAAATGCCCATGCAACGAAGCCGAACGGCACCGCCAGCGTGAGCAGCGGGATCGACCAGCGTCGCAGGCGCGATGCGGCGGGCGTCATCGGCTTATTCCGGCCGTGCGCCGCGCCTGAGGCGGCTGCAGAAATCCCAATGCTCGTCCGGAAGCGCCAATCCGCGCTCGCGCGCCCGGCGCACCATCAGGTCGTGATGTTCGACCCGATAGGCTTCGCAGGTGTCGTAATCGCTGAAGCCACGCACGCGGGCCTGATGCTCGATCCGCTCCTGCGGCGACATCAGCATCCACCCGCGGGTGTTGCCCTCGTCGGCGCGCCACGGTGCCGCCATGGCGGACGTGACTACAACCGCCAAGCCCATAGAAGCCATCGTCGCGACCGTGATGGCCGCGCTTCGCCTGCAGGGCATGATCGTCATCCTGCTGCTGCGCCACGACGCGCCAGATTAGCGCGTGGTGAGCGGCACAAGGATGACCCAGATCAAGCGAGCCAACAGTCCGGCGGAGAGCCGCCCGAGGAAGGGTCCTGCAAAGCAATCCAGCGCGATGCACGCGGCTTCCGGTTGCTTCATCGCTTCATGCGTCGCAATAACGCGAAGAGCTTACGGCCGAACTACTTCTTCTGCGCCGCCGCGGTGCGGGCGTCCTTGATGGCCTGCTTGAACATCGCGGCGTCGAGCACGCCGGGGACGCGGAAGCGGCCGACGATGAAGGCGGGGGTGCCCTGGAAGCCGAAGGCGCGGGCCTGCGCGTCGTTGCGCTTGAGGATCGCCTCGATGGCGTCCTTGTTGGTCTCGAGATCCTTGCCGGCGCGGGCGACGTCGACGCCGCCTTTGCCGAGCGCGTCGTTCATCACGCCCTCGGTCAGCTTAGCGGTGGTGCCGATCAGCGCGTTGTGCGCTTCGAGAAACTTGCCCTGATACTTCGCGGCCAGCACCAGCTTGGCGGCGTCGACCGAGATGCCGCCGAAGATCGGCCAATCCTTGAGCACCAGCCGTACCTTGCCGTCGTCGTTGACGACCTGCATCAGTTCCGGCGCCACCTTCTTGCAATACGGGCAGCGATAATCCGAATATTCGACGATGGTGATGTCGCCGTCGGGATTGCCTGCGACCGGGATATCCGGATCGCGCAGCACCGCCTCGGTCGACAGCACGTTGTCGTCCGGCGCCGACGCGGCAGGAGCGGCCCAGGCGCGCGTGGCCAGCACCGGCGGCAGCGTCAGGGCGGTCAACAGGGCCGAACGGCGGGTGATCATCATCGGGTTCCAATCATCGTCTGCGGAGCGCCTGTTGTGCCCCGGATCGACCGGAAATGCGATCACTTTGACGTCAGTGCGGCGCTTTCGCCCCACCGTCGCGCAGCGCGATGTAGATCGCCGGGATCACCAGCACGGTCAGCAGCGTTGACGACGCCAGGCCGAACAGCAGCGAGATCGCCAGGCCCTGGAAGATCGGGTCGAGCAGGATCGTCGCCGCACCGATCATCGCCGCCAGCGCGGTGAGCAGGATCGGCTTGAAGCGCACCGCGCCGGCCTGCAGCACGACGTCGCGCAACGTCTTGCCCTCGCCGCCGGAGTGACGGATGAAATCGACCAGCAGGATCGAGTTGCGCACGATGATGCCGGCGAGCGCGATGAATCCGATCATCGAGGTGGCGGTGAATGGCGCGCCGAGCAGCCAGTGGCCGATCAGGATGCCGATCAGTGTCAGCGGGATCGGCGTCAGGATCACCAACGGCAGCTTGAAGCTTTTGAACTGCGCCACCACCAGCACGTAGATGCCGAGGATCGCGGCGCCGAACGCCGCGCCCATGTCGCGGAACGTCACCCAGGTGATTTCCCATTCGCCGTCCCACAACACGGTCGGCTTGGACTCGTCGGTCGGCTGGCCGTGCAGGCTGATCGCCGGCTTCGGCAGCTTGCCCCAATCGTGCGCCTCGATCCGCTTGTCCACCTCGAGCAATCCGTACAGCGGCGCCTCGAATTTTCCGGCGAGTTCGGCCATCACCATGTCGGCGAAGCGGCCGTCACGGCGGAAGATCAGCGGCGAGCCGACCTCACGGGCCGCCTTCACAAGCTGGCCAAGCTCGACCACGGTCTTGCTGCCGGGCAGCGTGTTGGCCGGCACCGGCGTCGAGGCCAGCGCCTCGGTCCAGGCGAGGTCGCGCTTCGGCAGCCGCACCGCGATCTCGATCGGGTTACGGTCCTCGCCGCGATACGAGTAGCCGATCGAGGTGCCGCCGAACAACGTGGCGATGGTGTCGTAGACGTCCTTCTGCTCGACGCCGAAGAATTCGAGTCGATCCTGATCGATCGACAGCCGCAACCGCGGCCGCGGATCGCCGATCGAATCGTCGACATCGACGATGAACGGCACGTCCCGGAAGATGCCCTTGACCTCGGCGGCGACGGCGCGCCGCGTCGCGGCGTCGGGACCGTAGATCTCGGCCAGCAGCGTCGCCTGCACCGGGGGCCCCGGCGGCACTTCGACGACCTTGATGCTGGCGCCCTGCGGCACGTTCAGCGCCTTCAGCCGCTCGCGCAGATCGAGCGCGATGGCGTGGCTGGCGCGGCTGCGATCGCCGCGCTCTTTCAGGTTGACCTGCAGTTCGCCGAGCTCGGGCCGCTCGCGCAAGTAATAGTGCCGCACCAGGCCGTTGAAATTGAACGGCGCCGGCGTGCCCGCGTAGCTCTGCACCGAAGTGATTTCAGGCAGGCCGCGGGCGATATCGGCGGCGGCGAACAGCGTGCGCTCGGTGTCCTCCAGCGTCGCGCCTTCGGGCAGATCCACCATCACGGCGATCTCGCTCTTGTTGTCGAACGGCAACAGCTTCACCGTCACCGACTTGGTGTAGAACAACACCATCGAAAGCAGCGTCGCGACGCCGACGCCGAGCAGGAAGATCCAGGACGCGCGCTTGCTGGCGACGATCGGCGTGGCGATGCGGCGATACAGCCGGCCGAGCCGGCCTTCGTCATGGTCGTCATGCGACGCCACGACCGCCCCCTGCTTCGGCGCCAGCTTCAGCATCAGCCACGGCGCCACCACCATGGCGACGAAGAACGAGAACAGCATCGCGGCCGACGCATTGGCGGGGATCGGCGCCATATACGGGCCCATCAGCCCCGACACGAACAGCATCGGCAACAGCGCGGCGATCACCGTCAGCGTCGCGATCACGGTCGGGTTGCCGACTTCGGCCACCGCTTCGATCGCGGCCTGCAGCCGCGGCCGGCCGTCCTTCATGCCCCAATGCCGCGCGATGTTCTCCACCACCACGATGGCGTCGTCGACCAGAATGCCGATCGAGAAAATGAGCGCGAACAGGCTGACGCGGTTGATGGTGTAGCCCATCAGGTTGGCGGCAAAGAGCGTCAGCAAAATCGTGGTCGGGATCACCACCGCGGTCACCACCGCCTCGCGCCAGCCGATCGCGATCGCGATCAGCACCACGATCGAGATCGTGGCGAGGCCGAGATGGAACAGCAGCTCGTTGGCCTTCTCGTTGGCGGTCTCGCCGTAGTCGCGCGTGATGGTGACGGCCACATCGTTCGGGATCAGCGTGCTCTGCAGCGACGCGAGCCGCTCGCGGATGTCGTGCGAGACCACGACGGCGTTGGCGCCGGCGCGCTTGGCGAGCGCGAGGCTGACGGCGGGCACGCGATCCCACTTGCCGGCGCCGTCCTTGGAGTCGGTCCAGACGCGATGCTCGGCGGCGTTCGGCCCGATGATCACATCGGCGACGTCCCGGACATAGACCGGCCGGTTGTCACGCGTGGCGATCAGCAGCAGGCCGATATCCGGAATCCCCATCAGCGTCTGGCCAGCCGAGACGCTGCGCATCGTGCCGGCGTCGCGCACGCTGCCGGCCTGGAACGAGCGATTGGCGTCCTTCACCTTGGCGACGAGCTGCTGCAGCGTCACCCCGTACAGCGACAGCTTCTCCGGATCGGGCTCGACCCGGATCTGCTGGCCGCCGCCGCCGGACACGTAGGTCAGGCCGATATTGTCGACCTTGGTGAGTTCGGAGCGCAGCTTGGTGGCGAGTTCGTAGAGGTCCTTGTCGGTCCAGCGCGCCGCGGCCTCGGGCTTCGGCGACAGCGTCAGGACCGTCACGGCGACGTCGTTGATGCCGCGGCCGACGATCAGCGGCTCGGAAATGCCGACCGGGATGCTGTCGAGATTGGCGCGCAGCTTGGCGTGCACACGCAGGATCGCGTCGTCCGCATTGGTGCCGACCAGGAAGCGCGCCGTGACCATGACGCGGTCGTCCTCGGTCTGGCTGTAGACGTGCTCGACGCCGTCGATGCCCTTGACGATCGCTTCCAGCGGCTTGGTCACCAGTTCGACCGCGTCCGGCCCGCGCAGGCCGTCGGCGTTGACGCGGATATCGACCATCGGCACGCTGATCTGCGGCTCCTCCTCGCGCGGGATCACGGCGAGTGCGATCAGTCCGACGACGAGGGCCGCCAGCAGGAACAGCGGGGTTAGCGGCGACTGGATCGTCGCCTTGGTGAGGCGGCCTGAGATTCCGAGATTCACGGTTGCACCAGCTTGTCGCCATTGCGCAGGCCGGAGAGAATCTCCAGGCCGTCGGGCATTGCGGGAGTCGGATGGTCGAGGCCGCGCTGCACCGGCACCGCGACACTCTTGCCGGGCTCGCCGAGCTGTACGTAGTCGACGCCGAATTGCGTGGTGATGTAGCGCGACGGAATCACGATCGCCGGCCGCTCGCCGCCGGAGATCCACACGCGCAGACGGTCTCCGACGAAGTACTGGCCGAGTCCCTCGACGGTGGCGTCGGCGACGACGCGGCCGTCCTCGATCTGCGGATACACCAGGTCGATCGTACCGAACTTGGCCGTGTGATCGCCGAATTCGGTGCCGTCGACGCGGATTTTATCACCCGCCTTGAGGAAGCGGGCGTGCCGCTCCGGCACCCGAAGCCGCAGCTTGTAGTGCTGCTGCGCCACGGTGACGATCGGATCCCCCTGCAGCACCACCGAGCCGACCGTGATCATCTTCTTCAGCACACGGCCGTCGTCGGGCGCCAGCACCTGGCCTTCCTTGAATTGCTGCTGGATCACCGCGCGCTCGGCGGTCTTGGCGCGCAAATTGTTTTCGGCGACGTTGAGGGCGGTGCGCGCCTCGTCGAGCTTTGTGCGCGGCAGCGTGCCACGTTCGACCAGGCCCGAAGTGCGGTCGTAGTCGATCTGCGCCTGGCTCGCCTGCGCCTGCAGCGCCTGGATCTGCGCGTCGAGCGAATTTATCTGCAGCGTCAGCTTGTCGTCACCGATGGTGGCGATCTCCTGCCCCCGGCTGACACTGTCGCCCTCGCGGACTTTCAGCGCGATCACCGTGCCACCGATCCGCGCGCGCGCCGGCACCACGCTGATGCTTTCGACGGTGGCGAACACCGCCTTCTCATCGGCGATGGTCTGCTGGACGACGGTCAGCGTCGGCCCGGCCGCGGAGGCGGCTCCGGCGCCGAGCAGGATCGCGGCGATTGCGCCGCCGATGAGGTCGCGCATCTTCATCTCATGCCTCTGCGGCTTTTCTCTTGGCCGGCGCGGCCGCGGTGGCCGGGCAATACAGCCGG
>NZ_JBMDXE010000051.1:0-4496 GCF_048594845.1 Rhodopseudomonas sp. | reverse complement strand
GGACGTTTGAACTAAGACTAATTCGCAATTGCACTCCTCGCGCAATTGCGAGCGCGTTTTGCCTGCCTTGGCTTTTCTGTGCGGGAGCGGGCTGCTAAACCCCGCGCCATGACTAACTACGCCAGCACCAAATCGCGTGTGGCTGCGGTCTCCGTGCTGGCGAGCGCCAGCATGGCCGCGGCGAAATTCGCCATCGGCATCGCCATCGGTTCGCTGGCGCTGATCTCCGAGGCGTTGCACAGCTCGATCGACCTCGTCGCCACCATCATCACCTGGCTGGTCGTGCGGGTGTCGGATCGCCCCGCCGACGACGCGCACCACTATGGCCACGGCAAGATCGAGAGCCTGTCGGCGCTCGGCGTGATCGCCCTGCTCTACGTGCTGGCCGGCGGCATCCTGGTCGAGGCCACAAGCCGGCTGCGCGAAGGCGCGCCGCCGCCGGCCTTCTCCTGGCTCGCCTTCGGCATTCTCGGCGTCGATATCGTCGTCAACTCCTGGCGTGCCTGGGCGCTGCACCGGACAGCGGTCGCGACGAAGAGCCAGGCGCTCGCCGCAGACGCGCTGCACTTCTCATCCGACGTGCTGGGCTCGTTCGCGGTGATCGCCGGCCTGTCGCTGTCGGCGATGGGCTTTCACTGGGGCGACGCCGCCGCTGCGATCGGCGTCGCGGTGATGATTTCGATCCTCGGCCTGCGGCTCGGCCGCTCGACGATTCAGACGCTGCTCGACCGCGCGCCCGAAGGCGTGTCCGACAAAGCGCGCGACGTGATCAGCGCCGTGCCGGGCGTGGTCGGCATCCCGCGGCTGCGCGCCCGCATGGTCGGCCCGACACATTTCATCGACGCGCTGGTCGAAGTGCCGCGCACCTATCCGATCGACCGCATCGACGAGATCAAGCGGCGCGCCGACGAAGCCCTCAAGCAGGTCTATGAAGACGCCGACCTCACCTTCACGGCTGTCCCGGTGGCGCGAAACAACGAAACCGTGCGCGACCGCGTCATGGTGATCGCGCGTAACTCCGGTCTCGCCATCCACCACGTCACTGTGCACGATCTCGGCTGCAAGATCACCGTCAGCATCGACCTCGAGGTCGACGCCGATATGCCGTTGATCGAAGCTCACGACATCGCGCACGAACTCGAGCGCCAGATCCGTGACGAGTTCGGCACCGACGTCGAGGTCGACACTCACATCGAGCCGCTGGAGCCGGACATGCCGCAAGGCGCCGACGCTCCGCCGCAGCGCACCGAGCAGATCCGTGTCTCTCTGATCGACTTCGCCAAGGACAGCCCTATCCATCACATTCACAACGTCCGGGTGCGCGACACCGAGGCCGGTGAGATCGTCAACTTCCATTGCTACGCCGCGCCGACACTCAGCGTCATCGCGGTGCACGAGCAGGTCGACAAGATCGAGCGGCGACTACGCCGCGCGTTTCCAAGCGTGAAGCGTGTCATCAGTCACGCCGAACCGCCGAATGCCGACTAGCGTACGAACCTGCGTGAAATACGAGTCTCCGTTCTCGGTTCGGACTCACCTCACGGACAAATGAGAGCGCGATTCATCTTTGGATAAGAAATTTTCCGATCGGTCGAATCGTTGACTCTCGACAGCCCCCCAAAAGTGGATTCAAATCATCCTCATGATTCGAACGACGAATAGTCGTTTGAACGGGGTGCTGACGGACATTTGGTGGGGGCCACGGTATGGCGCGCGTGCAGGCGGCGAGCGCCTGCGTTCAATCCGATTCGATCAAAGGATTGGCGCAGTCGATCGCTAAACCGGCCTACCATCGGCTGTTGACGGCCGAGCCGGTGCTCCGCCGCGCCGTCCCGATCCTGATCATCGCATTCCTCGTGACGATTTGCTTCGGCGCCGCCGTGCAGGTCGTCGATCAGACGCGTCAGAAGAACTCAGCGCTCAATCGCGACCTGTGCGCGCTCGCCGATCTGCTTGCCGAACGCCTCGAGCACATCGGCGTGGTCCGACTCGACCGTCCCGCATCGGTCGAGCGCCTGCAGAATCTGTTGCCCGCGCTGATTCCGTCTTGGGGGATCGCCGCCGGTCGGCACGTCATCGTCACCGGAATTGATCAACGCATACTGGCGCGCGTGCCCGGCGATGACAGCGCGCACTCTGCAAACAAATTTCTGGAGATCATCAGCGCCGCTCCGCCGCTGACTCGCTCCGCACAGCAAGGCACAGTTTCCCAGATCGTCTTGCCGAGCGGCGCAACCGCGCTGGCGACGCTGCACATCGTCAAATCCCTGCCGGGCCAGGTCATCATCATCCAGGAAGACACGAGTTCGTTTCTGCGCTCCAACACCGCCTTGCAGATCACGCTGTCGGCGACCACCGGCTTCGTCGTGCTGATTCTCGGCTTCGCATTCCACTGGCAGTCGACCCGCGCCCGCGAGGGCGACCTGATCAACGATGCGGTGCGCAGCCGGATCGACACTGCGCTCAATCGCGGCCGCTGCGGCTTGTGGGATTGGGACCTGTCGCGTGGCCGGATCTTCTGGTCCCGGTCGATGTTCGAACTACTCGGCCTCGAGAGCCGCAGCGACCTTCTGACGTTCGGAGAGGTCAACGCTCTGGTCAACGTCGACGACATCGACTTGTTCGCAATCGGCGACAAGCTGATCACCGGCAACGCCGATCACATCGACCACAGCTTCCGGATGCGCCATGCCAAAGGCCACTGGATCTGGCTGCGCATGCGCTGCGAACTCAGCCAGGAGACGCTGACCGACAACAAGCACCTGATCGGCATCGCGGTCGACGTCACCGAGCAGAAGAGTCTTGCCGAACGCACCGTCGAGGCGGACCTGCGGCTGCGTGATGCGATTGAGACGATCCCCGAGGCATTCGTGCTGTGGGACGCCGACAACCGACTGGTGCTGTGCAACTCGCACTTTCAGCGGCTGCACAAGCTACCCGACTCCGCGGTCGCGCCCGGCACATCCTACGAGACGGTGATCGAAGTCGGCCGCATGCCGGAGATCCGCACCCGACTCACCGACGTCGGCAGCTCGGCGCCGGGCGCCCGCACCTTCGAGGCCCAGCTCGACGACGGCAGCTGGCTGCACATCAGCGAGCGTCGCACCAAGGACGGCGGCTACGTCGCGGTCGGTACCGATATCACCCGCATCAAGGCGCACGAACAGAAGCTGGTCGACAACGACCTGCGGCTGCGCGCCACCGTTGCCGATCTGAAGATCTCGCAGGTGAAGCTGGAACGTCAGGCGATTGAACTCGCCGATCTGGCGCGCAAGTACGCCGAGGAAAAGACCCGCGCCGAGGAAGCCAATCAGACCAAGTCGAAGTTCCTGGCAAATATGAGCCACGAACTCCGCACACCGCTCAACGCCATTATCGGTTTTTCGGAGATCATGGGCAGCGGAATGTTCGGCTCGCTCGGCTCCGAGAAGTATCAGGAATACTGCCACGACATCATGACCAGCGGGCATTACCTGCTGGAGGTGATCAACGACATTCTCGACATGTCGAAGATCGAAGCCGGCCGGATGCGGCTCGAAATGGAAGAACTCGACCTCGCCCGCACGCTCGGCGAGTCGCTGAAAGTGGTGGCCGGCCGCGCGCATAACAAGCATCTTGAATTGCGGCCGGAGATCGAAGACGGCATTCCGATCGTCGCCGACCGCCGTGCGATCAAGCAGATCCTGATCAATCTGCTGTCGAACGCCGTGAAGTTCACTCCCGATGGCGGTCAGGTGAAAGTGCGCAGCCGGACCCGGCGAGACTCAATCGTCCTGATGATCGCCGACACCGGCATCGGCATCGCCCCGCAATCATTGCGCCGCCTCGGCCAGCCGTTCGAGCAGGTCGAAAGCCAGCTCACCAAGAGCTATCACGGCTCGGGCCTGGGTCTTGCCATCGCCAAGTCGCTGACCACCCTCCACGGCGGCTCTATGCGACTGCGCTCGACCCTCGGCGCCGGCACCGTCGTGATGGTGAAGCTCCCCCGCAACTGCCGCGTCAGGCAGATGGCCGCGTAACGTCTGGCTCGTGAACTAAGTTGCCGTTCTGAACCGCATCGACGCGGCGCGAGCGCCTCGGCGATTGGTTTTAGACAGGCGGTTTCCGACAGCGCGAAGCGTCATCCCGAAACGCCCGACAGGGCCAAGCGTCTCCATGAACGAGGAGATGCATCATCGACGGCGTACGGTTCAATCGGCCAGCAACGGCAATCGTCAGCGCGACGACAAGATCTCGCTCACCAACTGACGCGCGCGCCGGCGGAGACCTGATGGCTGGTCGCATTGCTGCGGTACTCGCCGTTATAGGCGGCGAACAGCCGGAACGTTTCGGTGTGCCATCCGGAGACCTTGGCACTGACCAATGCGGCGTTGCGGCCGGGCTGAGCCCCCTGAACCAGGAACGGCTGATCGAGCAGTGCAGCCTCGCTGACCAGCGTGGTGTCGCGCAGATCGTAGCCCCAGCCGAGCTTCAGCTCGGGCATGATGGTCATTCCG
>NZ_JBMDXE010000050.1:0-17174 GCF_048594845.1 Rhodopseudomonas sp. | reverse complement strand
GTGCCGTTGCCGGCGATGGTCACGCAGTCGCGGCGGACCGGGATCCGGTGGTCGCCAGACTATCGGAGGCGCTGGCGGCTGCCGAGCGCGATCCTTCGGAGTTCTCCGCGCTTTATGCAGACGCAGTGCGTCTTGTCACGGTGGTGCGGCGCCTCAGCATCGAGGGGGCGGCCGGCGTCGCCCGGGAGCAGTCGCCGGCGGCCGGCGCGGCGCTGCCGAAATGGCGCCTCAAACTGGTCCACGACTATGTCACGACGCATCTCGGGGAAAAGGTGACACTCGCCGACATGGCGGCGTCGGCGCGGTTGAGCCGGATGCATTTTGCGGCACTGTTTCTGCGGGCAACCGGGATGCGGCCCCATCAATATCTGCTGCGGCGACGCATCGAGGTGGCGAAGCAGTTGTTGCTGGAGACTGACCTGCCGATCATTCAGGTCGCGCTTCAGGTCGGGTTTCAGACCCAGGCACACTTCACCACCGTGTTCAAGAAACTCACCGGCGGGACTCCCGCCAAATGGCGCGAAACCCTGACACCGCAGACGACGCATCAAGACGGCTTGGTCGGCACCGCCGAACCCTCCTGGACTTCGGCCCAGTAAGAGGGCGTGGGGTGGTAGCCCACCGGAAGAATCCGACGTGAGAGCTGGCGATTAGAGCTGTGTTGTCTGTCGCTACGCCTCGGCCTGCTGGATTGAGCAGGCGAGCGCTGTACGAAGGCCAGATTCGCTCGAGTCATAATCCGGGAGCGCCGGTGTCGATCGGCGCTCCCGGATGGCCTGGTCGATAAGTCAGCGTGCGGCTTTGGTCTTGCCGAACAGGAAGCGTGGATTGACGGTGCATTCGCCGCCGACATCCGATGCGCTGGCGCGGCACTGGGCGAGCGTCCGATACTCGCATTCCAGGCTGTCCGCAGTCCCGTAGTCGACGCACCATTTGTACGACGCCGCCGAGGCCGCGCTTGCGGTCATCATGCTGGCACCAACGACCGACAACATCAAAAGCTTCTTCATCTTTCCATCCTCGCTGACCGGCAATTAGTTGCCGTACCGAACCATTTGCGTGGAAGATCGAAGCGTTCATTTCCAATTATTACGACGGTATTCAAATTCGAACGGCGGGCTACGCAAGCCATGGTTTGTGAGATAGCGGATAGATTGTATCAAGCGAATTCAACGTCGCCTCCGGCGAGGAGGGCAGCGTCAAACCATCGTATGATGGAGGTCTTTGGCGACGGGATCCATGTGGACCCAATCCGATTCAAGGTAATGGCTCCACATGAGTTTGTCCTACGACAGTGGTCGCGGCGATCGCTCGTTCTTGTATGAACTTGGGCGGCTGGCCGTGCGGCGCCTCGGCGTGTTGGCGCCGCGCTTGCTGTTCGGTTTGCGCCTGTCGGCCTCCGTCTGCCTCGCATTGTTCATCACCTACTATCTCGAGCTGCAGAATGCGTTCTGGGCCGCGACCACGGCCGCAATCGTTTGCCAGCCGAATCTCGGCGCATCGATCCAGAAGGGGCGTTTCCGTGCACTCGGCTCGACGATCGGCGCGCTGGTCCTCGTCTCGCTGCTTGCGCTGTTTCCTCAGCAGCGGGGACCGCTGTTCCTGCTGCTGGCTCTGTTCTGTGGCCTTTGTGCAGTCGCCGCGACGCTGCTGCGCAATTTGGCGGCCTATGCGGCGGCGCTGGCCGGCATCACCAGCACGATCATCTTCGCCGATACGGTGGCGGACCCATCGTCGGCTGCGTTCCTGGCGATCGTTCGAGTCGGAGAGATCTGCATCGGCATCTGTGCCGCCTGCCTGGTCGCCATGCTCAGCGATATGGGGGCGGCCCGCCGGCAGCTCGCCGCACTGATCGCCAGGATTTCGGCAACGCTGCTCGCCGGCTTTTCGGCTGACATTGCGTCGGGCCAGGATGCGCGCGCGAGCCGGGACACGCGTGTTTCGCTCACGCGGGAGCTCGGCCCGCTGAATCTCGCGATCGACGCCGCACTGGGCGAGCAATCTGCGATTTTCGCCGATCGGACTCGGTTGCGCCGAATTTCATTCCAGTTGCTCGACGCACTGACGAGCTGGCGCAACGCGGCGCGAATCGATGATCGCCTCGGCAGGAGTTCGACCACCGTACAAGCTGAGCTCCGGGACGCGCTCGCATCCATCGATGTGGCTCAGTTGCAGAGTGATCCGGCCGAGTTCCGCAGAACATGCCTGACAACGCTCGGTCGCATCGACACCATTCGCAGCCTCGGTGCCGTCGGCGCGCCACTCATGAACGCGGCGCACGACATCGTGCAAAGTCTGCTGGCGGCAGCCGAGGGCGTTTTGACAAAAGGGCCTTCGAGCATCGGAGGCTTCAGGGGCATGCCCCGGCCCGCTATCGTCGCTGATCCGCTGCCGGCCCTGGTGAACGGGGTTCGGACGGCCGCGGCCGTTCTGTTTATCATCTGGTTCTGGATGGCGACGGCCTGGCCGTCCGGACCGCTCGCGATCGTTTTCACCGCGGTGGCGACCCTGATCTTCGCGTCTTTCGGGGATCAGGCGCGTGAGCTCGCCCGGGACTACACGATCGGTGTTGCATTGATGGCCGGAATTGGTGGCGTCCTGTATTTCGGCGTGCTGCCCGCGTTCTCCAGTTTTGCTGCGCTGATCGGCGTGTTGTCGGTGCTTTTCGTCGGGCTCGGCGCGATGCAGGCCGGATCGTGGCATAGCGTCGTATTTCTGGCGATGACGATCTCGTCTCTGCCTTTGCTGGGCGTGGGAAATCCGATCGTTTACGACGCCTCCGCTTACTTCAATCTTGCGCTAGCGATCGTATCCGGAAGCGCCGTCGGGGCGCTGTTCTTCGTCGCCATGCCGGTGGTGCCGCCGGCGCTTCGCGTGCAGCGCTTGATTGCCCTGTCGGTGCGCGACCTTCGTCGGCTGATGGCGGATCGGTGGAAGCCCGAGCAAGATCGTTGGACGGCGCTGATGGCGCGCCGGTTGGAGGTGCTGCCGCCTCAGGCCACGGCAGAAGACACGGCTGATCTGCTGGCGCTCTATGCCGTCGGTCGGGCGGCGCTTCGTCTTGCCCATGCGGATTCAAGCCAATACGAGCAATACCTGCTGCCGGCCGCGCTGGTAGCGCTCGCCGATGGCCGTTCGGCGGACGCGCGTGAGATGTTGCTGGCATGGCGTCGTGACAACCTCGATCAGGATCTGCCGGTCGATGATCAGGATCGGCGACGCTGGATTGCCTGCCAGTCTCATGTCGCCGTCATCATCGATGCGATCGAGCATCATTCGGCCTTGCTGACGGCCCCGTTGCCAGGCTGGCGGCTCTTCATCACGGCATTCAGGTGAGGCGGTGCACGGCATGTATCGGGAGATCGATATCTTCGGCGTCTATGTCGCGCCTTTTGTGGTGATGATGGTGATCGCGTGGGCCGTCACCATCCCGCTCGGCCTGTTAGGAGCGTGGCTCCGGCTTGAAGAGCGGGTCTGGCACCCGGGTCTGTTCAATCTCTCGGTCTACCTGATCGCCCTTTCGACCATTGTGATCATCTCAGGAGTGTATCAATGACTGCGGTCGAAGCGCCGGACATGCGCCGGATGCCGCTGAGAAAAGTGCTGTCGGTGCTGGTGACGCTCGGCGCGGTCGCAGTGGCCGCCTATATGGGCTGGCTGATGTGGCAGGCCTATATGGCGGCGCCGTGGACACGCGATGGAACGGTCCGCGCCTACGTGATCACCGTGACGTCCCAGGTCTCGGGGCGCATCGCCGAGCTCGGTGTCAAAGCGTCTCAATATGTTCGCAAGGGCGATCCGCTGATGAAGATCGATCCGGCCGATTTCGAAATCGCGCTCGCGAGCGCCGAGGCAGCTGTGGCCAGCGCGAAGGCGGATCTCGCAAACAAACAAGCCGAAGCGGCGCGCCGTGCACGCCTAACCTCTCTGGCTGTTTCGGTCGAGGAGCAGCAGATTTATAACGCGGCCGCCGACATGGCGGCTGCCGCCTATCGTCAGGCGCTAAGCAATCGCGACCAGGCACGGCTGGCACTCAGCCGCACGCAGATTGTCTCTCCGGTGAACGGCTACATTACCAATCTGGTCACGCAGGCCGGAGACTACGCGACGAGCGGGCAACGGGCCTTGTCGATCGTCGATGCCGACAGCTTCTGGGTCGACGCATATTTCGAGGAGACGCTGCTCCGCAGCCTCCATATCGGCGATCAGGCGCGCGTTGCATTGATGGCCTACCCTCGAACGCTGGAAGGAACCGTCGTCGGGATCGAGCGAGGCATCGCGGTGCCCAACGCGGAGTCCGACCCATCCGGACTTGCCACGGTGAATCCGGTGTTTACCTGGGTCCGGCTGGCGCAGCGCGTCCCCGTCCGGATCGGGCTGAAGAACGTTCCGTCATCGATCGTGCTGGCGGCCGGGCTCACCGCGACGGTGTCGATCGTACCCAACAGCGCGCCGGCAGGCGCCAAGCCAGTCCTCCCGGCTGCGACGGAGTAGTATCGTCACCTCCGTTGTCGATCCGTCGAGATGGCACTTCGATCAGGCGCCGCGACCAAGATATCGTCAGACCGTAAGGACGTTGCCGCCGCCGGGAGACTGCGATTTCCGAGCGTCGTCCCATTTGTAGCCACGTCACACTCGCTCTCAAGCTCCTCGGCTATACACGAGCTCGGCGATCTGGACGAGCATGTTTCAGTCCAAGCATATCAATCCTGGCAAAAACGTCGTCCATCCGTGCAAAGACTGAGCCAACCGGTTGATGTAGGCCTGAAGAAGGTCAACAGCAGCCGTGAGATCGGATCTTGGGCACGTCGCGGACGACATGTCATGGCAAAGACGCCACGAGGTGCAGCTCCGCAGAGCCGAGGCCTTACGAAGCTATCGACAGCCGGTGGTGGTCGGGACTCACCTTTTCCTCGAAGGGGTCTGTCGATGGCCTCGATACGCATCTCGCGGAAGAGAAGAGCGGACAAAGGTGGCACGTTCGCAGCGCTGCCGTGGGGACGTCTGCGGGCAGGCGCCTAGAACGTGAAGCGACGATCGCGGCGCGGTTGGGCGTCGACGTGGCGATACTGCCGGCCTATGTGGGCAACGGCGACAAGGTCGTGCTGGTCTATGCTGGATCGGCGCGCCGCAGTGTTGCGACAATGGCAATCGGCGAGGTCGCCTTCGATCGCTTTCTCGACCTTGCGCAGTCCGCCGCCGGTGCACTGGCCCAGGTGCATGGATCTGAGGTTGTTCATGGCGCTCTCGACCCCGCCAAGGTGATCGTCGATGAGCATGGCCGAGTCCGCTTTGGCGAGTTCGGCAGAGCGCGGGTGGGGGACGAGAGGCTGTCGTCCGATCTCTCGATGCTTCCGGAAACACAGCTCAGATACGCGGCGCCCGAACAGGCGAGGCGTGATCGCCCGGTTCTCGACACGCGAAGCGACCTTTATGCGCTCGGCGCGATTCTCTACGAATTGCTGGTCGGGCGCCCGCCGCTGCTCGCCGGAAGTATCGCTGAGTGGCTTCACGCTCATGTGGCGATCGATGTCCCGCCGCCGAGCCATGTTCGAGCGGACGTTCCGGCCGAGGTCGACGAGCTTCTGCTCAAACTGCTGGCCAAGGATCCTGCTCAGCGATACCAAACGGCTGGCGAGCTGCAGGCCGATATCAAGCGGATCGCGGTCTCTCTGGCTGCTACGGCGCAGAAGGATACTCGGTCCGATCCGTCAGGGACGCTTGCTGTTCGGGCACGTCTCGCGGAGTCGTTCTTCGGCCGTGGCGCCGAGCTCGACAGCCTTTTCGCCTCGCTCGACAACGTAGGGCGATCCGGCAGAGCCGAAGTGGTGCTGTTGTCCGGCGCACCCGGGGCGGGCAAATCCGCCCTCGTTCGCCATCTGCTGAAGCGCGTCGGCCGCGATCAAGCGATCCGCGCTGTTGGCAAAGGCGATCCGCTACGCAAAGCGATCCCTTACGCGCCGATCGTCCAGGCGCTACGATCCGCTATTACGAACCTGGATACGAGCCATCTGGACGTTCGGGAAGCTGCCCTGAGCCGACTTGGCGAGGTGCCGGGCTGCGGATCGCTGCTGGCCGATCTGCTCCCTGAGGTCGAGCTGCCCGCAGGGAGAGGCCATCCGCTCCCCGAGGTTCCTGCTCATCTCGCCCAGGTTCGTACTACGCGGATCCTGCGCGAGACGTTCGCGGCGATCGCCTCGGCGCAAACACCGCTCATCCTGTTTCTGGATGATCTGCAGTGGTTTGACGGAGCAAGCCTCGACGTGGCGAGAGCGCTGCTCGATGCGCGGTCCTCGCACATCCTGCTGATTTGCAGTCACCGCAGCGAAGAAACCGGGGAGGCGCCTTGGAGCTCGCTGTCGGACGAAGCACGCGCGTCCGGCATTGCCTACACCGAGATGCGGATCGCGCCCTTGTCTTCCGCCGATACGGCCCAACTGATCGCCTTTGCGCTGGACCATCCGGTCGATCAGGTCGCAGAGCTTTCCGCGATCGTTCACCGCGAAACAAAGGGCAATCCGTTCTACATCGCTCAGCTCGTGCAGAAGTTCACTGACGAGCGGATCGTCTCGTTCGATCTGCTTCAGCGGAAGTGGGTCTGGGATCGGGCGTATCTTCTTCAAGGCATCTCGGTCATCGAGTTCATGGTGCGCCGCCTCGAAGCACTGTCGCTGCGCCAGCGCGAGCTGCTGCGTCACCTCGCATGCCTGAGCCGTCGAGGCTCGATCGACGTTCTGTCAGGATTGACTGCGACCTCCCCGGACGAAGCGAACCGACTGGTCGACGATCTGGTACGGGCCAATCTGCTCGTCCGTGACGGTGAGCATCTTGCATTCTCGCACGACCGGATTCGCGAAGCGGCCTATTCGCTGACGCCGGAACAACGCCGGCTGAGCGAGCATCTGCGGATTGCGCGCTACTTGCTCGCGGCTGAAGACAACGACGATCCGGATCTGAAGCTCGATATCGCGACGCAGATCAAACGTGCGGACACCACCCGGCTGAACGACAGCGAGCGTGTGACCTTCGCGCGTATCCTTTTGTCAGCGGCCCGAAGCTCGCGTTCCACCGGCGCTGTCGAGCAGGCGTTGCAGTTTCTCGACGCAGCGCGCGACATGCGACCGCCCAGCGGTTCGCCGGGGACGGCGTTTCCAATCTTCTCAATCGAGTGGCTTCGTGGCGACTGTCTTCTTGCCCTCGGGAGTGTCGAAGAGGCGCTTCGTTCGCTCGACAGCTTGCTGGAAATTGCCGCCACGCCCCTCGAGATCGCCGACACCTATCGGCTGCGTGCATTGGCACTGATCATCAGGTCCGACTACGTCCCGGCGATCGAGGCCGGGTTGCTCGGCCTGTCGTCGATCGGAATCGAGATCGAGCGTCTTCCTGATCCGAGAGAGCTGGAACGGCTTTATGATGCGTGCTGCACCCGGCTGGAGAAGTTGACGCCCGATGGGCTGCTCGCTCTGCCCGACGCATCGGATGAGATTGCGCGCGCAGCTCTGCCACTGCTGTCCACGCTGATCTCATCGTCCTTCGTACCGGGCGAACTTCGCTTCCTTCACGTTCTCAAAATCGTTCAGTTCACCTTGGATTTCGGCTTGATGCCGGAGTCTGCATATGGACTGGCCTGGTTCGGCGTGTATGGCGCGCATCATTTTGCGGCCTATGAGAAGGGCGTGCTGTGGGCGGAAGTCGCTTGCCGAATGGTGGAGCGCAAGGGCTATGAGGCTCAGCGAACGGCTGCCCTGCTCGCGCTCGATCAGGTCAGCGTCTGGACCAGGCCGATGCGCTTTGCGCTCGAGCAGGCCCGCGAAGGCGCCCGCGTCGCGCAAGCAGCGGGTGACCAGGGCATGGCGTGCTATGCCCACAATCATATCGCCTCGGATCTTCTCGTGCTTGGCGAGCCGCTCGAATCCGTCCGGGTGGAGATCGCGGAGGGAATAAGGCGTACCGTCGAGGTCGGGTACAAGGATATCGAGCTTATCCTCGACGCCCAGATGGGCCTCGTCACAGCGCTGCTGAGCGGCGAAAACGATCGGAATCAAGTCCCTGACCACGAGTCCGTCGCTTCGGTCATCACCCGGTTTTGGATGCATCATTACGCCGGCATCACGGCGTTCCTGTTCAACAGGGATTTGGAGGCGCTCCATCATCTGGAGCAGGCGATGGAGCTGTCCTGGTCCGCGCCGGCGCACATCGATACGGCGCAGTGCAACTTCTTCTTTGCACTGGCGTCGTGTCGTTCCATCCTGGGAGGTCGCCCAGTCGGTGACAAGATTGCGCGCCTCGATGCGGTGCTAACGCGGTTCGCCCAATGGGCGCGTCTCAATCCGGCTACGTTCGAGAGCAAGTACCTGTTGCTCGAAGCCGAGGTGGCAAGGCTGAGTGGTGATGAGTCTGCCGCGCAGAAATTCTACGAGCGGGCGGCTCGCGTCGCAGAACGAACGGGCTTCGTTCACGACCAGGCGCTCGCTCACGAGCTCGCAGGATATTACTACCTGGAGGTCGGGCTGGTCGCCCCCGCGCAAGGTTGCCTGGCCGCAGCCGGCGCCTGCTATCGGCAGTGGGGAGCAGCCGGAAAGGCAACCCACCTGGCCCTTCGCTTTCCGCGGGGGAGCGACCTCGCCAGTCCGGCGGAGAACGAGAGCGGCCAGCGTGAACTTGATCTGGCGACCCTGACGGCGGCCGCTCAAACGCTTGCCGAAGAGGTGGGCCTCGACCAGGTGCTTCGAACTTTGATGCGCAGCATGATCGTTCATGCGGGCGCGCAATTCGGCCTGTTTCTGCTGGTCGAGAACGATATCGCCGCGATCGAGGCAGCGGCACGGGTGGAGAGGCAGGAAATCCGGGTCGAGCTCTACAACGCCGTTCCGACCGACGATGATCTTCCGATGTCCCTGCTGAAAGCGGTGATGCGGACCAGGAAGGCAGTCACCTTCGCGGACGTGTCGGCAGACGCGCCACAACTCGACGCCATCGGACCGCGGCGGCGAGGCGTCCGCTCGCTGGCCTGCATTCCCTTCATCAAGCGCGGTGACCTCGTCGGGGTGCTGTATCTGGAGAATTCCCTGTCCGCCAACGTCTTCACGGCCGGTCGGACGGCGATGCTCGAAGTTCTGGCCGCGCAGGCGGCGATCTCGCTCGATGCGGCGCGGCTGTATCGCAACCTGATCGACGAGAACAGGCGTCGTGCCGAGGCCGAGTTTCAATTGCGTGAGGCTCGGGCCGAACTCGGTCGAACCTCGCAGATGACGGCGCTGGGCAGCTTCGCTGCATCGATCGTTCATGAGATCAATCAGCCGATTGCCAGCATTCTAACGCAAACCGAGGCTGCCTTGCGGTGGCTCAATCGGGAGCAGCCGGATCTGATGGAGGCCACCCAAGGCCTGCTGAGGATCAGAAATTCAGGACGTCGCACCGCCGATATCGTGAAATCGCTACGGGCGCTCGGCAAGCAAGCGCCAGCGACGTTCGCGGCTCTTCCTTTGGAAGAGGTGGTGGAGGAAGTACTGCGGCTCATCGCGGAAGATCTGGACGTCGGTCACGTGAGGATCGCCGTCGAGCTATCGAATCGACGGCGCAACATCCTGGCTGATCGGATCCAGCTTCAGCAGGTCATCTTCAATCTCGTCACCAACGCCATTCACGCAATGGCTGATACCGAACGGGCCGCACGTCGGATTTCGCTCAAGACGATCGATGCCGACGATGGGCTGGTTCGGCTGACGATCGAGGACAACGGCTGCGGAATGGCTGAGGACGTTCGAACCAAAATTTTCGAGCCTTTCTTCACTACCAAGAAAAACGGGATGGGCGTGGGCCTAGCCATCTGCCGCTCGATTGTGGAGCTGCATCGAGGCACGATCAACGTTCGCTCGGTGGTCGGGCAGGGGAGTATATTCGAGATCGCTCTGCCGGCTTTGGACCAGCTGGCTGGACCACAGGCTGACCTCGCAAGCGATTCTCAATCTTGAATAGAGACTTACTCTATCCCGGCCGATAGTCCGTCGCGCCGCCAGCCCGTTATCATATCTAGGTATAATTGGGACGCTCCGGTAAGGGCCCCAACTCCTCCGGGGTGCCGCGTGGATGACATGCAGCGCTTCCAGCGGCGGGGTCGATCGAGCCTTGCCACAGTAAGGGTGCGGAGCGACATCGATGACGACCCAGACGGATATTCCGACACTGCACGATCTGCCGATCGGCCTCGCTGCTGAAGGGAAACGCCGTGAGTTCGACAGCATGGGCCACGTCGACGTTCCCGCTGATCGCTATTGGGGTGCGCAAACGCAGCGCTCGTTGCAGCATTTCTCGATCGGCGGCGATCGGATGCCGAAGGCCGTGTACCACGCTTATGGCTATGTCAAGAAAGCCTGTGCACTGGTGAACCATGCGGCGGGCCGACTGCCGGCGTGGAAGACTGACGCCATCGTCCGCGCCGCCGACGAGACGATCTCCGGAGCACTCGACGATCACTACCCGCTGTTCGTGTGGCAGACCGGCTCCGGCACGCAGAGCAATATGAACGTCAATGAAGTTATTTCCAACCGCGCCATTCAGTTGGTCGGGGGTACGCTCGGCACCCAGCAGCCGGTTGGGCCGAACGACGACGTCAATATGGGGCAATCGTCCAACGACACCTTCCCGACCGCGATGCACATCGCGGCCGTGGCGGCGATCGACGATCAGGTCGTGCCGCAGCTCTGCAAGCTGATCGAGGTGATCGAACGCAAAGCCGACGGCTGGATGGATGTGGTCAAGATCGGCCGCACCCATCTCGAAGACGCCGTGCCGCTTACGGTTGGTCAGGAATGGCACGGCTGGGCTGGACAGCTCCGCGACGCTCGCAATGCGATCGAGGCGAGCCGCGCCGGTCTGTATCAGCTCGCCGTCGGCGGCACTGCGGTCGGCACCGGCCTCAACGCGCCGAAGGGCTTTGCTGCGGACGTCGCCGCCAAGATCGCCGAACTTACCGGCAAGCCGTTCGTCACCGCGCCGAACAAATTCGCCGCGCAGGGCTCGCTCGACGCGATGGTCCGCGCCCACGGCGCGCTGCGCGATCTCGCGGTGGCGCTGATGAAGATCGCCAACGATATGCGCTGGCTTGCCTCCGGCCCGCGCTGCGGCTTCGCCGAGCTGCTGCTGCCGAGCAACGAGCCCGGCTCGTCGATCATGCCCGGCAAGGTCAACCCGACGCAGTGCGAGGCGATGGTGATGATCTGCATCCAGGTGATGGGCAACGACAGTGCCGTCGCCTTCGCAGGCAGTCAGGGCAATTTCGAATTGAATGCGATGCGGCCGGTGATCATCAACAACTTCCTGCATTCGGCGCGCATTCTTGCCGACGGCTGCGAGAAATTTCGCACCTATTCGGTCGACGGTACCGAGCTCAATCGCGATCGCATCGCCCAATATGTCGAAGGCAGCGTGATGCTGGTCACGGCGCTGTCGCCGGTGATCGGCTATCAGAACGCCGCGCATATCGCCGAGGATGCGATCGCCAAAAATCTCACCCTGAAGCAGGCCGCGTTGGCGTCCGGTAAGGTCGACGAGGCGACGTTCGATCGCATCGTCCGGCCGATCGACATGGTCGGCAGCGGCCTCGCAGGCGCCTGATGCTGCGCGAGCCGATCCCGCCGCAGCAGGCCGCGCATGTCTCGCTGCGGCTCGGCCGGCTGATGCTGGCCAACGGCGCCGACACTGCCCATGTGGTGAGCGCCGTCACTGGCTTCGCCGAGCGGCTCGGCTTCCGCGTCCGTCTGTTCGTCGGTCTCGAAGGGCTGATGCTGACGCTGGAAGACGATGAGGGATTTCGCAGCCGGCTCGGCCCCGCGATCGCCGGCAGCGCGGTGAATATGGGCGCCTTGAGCAGGCTCGGTGAACTGCGCAGCCGTGACATGACGGATCGAGATGACCTCGCCGCGCTCGATCAAGCGTTCGACCAGATCGAGCGCGGTGGGGATCATTATCCGCGTTGGCTGGTGGCGCTGGGCATGGGCGTCACCGCCGCGTCGCTGGCGCGGCTGTTCGGCGCCGCATGG
This sequence comes from Rhodopseudomonas sp., assembly GCF_048594845.1. GTDB lineage: Bacteria > Pseudomonadota > Alphaproteobacteria > Rhizobiales > Xanthobacteraceae > Rhodopseudomonas. The sequence continues at coordinate 5,133 of NZ_JBMDXE010000050.1, read as the reverse complement.
CCGGTGGTCGGCGTCTCGGTACTGGTCGGGATCGTCACGCAGGAACTGCGGCAATATCTGTCGGCTGCCGCGGTCAATCCCGTTGCCGGCGCCGCGCTCGCCGCATGTGGTGGCGCTCTGGTCGGGCTGCTGGCGATGCGGGCTATTCCCGGCGTATCGCCGACACTGTGCCTCGTGGCTGCCGGAATGATCCTGGTCCCTGGCGTGCCGCTGCTCAACGGCGTGCGCGATACCCTCGGCAGCCATGTCGGGACCGGCCTGGGCCGGCTGATGCTCGCAGGCGTCACGGTGCTGGCCATCACCGTCGGGCTGTTTGTGGCGGCGAGCCTGATGGGCGACTCACTGCCGGTGAGCGGCAATCCGCCGCTGCTTGCCACTACCGAAGACCTGCTGTTCTCGGCGCTGGCCGGCGCCGGCTACGCGCTGCTGTTCAACGTGCCGGCGCGCGCCGCCTGGGTCTGTATGATCTGCAGCGTGGCCGGCCATGGCCTGCGCACCGGGCTGGAGCATCTCGGCGTCGAACTGAGCCTCGCCTGCCTGATCGGCGCCTTCGCCGCCGCGCTGACCGGGCGACTCTTCGCGGCTCACTTTCGCGTCCCGGCCGTGACCTTTGCTTTTCCCGGCATCGTCGCGATGATCCCCGGCTCCTATGCTTTTCGCGCTGGCGTCGGCGGACTTGCTATCATGCAAGCGGGTGGCGGCGCGGCGCCCGAACTGATCGCCGAAACGCTCGGCCTGATCGTCACCGTGATGGTGGTGACGGCTGCGCTGGGTGTCGGCCTGTGCCTGGCGCTGGCCGCACCGTTGCCGGCCGCTCTGGCCGACCCGACTATCAAGAGGGAGTGACCCGATGATACGCTGCGTGAGAATGTGGACCGGTGAGGATGGCAATTCGCTGTTCGAGGAAGGCTGGATCGATCTGACCGAAGGCGCGCGCGGCGACGCTGTGGGCAAGCCGGTGCCAGCCATAGAAGTCTCGTTTCAGGAGACGAAGTCGGGCGGCTCGTTCGAGTGGCACCAGGACCCGGTGCCGCGCTACGTCATCACGCTGTCGGGCACGCTCGAATTCGAGACCAAGTCCGGCGCGACCTTCACGATCCGCCCCGGCGATATCCTGCTGGCGCAGGACAACAGCGGCTCCGGCCACAAATGGCGGCTGATTGGCGACGAGCCGTGGCGCCGTGCCTATGTGGTCTATCGTGAGGGCTCAGAATTGCAATTCGTCGCCGCCGGCAAGGAGTAATCGCATGGGCCAGATCCCCGAGACCTCCGACATCGTGCTGATCGGCGCCGGCATCATGAGCGCGACGCTCGGCACCGTGCTGAACGAGCTCGAGCCGTCGCTGAGCGTGACGATGTTCGAGACGTTGCATGATTGCGGCCAGGAAAGTTCGCAGGCGTGGAACAACGCCGGTACCGGCCATGCGGCCAACTGCGAACTCAACTACACGCCGCAGCGGCCGGACGGCAGCGTCGACATCTCCAAGGCGCTCGAGGTCAATACCGAGTTCGATATCTCGCGCCAGCTCTGGGCGCATCTGGTCGGCAAGGGTGCGATCCCGGATCCGCGCGCGTTCCTGCATCCATGCCCGCATATGAGCTTCGTCTGGGGCGACGACAACGTCGCCTTCCTGCGCCAGCGCCACCGCGAGATGGCGGCGCATCATTGCTATCACGGCATGGAGTTCAGCGAGGATCCGGCGCAGATCGCCGCCTGGGCTCCGCTGATCATCGAGGGCCGCGACAAGGGACAGCCGATCGCTGCGACGCGGATCATCAGCGGTGCCGACGTCGATTACGGCGCGCTGACGCATCTTCTGGTCAAACAGCTGCAGGCGCAGGCGGGCTTCTCGGTGCACTATAAGCACCGCGTCGTCGCGCTGGATCGCAGTGATGATGGGCGCTGGCTCGTGACGGTCGAGAACGTTTCGACTACCGAGCGGACCACGACGTCCGCGCGCTTCGTGTTCGCCGGCGCCGGCGGCGGCGCCCTCGACATTCTTCAGAAGTCCGGCATCCCTGAAGGCAACGGCTATGCGGGTTTTCCCGTGAGCGGCATCTGGTTGCGTTGTGATGTCGATGACATCAGCGCGCGGCATCACGCCAAGGTCTACGGCAAGGCCGCGCACGGCTCGCCGCCAATGTCGGTGCCGCATCTCGACACCCGCATCATCGGGGGAAAGCGCTCGCTGCTGTTCGGACCCTATGCGGGCTTCTCCAGCAAATTCCTGAAGCACGGCTCCTACGCCGATCTGTTCCACTCCATCGAGCCCGGCAACATTCTGCCGGTGCTGGCGGTGGCGCGCGACGATTGGCAACTCAGCGAGTATCTGATTGGTCAGGTGCTGCAGACATCCGAGCATCAGTTCGCCGCGCTGCAGGGCTTCTTCCCGCGGGCGCAGCGCGAGGACTGGCAGCGCGCCGTCGCCGGCCAGCGCGTACAGATCATCAAGCCGGATCCGCAGCACACCGGCGCGCTTGAATTCGGCACCGAACTCGTCGCCAGCGCCGATAAATCGTTCGTGGCGCTGCTCGGCGCTTCGCCCGGCGCCTCGACCGCGGCGTTCATCGCCATGGAGGTGCTGCAAAAGTGCTTCGACGACAGGCTGACGCCGGACGGCTGGCTCGGCCGGCTGAAGCAGATGATCCCAACCTACGGCATCGACCTGAAACAGGACGCAGCCGCCTGCCGAGACAGCCGCGCCAAGACCGCCAAGGTCCTGCAGCTCGACTTCGTCTGATCAAATCCGTGGTGTGATGTGCGCGGGGCAGAGATGCCCCGGGCTCAATGCCCGTCCGGCAAGCGTGGTCGGAGGTGCAGCGTGTCGACGCTTGCTACCAAGCCTTCATCGGGGCGTGAGGCCACCGAGTGACCTTTGCCTCTGCCACTCGTGGCGCAGGATCGCAAACTGCATCGTGTTCTCGTAAATCGGATCGCCGTTCTGGTCGGTTGTGAACGAGATGAATTCCTTGAAGAGTCCCTCCTGCCGCATGCCCAATCTCTCGCAGAGCCGCTGCGACGCGATGTTGTGGTCTTCCACATAGGCATAGAGGCGGCGCGCTTTGCGCGCGACGAACAGATGATCGAACAAGGCGCGGGCGGCCTCCAGAGCAAAGCCTTGGCCAGAAAATGCGCCGTTGAAATTCCAGCCGACCGAGATCGTGTCATCTTCCGGCATGGCGAACAGGTCGCCGATGAGCTGGTCGGTCGTTTTCAGACAAACCGCAATGTGCTCATCGCTCCGGCTGCGCGTAATGGCCTCCGTCTCGGCCGCGGCCAGATCATTGAGCTTCGATGACAGGAAGCAGCTCGCCCGTGGGGCGTGCAGATAGGCGAACAGATCGGCTCCGTCGCTCGCCCGGAAATTCCGCAACACGAGGCGGGCCGTCTCGATAACATCCATGAAGTCTGACTTTCCCAAGCTTCAGCCGATCTGAAACGCGTTGCGGCGGGGCGCTTGTTGGCGTCCCAGGCCAGCGCTTTTAAGGCGAGACTGGCTCGTTACGACCGCACGTAGGGCAACGATCCCGTGCAGCGGAAATCTGCCGTGCCATTGCGCCGCAGCACGGGCACTTCGGATGCTCGCGTCGGGATGGCGATGGCGGCTTGTCGGTTGACAAGGAATTTCGAGAACCGCAAGACGCTCGGAGCGAAATGACGACTTGCCACGTGAAGCAAGGTGCGTTCGTACAGATCGATCGAGGAGCAAGGCGGCATGAAGACCACCGAACCGATTGCAGGCTACGACATTCCGGCCGTGGAGGCCTGGATTCGCGGTCATGTCCCTGCGTTGAAACCACCTTTGGTTTGGACGCGGCTGCAGGGCGGTCACTCCAACCTGACGTTCCTGATCGAAGACGCGCGTGGCCAGAAGGCGGTGATCCGCAGGCCTCCGCTCGGCGAACTGTTGCCCAAGGCGCATGACATGCAGCGCGAATGGTCGCTGATCAGTGCACTGGGTCCGACGCCGGTGCCTGTGCCGGCCGCGCTCGGCTTCTGCGACGACACGGCAGTGACCGGGGCCCGGTTCTACATCATGGGCCACGTCAACGGCCATCCGCTCTACACTGCTGACGACACCCGGCGCCTGGTGCCGGAGGCAAAGCGCGAACAGCTCGCGCATTCGTTCATCGACGTGCTGGCCGATCTGCACGCGGTCGATCCCGACGCGGTCGGCCTCGGCGATCTCGGCAAGAAGGACAGCTACGTCGGCCGGCAACTGAAGACCTGGTACCAGTCCTGGATGGCGTCGATCGAGCCGGCGAAATTCGATGATCCGCGTGCGCATTCGATGCGGGAATTCCTGCTGGAGCAGTTGCCGGAGCAGGGCCCGGCCCGGATCGTTCACGGCGATTACGGCCTTCACAACACGCTCACCGGCCCGGACCACACCATCGTGGCGGTGGTCGATTGGGAGATCTCGACGCTCGGCGATCCCCTGGCGGATCTCGCTTACGCCATCAACCAGTTTCCAGATCCCAGCGACCGTGATCGCAAATGGGGCGATGCGCCGACGGTGCCGCCGGGCTTTCCGTCTCGCACCATGCTGGCAAATCGTTACGCCGCACGCACCGGCCGGGATCTCTCGAAGCTCGATTACTACATCGGCTTCAACCGCTGGAAGAGTGCAGCGATCATCCACGGCGTCTACGCCCGCTACATGGCGGGTCAAAAGAGCGCAGAGGGCGTTGATCTTGACAGTTTGCGACGCCGGATCAGCGAGCAGCTCGATCTCGCAGAGCAGGCGATAGGCCGACTGAAGTAAAACCCTGCTCCCGCGCGCAGCGGCAGAAGAGCAGGAGCCGTCTTACCCATGCGACGGCCGGCCGTTGAGCGCCGGCCGGCATTATCGAACAAAGCTCAACTCAAGGGAGAAACTGCATGAAATTCGATTCCTCGGTCGCCGCCGTCGTCACCGGCGGTGCGTCCGGCCTCGGTGCTGCCACGGCCCGTGCGCTTGCCGCGCACGGCGTCAAGGTGGCGATCTTCGACTTCAATGAAGAGAAGGGCGAAGCCATCGCCAAGGAGATCGGTGGTGTGTTCTGCAAGGTCGACGTGACCTCGGACGAGCAGGTCGACGCCGGCTTCGCCAAGGCCCGCGCGGCGCACAAGCAGGACCGCATTCTGGTCAA
>NZ_JBMDXE010000005.1:0-13657 GCF_048594845.1 Rhodopseudomonas sp. | reverse complement strand
GATCAGGCCGAGCATGCCGTAAGCCAGCAGTTCGCTGGAGACGCGCGGGCCGACCACCTCGACGCGGCGATAATCCACCGAGTCGCCGAGCGCGGCGCGCACCTTTTGCACCGCGGCCTGCTGCGCCTGATCGCCGCCCGGCTGCTGCGCCACGCGGATCAGCACCTCGGCGGGGCCGCCGAATTGCTGCAGCTGGACGTCGCCGAGATCGAGCTTGCTGAGCGTCTGCCGCATCCCCGCGATATCGGCCGCGCCGGAATGCGCCCTCACCTCGAGCAACGTGCCGCCCTTGAAGTCGATGCCGAAATTCAGCCCGTGGGTGAAGAACAGCGTGATCGCGGCGATCGACAGCAACGCCGAGATCGGGAAGCTGATCCGCCGGAATTGCGTGAAGTCGAAATGCGTGTTGTCCGGGACGATCCGCAGCGACGGCAGCCAGCCCATGATGCTGACGATCGTCAGCACCGTCACCAGCGCGCCCAGTCCGATCAATACCCACTGTGTCGTTGTCACTTGCAGCTCTCTCGGATTAGCGTCGTCAGATCGGCACGACCTGCGGCCGCTTCCAGCGGACCCAGGCGGCGACGATCAGCCGGGTCACGGTGAAGGCGGTGAACACGGTGGTGATGATGCCGATGCCGAAGGTGACGGCAAAGCCGCGCACCGGGCCGGTGCCGATGTAGAACAGCACCGCGGCGGCGATGAAGGTGGTGATGTTGGAGTCGAGAATCGTCGCCAGCGCGCGCTTGAAGCCGGCATCGATCGCCGAGATCGCGTTGCGCCCCGCCCGCAATTCCTCGCGGATGCGCTCGTAGATCAGCACGTTGGAGTCGACCGCGATACCGACGGTGAGCACGATGCCGGCGATGCCGGGCAGCGTCAGCGTCGCGTTCAGCAGCGACAGCACGCCGAAGATCATGGCGACGTTGACCGCCACGGCGATGTTGGCGAACACGCCGAACAGCCGGTAGGTCAGCAGCATGAAGATGATGACGAGGATGGAGCCGACATAGGCGGCGAGTTCACCCTTAGCGATCGAATCCGCGCCGAGGCCGGGACCGACGGTGCGCTCCTCGATGATCGTCAACGGCGCCGGCAGCGCACCGGCACGCAGTAGGATGGCAAGGTCGTTGGCCTGCTGTACCGTGAAGTTGCCCGAGATCTGGCCCGAGCCGCCGGTGATCGGCTCACGAATGACGGGGGCCGAAATCACCTCGTTGTCGAGCACGATGGCGAACGGCTGGCCGACATTCTCGGTCGTGGGGGGGGGCACTTTGCGCGCGGCGGGGGTGTTGAAGCGGCCGCTGACGCTCGGCTCGCTGGTGCGCTGGTCGAAGCCGGGCTGCGCGTCGGTCAGATCGGCGCCCGACACCAGCACCTGCTTCTTGATCACATACGGCGTCTTCGGCTCCTGCGCGCTCATCAGCACTTCGGAGTCCGACGGTGCACGGCCGGCCAGTGCCTGATCCGGCGACACCGACGAATCGACCATGCGGAAGTCGAGCTTGGCGGTCTTGCCGAGCAGCTCCTTCAGCCGGGTCGGATCCTGCAGGCCCGGCACCTGGACCAGAATGCGGTCGGAACCTTGGCGCTGGATCAGCGGCTCGACGGTGCCGAGTTCGTTGACGCGGCGTTCGACGATCTGGATTGACTGGTCGACCGACTGGCGCACGCGCTCGGCGATCGCCGCCTGCGGCACGGTCAGTCGAATGACGCCGCCGCCGGCGTCTGCGACGTCGAGGCTGCGCTGGCCGTTGGAGCCCATCAGGCCGCCGAGCGGCTGCGACAGCTCGCGCAATTTGGCGAGTGCGGTGGGGACGTCGGAGTCCTTGCTGATCTTGACCTCGACGACGTCGCCCTTCTGCGCCAGGCCGGTATAGGCGATGCGGGCTTCGCGCAGCACGCGGCGCGCGTCATCGCGCACCGACTCGAGCTTGTCCTTCTTGACCGAGTTGGCATCGACCTCGAGCAGGATGTGCGACCCACCCTGCAGGTCGAGGCCCAGCACCAGATGGCGCTGCGCCCATTTCGGCCAGGTCTTGACGGTGTGTTCGGGGAAGAAGTTCGGAACGGCGCAAAGGCAGACCACCAGCGCCGTCAGAATGACCGCCAGCGCCTTCCACCGTGTAAAATACAGCATCGAGTTGTCCCGTCAGAAACCTGGAAGGCGCAGCGTCCGCATCAAGTCGATGCGGTGTCGTCCTTGGCGGGCTCGGCCTTGGTCTCAGCCTTGGCTTCGCTCTCCTTGGCGGCGTCCTTCTTGCCCTTGCCCTTTTCCGGCACGTCCTTGACCGGCTCGCCCTTGCTGCGGACGCCGGTGATCATCTGACGCATCTGACGCGCGCGCACGCCGTCGGCAAGTTCGAACTCAACGGTGTCGTCGTCGATCACCTTGGTAACCTTGCCGACCAGGCCGCCGGACGTGATGATGGTGTCACCGCGGCGGACGTTCTTCACCAGCTCGGCGTGCTCCTTCACCTTCCGCTGCTGCGGGCGCAGAATCAGAAAGTACATGATGACGAAGATCAGCGCGAACGGCAGCAGCGACATCAGCATGCTGTTGGCATCGCCGCCAGCGGCAGCGGCCTGAGCAAACGCAGGAGTAACAAACATCCGGATTCCCCGTGAAAACAAGCGAGCCGGCGCGGCGCAGGGGCGACGTCCGGGGGGCGCAAATTCGCGCGGACTATAGCGGCCGCGGTCCCAATTGCAACGCTGCCACCTCTCTCAGTGCGCCCCCGTTTCCGCGGCTTGCCGGGGGTGCCACGGCCCGATATGGCTGCCCGGTCAGGAAGTGCAAGAATGGCCAAAACAACAAAATCTCGCTCCGCCCGCGCCGTCCCCAAGGCAGCCGCCCGGAAGCCCACCAAGGCTGCCGCTGCCAAGCGCCGCGGCCCACCCGCAAACGCCCCCACGGCCGTGCTCGACGCCGCCACCTTGGAGCGGATCGCACGTGCTCTGGAGGGCATTTCAGCCCATCTGGCAGGCACTTCCGCACCTCCGGCCAACGCCGCTCTGGCCTCCGCCGAGGCGTTCATCTGGCATCCTGAGGGGCGGCTCGCGCCGGTTCCCAAAGTCAGCCGGGTCGACCTGTCGCTGCTGCAGGGCGTCGACCGGATGCGCGACACCCTGATCGAAAATACGGAGCGGTTCGCGACTGGTCTGCCCGCAAACAACGCTCTGCTCTGGGGCGCGCGGGGCATGGGCAAATCGTCGCTGGTCAAAGCCGCTCACGCGCATGTCAACAAGCGGCCGGATGTCGCCGGCAAGTTGAAGCTGATCGAAATCCATCGCGAGGACATCGAGAGCCTCCCCGCGCTGATGACGCTGCTGCGTGCGTCGGAGTATCGCTTCATCGTGTTCTGCGACGACCTGTCGTTCGACGGCAACGACGCGTCCTACAAGTCGCTGAAGGCCGTGTTGGAAGGCGGCATCGAAGGCCGCCCCGACAACGTGATTCTCTATGCCACGTCGAACCGGCGGCACCTGCTGCCGCGCGACATGATGGAGAACGAGCGCTCGACGGCGATCAATCCCGGCGAGGCGGTCGAGGAGAAAGTTTCGCTGTCCGATCGCTTCGGCCTCTGGCTCGGCTTCCATAAATGCAGTCAGGATGAATTCCTGGCGATGGTCCGCGGCTATTGCGCCCATTTCGGCGTGGTGATCGACGACGATCAGCTAGAGCGCGAAGCGCTCGAATGGTCGACAACGCGAGGCTCGCGCTCCGGTCGCGTCGCCTGGCAGTTCGTGCAGGACCTCGCAGGTCGTCTGAAGGTGCGCCTGGAGACCAAGTAATCGGAACCGCCGCCGATCAGGCGGCTTCCTCGAATACCTTTCTCTTCGGAATCGAGCTCAACCGTCCCAAACTGCACACATGATTCGTTGCACCGTCGCCCCGGGGGGCGGTGAACGATCGGGGCAACAAGGGGCAATGGGCGTGCGCAAATCGATTCTCTGTCTTTCGGCGGCGCTGGCTGCAACCTGCGGCAACGCCCGGGCCTCCGATATCGGGCGGCCGTCGCCCGCGTCGGTGAGTCCCGCGTGGAACTGGACAGGCTTCTATCTGGGCGCCCATCTCGGCGCTGGATTTGGAACCACCAAGGTCGACAATCCCTACGGCCCCTCGATTTACGGCGACACCGTGCGAGTGCCGAAGGCAGTCGGCGGGCTGCAGGCAGGCTACAATTGGCAGCTCGCTGGCTCGCCCTGGGTGCTTGGCGTCGAGGTCGACGCATCGGCGCTCGATTCCGATGGCACCGACACCTGCCTGGCCTATTCGGGGCATTTCGTATCGGCGAACTGCCGCGTGCGCGAACACGCGATCGGCACATTGACGGGCCGCTTCGGCCAAGCGTTCGGACCGCAAGGACGTTCGCTGGTTTACGTCAAAGGCGGCGCCGCGTTTCTGGTCGGCGACCTGACAATCACCACCAATGCGTCCGACTACTTGGATCAACCCGCCACGGAGCTCGGTGCGACGCGCTGGGGCTGGACTGTCGGCGCGGGTATCGAGCACGCGCTATCGTCGCGCTGGGCAGTGCGCGCCGAATACGACTACGCCAATTTCGGCACGCGCGGGATCGATAGTCCCAACGGCGGAATTCTGCAGATTCCTGGTGACATCAGCAGCCTGCAGAACACGCTCGGCTCGCCGACCAGCGCCCGGCAGGATGCGCATCTGGTCAAGCTCGGCCTCAACTACTATTTCGGCCGCGACGGCGGCGGCGCCGAACCCGGCCCATTGCTTCCTTTGAGCCTGCCCGCGACACCGCGGTCGGCGTGGCAGATCGACGTCGGCGCGCGCTATTGGTACAGCCACGGCCGCTATCAGAACGACCTGACGATGAGCACCATCACGGCGCAGCAGAACCATCTCGTCTCCCGTCTCACTTACGAGAGCGAGGGGCATTCGGGCGAGGTGTTCTGGCGGATCGACAGTCCGCGTAAGTTGTTCGTGAAAGGCTTCGCCGGCGGCGGCGGTCTGGTCGCCGGCAAGATGAACGACGAGGACTGGTTCCCGACCAACCCCGACTATGCGGTAGCCTATTCGAACACCTCGCACGCCAAGGTCACCGGCACGATCGCCTACGCGACGCTGGATGCGGGCATCGACCTCGTGAGTGATGCGTCCGGCAAGCTCGGCATATTCGCCGGCTACAACTTCTACCGCGACCGGAAGGATGCGTTCGGCTGCGAGCAGATCGCTTTGATCGGCTTTCCCTCACCCTGTTCGGTGGCGTTTCCGCCGAACCAGATCGCAATCACCCAAAACGAAGACTGGCACTCGCTGCGGATCGGCGCGAACGGCAGCCTGACCATCGCGCCCGGAGCGAAGCTTTCGCTCGACGCCGCCTATCTTCCTTATACGCATATCACGGCGCTCGATATCCATCACAACAGGGCCGACGTCGGCGTCAAGGATTCGCCGGCCTGGGGCGTCGGACAAGGCGTGCAGCTGGAAGCGATCCTCAGCTACGACGTGACGCCCAATTTCAACGTCGGTGTCGGCGGCCGCTATTGGGCGATGTGGGCGACCGACGTCGAGACCGCGGGCTTCGGCAGCCCGGTGCCCACGCAGTTGCTGCCGATCCGCGTCGAGCGCTACGGCAGCTTCCTGCAGGCGTCGTACAAGTTCGACGTGAACTAATCGCCCCCTCCCCCGATTCGGGGCGCCGCCGCGCGCGCTTCGTTGCTCGCTTAGTAAACCGGGGGCCCGGATCTGCGACGCTGCGCGTCTTGTCCGGGACACCGAAAGGCGAATTCCAGATGCGACTGCAGCCGCCTGGTGGCCTCGGCGTCACCGCGACGGGCGGTTATTCACAACCCCACCCACCGTGCCCCGGACAAGGCACATCCCGCCCCTCGCGGCGGGATGTGCCGCAGATCCGGGGGCCCGGTTTCGGGCCTCGCCGTGCGCATCGTTCAGGGCTTAAGTAGTAGCCGGCGTCCCGGATCGGCGGCGCTTTGCGCTTATCCGGGACACGGAGGAGAATGCCGCAAAATAAAAAATGCCCGGCATTGGCGCCGGGCATTCAGTCTGTCAGGCAGTTTCTCTCGACGGCGTTGCTCAGGCGCCGTTGAGGAACTTGAGCGGATCGACCGGGGACGATCCCTTGCGGATTTCGAAGTGGAGCTGCGGTGAGCCCACCTCGCCGGACTGTCCGGATTTCGCGATCACCTGGCCGCGCTTGATGGTCTCGCCGCGCTTGACCATCAGTTCGCTGGCGTGGGCGTAGGCGGTGACGTAGCCGTTGGAGTGACGCACCAGCACCAGGTTGCCGTAGCCCTTCAGCTCGTTGCCCGAATAGGCCACGACGCCGTCTTCAGCCGCCTTGATCGGCGTGCCTTCGGGCACCGCAAGGTTGATGCCGTCATTCGACTTGCCGTTGGTCTTGGCGCCGTAGGCGGTGATGACGCGGCCGCGCACCGGCCAGCGGAAGCTCGGCAGCGCGCCGGTCGCTTCGGCTGCCTTGACGGGCGAAGCTTCGGCCGGCTCGGCGGCCGCGGCCGGCGTTTCGGTCGGCGCAACCATACGGGCCTTCTGCACCGGCTCGGCCGGGGCGGCGGTCGCCATGCGGACCGGAGCAGCCGCGATCGGGGCCGGAGCTTGGGCGACGGGAGCTGGCGCGGGAGCCACCGGAGCGGCCATCGCGGTCGCCTGCCCGCCCGGAATGTTGATCTTCATGCCCGGCTTCAGATGCGCCGTGGTCGACAGGTTGTTGGCGCGCGCCAGTTCCGACAGCGAGACGTTGTTGCGGCGGGACAGGCTCATCAGCGTGTCGCCGCTGTTGACATAGTGCACCCGCGCGGGCGCCATCGCCGGAGCGGCTGCGACCGGACGCGCCGCCGGCGGTGCGGCGACCGGCGCCTGCAGGGCGGCGGTCCGCTGCGGGATCACCAGCGATTGGCCGGGCTGCAGGCGGCGGGGGCCCTTGTAGCCGTTGGCGTGCAGGATGTCGGCGGTCGAAACATTGTAGCGGCGCGACAGGCCCTCCAGCGTGTCGCTGGTGCCGACGATGATCGTGGTGCCCGCGGCGGCTGCCGGAGCAGGAGCCGGCGCCGGGCGTGCCGCAGCCACGGAGCGCGGCGCAACGGTGCCGGTCGCTTCCACCGGAGGACGCGCCGGAGTTTCATAGCGCGGCGGCGGCTCGTAGGACGCGACGCCGCGGCCACCGCCCGACATTCCATTGCCGCCACTGGCGACCTGATAGGACGAGGGTGCCGAGATCGGCGGCAAGGCCTGCGACTGGTACTGCGGCTGAGCGGGTTGATACTGCGGCCGGGAATACTGCGGCAGTTCACGCGGCTCCGCGTAACGCTGCGGCTGCGGGCGCTGCTGTACAGAGCCGGTGGATTCGACAGGCCCGAACGGCGCCTGCTGAAACCGGGTCTGCATGTCCGCGCTACAGGCGCTGAATCCGACCGACACAAACGCCAGCACCGCCATCTGCGGAGCCCGACGCGAGCAAAGCAACTCGACTACGCGGGACATGGTTACTCACTCATACGCAACTCAAGGTAAATTGAGTAAACACGTACGGAGTAAACAACGCTTTAAGCCTGAGGCCAGACGGGCCTTGACGAGGTGTTTTGATGCGGCTCGATCACAGCTCGCGCGCGATGCCCGGCAGCGCCGCGACGAAGCGGACGTCGACCAGCGGACGGCGGATCAGCTCGTCGTCCTTGCGCTGCACCCGCACCAGCGTTTGCCGACCGTTCGCCGGCCCGACCGGGGCGATCAGCACGCCGTCCGGATCGAGCAGGTCGAGCAGCGACTGCGGCAGTTCGGCCGTCGCCACGGTGACCAGGATTCGGTCGAACGTGCCCTGCCCGTCCGGCAGCGCGAAGCCGTCTGCCAGAATCACCTCGACATTGCCGTAGTTCAGCTCGCGCAGCCGCGTCCGCGCACGGTCCGCCAGCGTCCTGAACCGCTCGACGCTGACCACGCTTTGCGCCAGCCGCGACAGCACCGCGGCGTGATAGCCGGAGCCGGTGCCGATCTCGAGCACGCGGTGGCCCGGCTCGATGCGGAGCTGCTCGGTCATGTAGGCGATGACGAACGGCTGGCTCAGCGTCTGGCCGCACGGAATCGGCAGCGCAGTGTCGCGCCACGCGTTGGGCCGATGGATCGGATCAACGAAGCGATCGCGCGGCACTGCCTCCATCGCCTGCAGCACGCCGCGGTCGCTGATCCCGCGCCGCCGCAGGCTCAGCTGGAACATCATCTTTTCCGGCGGAGCCGCTACGGAACTGTGCATCACCCTCTCGCTGACCGGCACGAATCAGCGGCGTTCCGCCGCGATTGCCCGATTCCATCAAATTGTTGGATTGCTGCCGGAATTCTGGCAAGCCTGTGTTGCACTCCGGGCGAGCGGCGGAAGGTTGAGATTGCGTCCTACCGGTATATTTGCGAGTTTGTCGCCACCAGCCGACCCAGATTGCGGGCGGCTTCCAAGGGAATGATCCGATGACGATCGACAAGCCGGCCGGCACCGTCTTCCTGGTGGAAGACGAGGCCATGATCAGGATGATGGTCGTCGACATGCTGGAAGAGCTCGGCTTCAGCGTCGCCGCCGAAACCGGCGAGATCAATGAAGCCGTCAAGCTCGCCGGCACCACCGACTTCGACGTCGCGATTCTCGACGTCAACGTCAACGGCAAGGTGATTTCGCCGGTCGCCGACGTGCTCAAGGCCCGCAACCGCCCGTTCATCTTCGCCACCGGCTACGGCACCCAGGGCGTTCCCGAGGACTACCGCGACCGCCCGGCGCTGCAGAAGCCGTTCCAGATCGAATCGCTGAAGAAAGCGCTCGACAGCACCCTGCGCGGCACAGCCTAACCAGTTGTAGGGTGGGCCCGGTGCTATGCGCCTTTGCCCACCCTCCACGGCCTTCAAACCGTCCTGCCGCCTTACCCCAGCGTCTTCGCCAGCGTCGCCGAGAACGCTTCGTCGGTTCGGTCGAGCCGCAAGGGCGTCACCGAGACGTAGCGTGCTGCCAGCGCGGCGAGATCGGTGCCTTCTGCCGGCATGTCGGCCACCAGAATGCGCTCGAAGCCGATCCAGAAATACGGATTGCCGCGACCGTCATGGCGTTCGTCGATCTTCAGGAAGCCCTGATTGCGCTTGCCCTGCCGGGTGACCTTGACGCCCTTGACCTCGTCCGCGAGGCAGGCCGGGAAGTTGATGTTGATCACCGTGTTCTTCGGCACGCCCGCCTTGATCGCCTTGCGCAGGATCTCCGGACCGTGCGCCTTCGCGGTGTCCCACAGCGGCGAATTGCGGGTTTCGATCGAGAACTCCTGCGACAGCGCGAACGACGGGAAGCCGAGGATGGTGCCCTCCAGCGCGCCGGCGATGGTGCCGGAATAGACCACGTCCTCGGCGACGTTGCGGCCGCGGTTGACGCCCGACAGCACTAGGTCCGGCGCCTTGTCGGCGAGGATGTGCCGCGCGCCCATGATCACGCAGTCGGTCGGCGTGCCGCGAACGGCGAAGTGCCGCGGGCCGACTTCGCGCAGCCGCAGCGGATCGTTCAGCGACAGCGAATGCGACACGCCCGACTGGTCGAGCTCCGGCGCCACCACCCAGACGTCGTCGGACAGCGCCCGCGCGATCTCCTCGACCACCTTGAGCCCGGGCGCATGGATGCCATCGTCATTGGTGCACAGAATCCGCATGTCGCTCGGGCGCCTCTCTGAAGGTCGTTGTTGATGGCCGTGGTCATATCCGGCCCGGGCCAGAGAGGCAAATTCGGCGATGCCGCTATGAAAGCAAACCCGTGTCCCGGGCGCGGTGCAGCGCAAAGCGCTGCTCCGCAGACCCGGGACCCCGATTTCTTCCCAACCGCTCAATCAGGATCACGCATCAGCGCTCTTCGGAGGCGCCCAACCGGGGCCCCGGATCTGCGCGGCGACACTGCGTGCCGCAGCGCGTCCGGGGAACGATGAGGCTCACGCTGGATACACAATCCAGGCCGACTGCTCGTTCGGGCGCGCTCTACGTCCGGGTAACGCGCAGTCACCAGCGCGCGGTGACGCTGCCGAGCACGGTGCGGCCTTGCGTGAAGGTGCAGTTGCCGCCGTTGCAAATGCCGACCCGCTCATCGGCAAGGTTGCGCGCATTGACGGCCAGCCGCATGCCGCGGAAATCGTAATGCACGCCGGCGTCGAACGCGGTGATCGCCGGATTGCGCACGGTATTGAGCGAATCTGCCCAGGTCCGGTCGATCCAGCGCACGCCGGCGCCTAGACCGAAGCCGGCCAGCGCGCCGGTCTGCCAGGTGTAATCCATGAAGATCGCCGCCTGCTGGCTCGGCACGCCGATCGGCACCTTGCCGAGATCGCCGTCGTTGCTGCGTGTCACCTCGGCGCTGGTGGTGCTGTAGGACGCGATGCCCTTGAGACCTTCCGCCAGCGACAGCACGGCCTCCAGCTCGGCGCCGCGGGTGCGGATCTGACCGGTCTGCACCGAATACATCGCACCGAATACCGGATCGACCGTCAGCACGTTGTCCTTGGTCAGGTTGAACCAGGTCGCGGTGAAGTAGCTGTTCCAGCCGCGCGGCTGATACTTGATGCCGGCCTCGATCGACTCGCCGGTGGTCGGCGCGAACGGCGACGAGCCCCGCCCCGGCGCCGTGGTGCCGGCCTGCGGCAGAAACGACGTCGCGTAGTTGACGTAAGGCGCGACGCCGCTGTCGAATAGATACAATAGCCCGGCGCGGCCGGTGAAGCGATCCGGCGTGCTGTTGGTGGTCGTGCCCGACAGTTCGTTGTACTGCGACAGTTCCGAGAAATCCTGCCGCCCGCCGACCGTCAGCCGCCAGCCGCCGAGCGAGAGCTGATCCTGCACATAGAGGCCGAGCTGTCCGAGCGTCTGCCGATTGGCAGCGACCAGCGACAGCTCGGAGGTCGGAAACGCGACGCCGATCACCGGATTGGTCAGATCGAGCGACGGCGCAGACCCGACCGAGTAGCCGAAATTCGTCGCCTGCCGGAAGTAATCGATGCCCGCCAGCACGGTGTGCTTGATCGGCCCCGTCACCAGCTTGGCTTCGATCTGGCTGTCGATGGCGAACGTCTTCAAGGTTTCCTTGAAGTTGGACGCATAGCGATCGAGCGTGCGTCCGTCGGCCGACAGGCCGAGCCCGTCGATCATGTCGCCGTCGAGCCGCGCATGGCCGATGCGCACGTTCTGCCGGAAGGTCAGCGCCGGGTTGAAGCGATGCTCCAGCCGGTAGCCGATCGAGGCCTGCGATATCTTCAGCACGTCGAACGCGGGATCGCCGAGCCGGATATTGGTGGCCAGCCCGGTGATCGGGTTCTGCATGTAGTACGGCCACATCGAGGCCTTGCTGCGCGTGTACTCGGACAGGATTGTGAGGGTCGTATCCTCGCCCAGCTTCGCGGTGACGCTCGGCGCCAGGTAGACGCGGTCGTCCCAGGTGTTCGGAATTTGCGTGCCGCTGTCGCGCACCAGGCCGGTGAAGCGATACAAGAGATCTTCATGGCCGGGCACCGGCCCGCTGAAATCGAACCGCCCCTGATAGCGGTTGAAATTGCCGACGTCGAAGCCGGCTTCGTTCAGGCGATACGGCAGCGGCATCTTGCTGACGTAGTTCACCAGCCCGCCGGCGTCGTTGGCGCCGTACAGCACAGAAGACGGACCGCGCAGCACCTCGATGCGTTCGGCGCCGTAGGGCTCGTTGCGGAAGTACACGTAGAGGCCGTTGCCCTGGCGCAGGCCGTCGCGATAATTGCCGAACTGGGTCGACGAGAAGCCGCGGATCGAGAACTGGTCATAGCGGGCGTCGTAGCCGTACGGCTGGGTATAAACCCCCGCCGTATAGGCCAGCGCCTCGCCGACCGTGCGGGCGCCGGTGTCGCGGATCTGGTCCTGGGTCACGACCGAGACCGACTGTGAGCTTTCGATCAGTGGCGTGTTGGTCTTGGTGCTGGTGGCGCTGCCGGACGCGACGAAGCCGCTGACCGGACCGGTCGCGCTCGACAGCGTGGTGGTGGACGCCGGATTTATCGCAGCCGGAGGCGGAGCCGGCGTGGCGCGCTGCGCGGTTCGGCGCTGTTGTGTCGACGTCGAACGGCGATCGGCGCGCGCCGGCCGCACCTGCGCCGGCTTCGGCGCATCGACCGTGACCGACGGCAGCGCTGTCTGGGCACGGCCCTCCGAGTCCCAGCCGGCATCGACGATCAACAAACTACAACTCGCGAGCGCGACGCGTCGCGAGACTTTCCATCCCGGCATTCCCAGTCCCCCAGTCCCAACTACTGAGCGGCTGTATGCGTGGGCGGCGGCGGTGGAACAATTTGAATGGTTCGAGAAACGGGCTGCGACATTCACCCGCATTGCAGTGAAAAAGCCTGCGCGAAATCGAGATCGTCAGGCTTACGCCGGCTTCGCGCCGAAACACGCCTGGAATGATTCCAGGTGATGTCGTGCGAACAACGGCCCGCCGACACTAACAAGTAGTAAGCGGCCGGATCCGCAACGCGACTAGAATGCTTCATCGTTTCATTGAGGCAAGATCGCCCTGGCCACCTTGAACTGAGTCCTCATCCTGAGGAGCCCGGCAAAGCCGGGCGTCTCGAAGGATGGGGCAACGTAGGACTCGTGGCCCATGGTTCGAGACGGCGCTTCGCGCCTCCTCACCATGAGGTTGTGCGTGTAGCGATCGTCAGATCGCTCGCTCTGATTCATAAAAAGCAGAACCGCTCAGAAGCACAGCCCGAGCATCTTGATGGTGCAGTCGCGATGCGCCGGCTTCGGCGTCGCGGGCCTGGAGGTCGCAGGCTTGTCCTTGGCCGGCTTGGCCGTGCCCTTCGCGGCGACCTGCTTGGTTGCCGGTTTGGCAGGCGGCTTGGGCTTCGGCTTGTCGTAGCCGGCGATCACCATCGCCCAATAGGTCCGGCCGCTGGCGCTCTTGGCGTTGGCGACGCCGACCTTGGTGGCGCCCTTCAGCAGCAGGTTGCGTCGATGTCCCGGCGAGTTGATCCACTGCCCGAGCGTCTTCGGGAAGCTGTCGTAGCCGTAGGCGATGTTCTCCGCCGCGCTCGCAGCTTTCGACGGCGCGACGCGGTTGTTGAAGTTGCCGACCACGTCGTGATCCAGCACGTCCTTCGCCGCCATCCCCGCGGCCTGCTGCTGCGCGATCGCATTCAGCGTCGCATCCATCACCACCTTGCCCTCGCCGTTCTTGGCGCGGAACTCGGAGATCAGGTCGGCAGGACCGGCGGCGTGGGCGGGCGTCGAGAAGCTGGTTGCGAAAAACGCGACCACGAATATCAGCGTATTTGCGAGCGCAGCGAAGAAATCCAGCGCCGAGCGCGGCGCTCCTGGATTGCTTCGCCTTCGGCTCGCAATGACGGGGATGGTCATCAGCGTTATGCCTTCGCGATCACCTTCAGGCCGCCCATATACGGCAGCAGTACCTCGGGCACGGCGATCGAGCCATCCTCCTGCTGATAGTTCTCGATCACTGCGATCAGCGCGCGGCCGACGGCGGTGCCGGAGCCGTTCAGCGTGTGGACGAAGCGCGGCTTGCCGTCCGGGCCGCGCGAGCGCGCGTCCATGCGGCGGGCTTGGAAGTCGCCGCACACCGAGCACGAGGAGATTTCGCGGTAAGCCCCGCCCTCGCCCTGC
>NZ_JBMDXE010000049.1:0-12416 GCF_048594845.1 Rhodopseudomonas sp. | reverse complement strand
CTTCAGCGCACCGATATCCTGGCGCATGGCGCGGCTGTCGGCGACGATCCGGCGCGCCCATTCCAGCGCCCGCTCGCCCTCCGGCGTGAAGCCGAGAAACCGCGAGCCGCGCTGCACCAGCATCACGCCCAAAATCTCTTCGAGCTGCTTGATGCCGGTCGACATCGTCGGCTGGGTCACGCCGCAGGCTTCGGCGGCGCGGCCGAAATGCCGTTCCTTGGCGAGCGCAAGCAGCAGCTCGAGCTTGTCGATCAAATCCGTCCCTCGGAATTTGCTGAAAGAGGGACTTTTGCCCGAATGGGCGGCCTTCGGCAAGGTAGCCGGGCCGAGGGCGCTTGGCCTGCGGGCAGATAAAACCCCGCCTCCCGATTTGCGGCATCGGAAGCGCGGGGCCAGTCAGGGGAGAGACGAAGCCCCGCGCGTGACAAACAAAGCACGACCGCGCCAAGCAACGTCAGGTATTTAAGTAACCCATTCCGGTAAACCCGGATTGAGCTGAATCAAACCGGATGCCTCTTTTAAGTCAGACCAAGGGCTCAGGCGGCGCCGGCGGATCGCCGTGTGTAGCAATGGAATCCGCCATAGATGCCCGAGCGGTCGCGGTCGAAGCCGATCGCGCTGCGTTCGGCATCGCGCTGCCAGACTTGCTGCAGCGGCGCCAGCGCGTCGGTCTCGAGCGGCGACTCGGCACCGGCGGTGCGGAATATCACGCGCACCGAATCCTTGCCGGCGCGGTCGATCGCGTCCCATAGCGCGCGGATTTCATCCGGTGCCATCCAGTCCTGCGAGTCGAGCAGCACCACAGCGTCGATCTGCCGGGCCGGCAGGCTCTCCAGAAATACACGCAGGTTTTCGTGCACCGGAATGATCAGTCCTGCGCCCGAACGCATCTGCGCATAGCGGCTACGCTGCAGATACAGCGGCAGGCATTCGTCGCCGGGGCCAGCGTAGCGCCGGCTCAGCGCCTGCCAGGCGAAGTAATTCGTCTCATTCGGATAGACGTTGATCAGCCGCAGCAGGCGCTGATGCAGTACCTCGTTGAGCGGTTGATCGCCGCCGAGCAGATCTCGCTGCTGCGGGGGGATGCCGAGGCTGAACAGCAGTGCCGGCGTGCGGGTCAGCAGCCGCGCAAAACCCGAATGGAACAGCTGATCGACGCGGCGCAGCGCATTCTGCCGCTCCGGCGACTCCGGCGCGGCTTCGAGCAGCACCTTGAGGTCGATCTTGGCGAGTTTCGCCAGCAGATGCGCGAAGCCGATGAAGCTGCCGAGTGCACCGTGCCTGTAGAAGCCGTCGGTGAAGTAGCGATAGCGCGCCCGGCCGCGGAAGTCGCGTTCGTCCCAGTAGCTGCGGGCGTCGCGGTCGAGCTGCGGCCGCAGCCGCTGGCGATAAAGATCAGCGTTGTCGTCGGCTTCGCCTTCGCCGAAGAAGCGCCAGAATTGTTCGTAGTCCGGCAGCGCGCGCAACCCGGCCAGCTTCAACTTGAGCAGCGCCAGATGCGCTTCGTTGAGATCGACCGCGAACACCTGCGCCGGCTTGGCGGTCAAGTAGGACAGCGCATTGCAACCGCCGGACGAGATCGTCACGATCGTCGAGCCGATCGGGAGTTGCAGCGCAGCAAGATCCGCTTCGGGATCTTCCCAAATCTGGGTGTACACCAGCCGACGGAACCAGATCGAAAACAGCCGGTCCCAGATCGTCGACTCGCTGCGATCCTTGCTGTTGCGGACCGCGTCCGCGATCAGTTGCTGCGTATTCATGCCGTCCTCGACTCGCTCATCGGTCGAGAATAGCTGCGTAGCAATGCAGTTTTGCGACAGTCCGCAGGTATTCGCGCTGCCGGCTGTCATCACCCTGTCGTCGCAAAATCGGAAGGAAAGCGGACGATTCTCTCTGCGCGAGGGTGCATTCCATGACGATGATCCGCTCGGAACTCACCGTTGATCCGTCCTGGCCGGTCGATGCAACGACCCGCATGAACCGGATGTATCGCTATCAGCGGCACATCTATGATATCACCCGTCGGTACTATCTTCTTGGCCGCAACGAACTGATCGCCGGACTGGCGCCGCCGGCCGGCGGCCATGTGCTCGAGATCGGTTGCGGCACCGGCCGCAATCTCGTAACCGCGGCGCTGCGCTATCCGCAGGCGCGGTTCTATGGCTTCGACGTGTCCACAGAGATGCTGACCTCGGCAATCGGCGCGATCGCCCGCGCCGGCCTCGGCAGCCGCGCCAAGGTGGCGCATGGCGATGCGACCAACTTCACCGCGCAGGGCGTGTTCGGCCAGCCGGTGGCGTTCGATCGGGTGATGATTTCCTACAGCCTGTCGATGATTCCGGATTGGACCGCGGTGATCGAACATGCGATCGCCTGCCTGAAGCCGGGCGGGCAATTGCACATCGTCGATTTCGGCGATCAGTCGGAACTGCCGGGCTTCGCGCGTCGGGCGCTCCGCCACTGGCTGGCGTTGTTCGGCGTCACGCCGCGCGATGCACTGGAGGCGACGCTGAGCCAGATCGCGGTCCGCACCGGTGCCGGGCTGAGCTTCGACCGGCCGTATCGTGGCTACGCCCAGGCCGCGGTGCTGACGCTGCCGGCGCGCCGCGCCGCATGACCGGCTGGCTCGCGCTGCTTGCCGCGGGCCTGATGGAAATCGTCTGGGCGCTCGGCTTGAAGCACTCGGACGGCTTCACGAAACTCTGGCCCGCGCTCGGCACGCTGGTGGCGATCGCCGCCAGTTTCGGCCTGATGAGCATCGCCCTCAAGACGCTGCCGTTCGGCACCGCTTATGCGGTGTGGACGGGGATCGGCACCGCCGGCAGCATCGTGGTCGGCATGGCGCTGTATGGCGAGCCCGCCAATGCGCTGCGCGTGCTGTGCCTGTCGATGATCGTCGCCGGCATGATCGGGCTGAAGCTCAGCACGCCGGCGTGACAGGGCGGCCGCCCGCCAAAGGCTGCGATTGACAAAGCAGGTCCGCACGCCTTTGATCGTTCCGTTCAGGTGTGCCGGGACTCGTTCCGGCACAGGGAAGCCGGTGCGGGTGCCTTTGGTGGCGCCCCAGGCCGGCGCTGCGCCCGCAACTGTAGGCGGCGAGCGATCCTTCATCATGCCACTGACCCAAGCTCGGGCCGGGAAGGCGAAGGATCGCGACGACCCGCGAGCCAGGAGACCGGCCTGAGCCACGTCATCTTCCAGCGTGCGGTGCGCGCGGCTGGGGCGGTCCGCCGCATGGGTGACAGGAAGCTGCTCACCGTTCGGGGACTCTCATGTCAGACACACTCGCCCACCCTCCCGTCGCCGTTGCACGTCCGGATGGATTCCGCCTCCGGCTGACCGCCGTGCTCGGCGGCTTGGTGATCGCCAACATCGCTGCCTGGGCCTGGGCGCTCACGGCCTTCGCCGGCCAGCCGGTGCTGATCGGCACCGCCGTGCTGGCCTACAGCCTCGGCCTGCGCCACGCGCTCGACGCCGATCACATCGCAGCGATCGACAACGTCACCCGCAAACTGATGCAGGAGGGCAAGCGCCCGGTCGCCGTCGGCTTCTTCTTCGCGCTCGGCCATTCCACCGTGGTGCTGGTGGCCTCGTTGGCGATCGCGGTGGCGGCCAACTCGCTCACCGAGCGGTTCGCCGGCTATCGCGAGATCGGCGGCATCATCGGCACGTCAGCCTCGGCGCTGTTCCTGTTCGCGATCGCGCTGGCCAATCTGTCGGTGCTGAGCGGCGTCTATCGGGCGTTCAAGAAGGTGCGCGCCGGCAAGGCGGTGCACGACGACGACATCGACCACCTGCTGCAGCAGCGCGGCTGGCTGGCGCGGCTGTTCCGGCCGCTGTTTCGGTTTGTCTCCAAGAGCTGGCAGCTTTATCCGATCGGCCTGTTGTTCGCGCTCGGCTTCGAGACCGCCAGCGAGATCAGCCTGTTCGGTCTTGCCGCCAACAATGCCGGCACGATCTCGCATTGGTCGATCCTGATTTTCCCGGCGCTGTTCGCCGCCGGCATGACGCTGGTCGATACGCTCGACGGCGTGCTGATGCTCGGCGCCTATGGCTGGGCCTATCGCAACCCGGTGCGCAAGCTGTACTACAACATGACGATCACCTCGGTCTCCGTGCTGGTCGCGATCGTGATCGGCGGCATCGAGACGCTGGGCCTGTTGGCCGGCCGGCTGCATCTCGAAGGCGCGTTCTGGGAGTGGATCACCGATCTCAACGCCAATTTCGGCGCGCTCGGCTACGGCATCGTCGCGTTGTTCGTCGCGAGTTGGATCGTCTCGACCATCATCTACCGGCTCAACGGCTATCACCGCCTCGACGCCAACGCCCCGGTCGCACGGGAATGAGCTTTTGATCGACGCTCGTCCGCATCCGGCGTCGCGCGCGGCGGTCGTCACCGCCGCGTTACTGTTTGCCGTCGTGCTGCTGGCGCTCGGCTCGCTTGGCGTCGGCCCGGTGAAATTGTCGCCGCTCGCGGTGGTCGACGGGCTGATCGGCCGCGGCGGCGACGTGCAGCAGATCATCGTGCAGCAGATTCGGCTGCCGCGCGCCATTCTGGCGCTGGCGATCGGCGCCATCCTCGGCCTGTCGGGCGCCGCGTTGCAGGGGCTGCTGCGCAACCCGCTCGCCTCGCCGTCGCTGTTCGGCGCGCCGCAATCGGCGGCGTTCGGTGCCGTGCTGATCATCGCGCTGGGCTGGGCCGATGTGCGCTCCTACGCGCTGCCTGTCGCGGCGATCAGCATGGCATTCGTCTCGGTGTTCGCGCTGCTGGCCGTCGCAGGCCGCGGGGCCAGCTTATTGCTGCTGATTCTCGCAGGCTTGGCTATCTCGAGTCTCGCAGGCGCCGCGACCGCGCTGGTGATGAACCTGTCGCCCAATCCGTTTGCCAGTCTGGAGATCGCATTCTGGCTGCTCGGCTCGCTGGAGGATCGCAGTTTTCGCCATGTCATGCTGGCGCTGCCATTCATCGTCGTCGGCGCGGCGCTGCTGCTCAGCCAGCGCGCCGCGTTTCGCGCGCTCAGCCTCGGCGAGGAAACCGCACAGAGCCTCGGCGTCGACGTCGCGCGGCTGCGGCTGATCGTCATCATCGGCGTCGCGCTCGGCGTTGGCGGCGCGGTCTCGGTATCGGGCACGATTGGCTTCATCGGCCTGGTCGCACCGCATCTGGTGCGGCCGCTGATTGGGCACGATCCGGCGCGGCTGCTGGTGCCGAGCGCGCTGGCCGGCGCCGCGCTGCTGCTCGCCGCCGACATCGCGGTGCGCATCATCCCGGCCACGACGGATATCAAGGTCGGCGTGCTGACCTCGATCATCGGCGTGCCCTTCTTCCTGTATCTGATCGTGTGCGAGCGCCGCGCCTTGGGGGGAGGGCTCGGATGACTGCCTTCCTGGCTGCGCACGATCTAAACGTCGCTCTCTCGGGCCGCGCTGTGCTGCATGGCGTCTCTCTGGAACTGACCAAGGGCCATCTGGTGGCGCTGGTCGGCCCGAACGGCGCCGGTAAGACCAGGCTGGTGCGCGCTCTCGCGGGGCTGGTGGTGGCCAACGGCGATGTTAGCATCTCGGGCGACCTGCTCTCCACGCTGCCGCTGCGCGAACGCGCACGGCGGTTCGGCTATTTGCCGCAGGGCCATCTAGTGCATTGGCCGTTGCCGGTGCGCGACGTCGTCGCGCTTGGCCGGTTTCCTCACGGCGCCACCGACCCAGCGCGGCTGTCGCCGCACGACGCCGAGGCTGTGGCGCGCGCGATGGTGGCGACCGACGTCGAGCCATTCGCCGATCGCCTCGTCACCGAACTCTCCGGCGGCGAGCGCAGCCGCGTCGCGCTGGCGCGCGTGCTTGCCGTCGAAGCACCGGTCGTGCTGGCCGACGAGCCGACCGCGTCGCTCGACCCGCGCTATCAGCTCGACGTGATGCAGACGCTGCGCAAGGCGGCGGATGCCGGGACGCTGGTGATCGTGGTGACGCACGATCTCGGTCTCGCCGCGCGCTTCGCCGATACGGTGCTGGTGATGGCGGCGGGCCGGCTCGCCGCGCAGGGCACGCCGCACGAGGCGCTGTCGGACGAGGTGTTGCAACAGGTGTTCCGCGTCAGCGCCTATCGGGCCGATTATCAGGAGAGCGGCGTGATCCTGCCGTGGGCGGGAGTCTGATGTGAGCGCGTTGCGCCGACTCGTCGTCGTTGTGTCGCTGGCGACCGCTCTGCCGTGGGCTGCGCAGGCTGCTCCGCTGCCGCGCATCGCGTCGATCAATGTCTGCACCGATCAGCTACTGATGACGCTAGCCGATCCGGCCCAGATCCTCGGCGTCAGTCCGTATGCGCGCGACGAAGCACGGTCGTTTCTCGCCGCAAAGGCCGCGAACTTCCCGAAACTATCCGGCGAGGCCGAAGACGTGTTGATGCTGAAGCCGGACATCATCGTGATGGGCCGCTTCACCAAGCGTGCGACCCGCGAGATGCTGCAGCAACAAGGACAGCGCGTCGTTGCGTTCGATGCGGCCCGCACGCTCGACGAGGTCAAGGCGCAGATCCGCAAGATGGGCGACCTCGTCGGCCATCCCGACCGCGCCGACGCTACCAATGCGCGGATCGATGCCGCGGTGGCGCGGGCGCGGAAAGCCGCGTCCGACCAGCCCTTTCGCGTGTTGCCGCTGGAGCGGCGCGGCTGGGTGTCGGGCAGCGACAGCCTGATCAACTCGCTGCTGAGCACCGTCGGCCTCGTCAACGCTGCCGGCGCGCTCGGCATCAAGCATGGCGGCTTCGCCACGCTCGAAGCCGTGGTCGCGCTGCATCCGGATTTCCTGCTGATCTCGGAAGACAGCGATTTCGCCGAGGACGAAGGCCGCGCCTTCGTGCTGCATCCCGCGCTGGAAAAGTTCTATCCTCCGTCGAAGCGGATCGCGATTCCGGAGAAGCTGACGGTGTGCGGCGGGCCGATGCTGGCCGATGCGCTGGATCGGCTCACCGATGAACTCTCGCGCGTGGAGCGCTGACAATGCTGATCGATTCTCATGCCTTGCTGATCGTGCTGGTCGCGCTTGCGATCGACGCGCTGATCGGCGATCCCGACTGGCTGTGGAAGCGGATGGCGCATCCGGTCGTGCTGATGGGCGCGCTGATCGGCCGGCTCGACCGCGCGCTGAATCGCGACGTTTGGTCCGAAGGCCGGCGGAAAACGGCCGGTATTTTGGTGGTGGTTTTGCTGGTCGTGCTGGCCGGCGGCGTCGGCTTTTTGCTGCAGGGCCCCTTGAGGCAAACTTGGGGCAGCTGGATTGCGCTCGGCGTACTCGCGTCGACGCTGATCGCGCAGCGAAGTCTTTACGAACATGTCGCCCGGGTCCGCAATGCGTTCGCCGAGGGCGGGCTCGAGGCGGCGCGTGAGAAGGTGTCGCTGATTGTCGGGCGCGATCCGGAGGTGCTGGACGAAGTCGGCGTGTGTCGGGCGGCGATCGAATCCTGCGCGGAGAATTTTTCCGACGGCGTGGTGGCGCCGGTGTTCTGGCTGGCGCTGTTCGGATTGCCGGGGCTGTTGATCTACAAGATGGTCAACACTGCGGATTCGATGATCGGACATCTGACGCCAACGCATCGCTCGTTCGGCTGGGCGGCGGCGCGGCTCGATGATGTGCTCAACCTGATTCCGGCACTATTAGCAGGCCTGCTGATCGCGGCGGTGGCGCCGGTGGTCGGCGGTTCGGTCAAGCAGGCCTTCGCGGTGATGCGCCGCGACGCCAGCAAGCATCGCTCGCCCAATGCCGGCTGGCCGGAATCGGCGACGGCCGGTGCGCTCGGGGTGGCGCTGGCCGGGCCGCGGGTCTATGGCGGGCGGGTGGTCGACGATCCGCCGCTCAATGCCGAGGGTCGCGTTGCCGCCACGCCGGCCGATATCGGCCGCGCGCTGCGGCTGCTGCTTGCCGCCTGCGCGCTGCAGGCGTTGATCTACGCGGCGCTGGCGTTGGTGCTCTGACGCGTTCGCGCGATCGCCAGCATCGAGTCGATGTCGAGATGCGCTTCGAGGTGGTCGGCCAGCGCATCGAGCGCGCTTTCGATCTGTGAGTCGTAGGCGAGCTGCGAGGCGATGCCGAGGTCGGCGAGCCAGGCTTTGCGGAACGCATCGTTGGTGAACAGCCCGTGCAAGTAAGTGCCCTGCACCCGCCCGTCGCGCGAGATCGCGCCATCGGGACGGCCGGCGATGGTGACGACAGGACGCGTGCAGTCGGGTCCCGAGCTGCGGCCGAGATGAATCTCGTAGCCTTCGACCGGCGCGCCGGTGACGCTGTGGGTGCCGCTAACCAGCGTGGTCGATTTGTCGCCCTGCATGATCGTCGTGATGTCGAGCAGGCCGAGACCATCGACCGTGCCGGGCGCACCGTCGACGCCGTCGGGGTCGGCGATGCTGCGTCCGAGCATCTGATAGCCGCCGCACAGGCCGAGCAGATGCCCGCCGCGGCGGATATGCGCGGCGATGTCGATGTCCCAGCCCTGCGCGCGCAGGAACGCGAGATCGCCCAATGTCGACTTGCTGCCGGGAATGATCACCACGTCGGCCTCGGCGGGGATCGGCGAGCCGGGCGGCACGAAGATCAACTTCACGCCGGGCTCGAGGCCGAGCGGGTCGAGATCGTCGAAATTGGCGATCCGCGCCAGCATCGGCACGGCGATGATGCGCTTGGCGTCGGACGCGCGGGCGCGGTCGATATCGACGGCGTCTTCGGCCGGGAGCAATGCGGCGATCGGCAGCCATGGCACCACGCCGAGTGACGGCCAGCCGGTGAGCTCGGTGATGGCGACGAGTCCGTTGTCGAACAGACTCACATCGCCGCGGAATTTGTTAATCAGATAGCCTTTCACCAGCGCGCGCTCGGCCGCGTCGAGCACCAGATGGGTGCCGGCCAGGCTGGCGATCACGCCGCCGCGCTCGATGTCGCCGGCGATCACTACCGGCACGTTAGCGGCCTGCGCGAAGCCCATATTGGCGATGTCGCCGGCGCGCAGATTGATCTCGGCCGGAGACCCGGCGCCTTCGATCAGCACGATGTCGGCGTCCCGCGCCAGCCGCGCGAAACTGTCAAGCACAGGCGGCAGCAGTGCCGCTTTCTTGTCCAAGAAATTCTTTGCGCCGAGCCGGCCGAAGCGCTGGCCCTGCACGATCACCTGCGCGCCGGTGTCGGTCTCGGGTTTCAGCAGCACCGGATTCAGGTGCACGGTCGGCGGCAGCCGCGCGGCGCGTGCCTGCACCGCCTGTGCCCGCCCGATCTCGCCGCCATCGACGGTGACGGCGGCATTGTTCGACATGTTTTGCGGCTTGAACGGCGCCACGCGCAGCCCCCGCCGCACCAGCGCCCGGCACAGCCCCGCCACCAGCGTCGACTTGCCGGCATTGGAGCAGGTGCCTTGGATCATCAGTGCGGGGGTGACCGTCTTCATGCGGAGCACAGCCGCAGCGAGATGCACAGAGCGCTCCCTCTCCCCGCGTGCGGGGAGAGGGCCGGGGTGAGGGGGCTCATCCGCGAGGCCGAGCGCTGCGACTCGTGGAGACGCCCCCGCACCCGGATGGCTTCGCCATCCGACCTCTCCCCGCAAGCGGGGAGAGGTGAGGAAGTCGTGCCCTGCTGCGCACTCCGTGCCCGGGGTTCACCCCACCCCGTCACACAGCCCGCTGCGCGGGCTGCGTGCCGACCCTCCCACTCCAGGGGAGGGTGAAGAGGGTGCCCCGGAATGACGAACGTCAGGGCAAGCATCAAAATTCCACGCCCTTCTGCGCCTTCACGCCGCTGCGGAACGGGTGCTTCACCAGGGTCATCTCGGTCACCAGGTCGGCGATCTCGATCAGCGCCGGGTTGGCGTTGCGGCCGGTGATGACGACGTGTTTGTCGGCCGGCTTTTCGTCCAGAAGGAAGGCGATCACTTCTGAAATCGGAAGGTAGTCGTAGCGCAGCACGATGTTGAGTTCGTCGAGCAGCACCATGTGGTGGCGGTCGTCGCGGATCAATTCCTTGGCGCGCTCCCAGCCGGCGCGGGCGGCGGCGATGTCGCGTTCGCGGTCCTGGGTCTCCCAGGTGAAACCTTCGCCCATGATGTGCAGCGTCACCAGCTCGGGAAATTTCGCCAGCACGCGCGCTTCGCCGGTGTCCCAGCTCGGCGACTTGGTGAACTGCACCACGGCGACCGGCATCTCATGGCCGATATGGCGGATCACCATGCCGAGCGCCGCCGAGGTCTTGCCCTTGCCGGTGCCGGTGTGGACGATCAGCAGACCCTTGTCGTCCGACATGCCCTCGAGCTTTTTGTCGTGCGCGGCCTTGCGCTTCTTCGCCTTCTCGGCGTGGCGGGCGTTGTCGTCGCGGACGGGGGCTTCGGTCATGCGGGTTCCCTGGTCATGAGTTCGGCGAGCAGGTCGGCGGCGCGGTTGGAGCGCGGCGTCCACAGCCCGCGGCGGATCGCTTCGGCGAAGCGGTCGGCGATGTCGCGCAGCGCCGCCGGATTTGCGCTCCGCAGGAAGTCGCGCACGGTCTCGTCCTCGAGATAGGCGGCGAACAGCTGATCGAAATGATGCGGCGCGACCGCATCGGTCGAGGCCGCGAAGCCGAACAGGTAGTCCACCGTGGCGGCGATCTCGGACGCACCCTTGTAGCCGTGGCGCATCACCCCGGCGATCCACTTCGGATTGGCGGCGCGGCCGCGCACCACGCGGCTGATCTCGTGCGCCAGCGTCCGCGGCAGCGGCGCTTCGGGACGCGAGGTGTCGATATGGGCGATGCGCGGCGCCTGGCCGCTGAGCGTCTCGACCGTCGCGGCGAGGCCGCCGATGAACTGGTAGTAATCGTCGGAGTCGAGGATGTCGTGCTCGCGATTGTCCTGCGCCTGCGCGACCAATTGCGTGGTTTGCAGCCGCGCCGCAAAGCCGTCGCGCGCCTCTGCGCCCTCCCGGCCGGAGCCATAGGCGTAGCCGCCCCAGGCGAGATACGCGTCGGCGAGTTCGCCGCGGGTCTGCCAGCCGCCGTCGTCGATCAGCGCCTGTAGCCCCGCGCCGTAAGCGCCGGGCTTGGCGCCGAATACGCGGTCGGCCGCCTGCTGCCGCGCCCGCTCCGGGGGCATGCCGGCCTGCGTGAGCTCCGCCGCGCGCGCCCGGACATGCGCGGCGATCGGATTGGCATCGTCGGGCTCGTCGAGCGCCGCGATCGCGGCGGTTGCGCTGGCGAGCAGGTCCATCTGGGTCGGAAAGGCGTCGCGGAACAGGCCGGAGACGCGGAAGGTGACGTCGACGCGCGGGCGCTTGAGTTCGGACAGCGGCACGATGGCGAAGCCGGTGACGCGGCCGGTAGCATCCTCCCAGGTCGGCCGCGCGCCGATCAGTGCCAAGGCCTGCGCGACATCGTCGCCGCCGGTGCGCATGTTCGCGGTGCCCCACGCCGAGAGCGCGATCGAGCGCGGCCATTCGCCTTCGCTCTGCCAATAGGATTCGACCAGCAGCTCGGCCGCCAGCGCGCCGATCCGCCACGCCGACGGCGTCGGCACCGCGCGGACATCGACGGCGAAGAAATTGCGCCCGGTTGGCAGCACATCGGGCCGCCCGCGTGTCGGTGCGCCGGACGGGCCGGGGCGGATGAAGCGGCCGCTCAGGCCACGCAGCAGTGCGGCGCGTTCCGCATCGCCCGAGGCGTCGATCGCTGGACGGAGCGTCGCGGCGATCCAGTCGAGCACGGGCTGAGTGTGAGGCAGTCTCTCCTCATCGCCCGCAGGAGAGGGTGAAGCTTGATGAAGAGCCGACACCAACCGCAAGGCCAACGCTTCGACGCGCTCGACGGTGTCACCATGGGTCCGCCATGGCCGATCGCTCAGCTCGGCGAGGACTGTTGGGCGCGGTCCGGCATAGGGCACAGCCAGATCGCGGGTCAGCGGATCGAATTCGGTCCCGTCGGGGTTGGTTAGTCCGAGGTCCCGCGCCAGCGCGCGATGCAGCGAGGCGTCCTGCGGCTTCAGCTCGGAGCGCGGCAGCCGCGCGATCGACACCAGCAGCTCGTCGCGCTGCGCGGCCAGCGGCGTGCGGCCGAACACGTGCAGCCCGTCACGGATCTGCATCTCCTTCAGATCGCACAGATGCGCGTCGATCGCGCGCAGCGCATCGAGCGTCGCGGTGTCGCGATCGATCGCGACGTCTTCATCGAGCCGCGTCGCCCGTGCCAGCGAAATGATGTCCTCGGCGATCGCGTCCGCGCGTGTCGGATCGAGATCGGCCGCCATCGCATATTCGTCGACCAGCGCTTCCAGCCGCGCCATCTCGTCATGCAGCTCGGCGCGTGTCATCGGCGGCGTCAGATGATCGACGATCACCGCCGCGCTGCGCCGCTTGGCCTGGATACCCTCGCCAGGATCGTTGACGATGAACGGGTAGAGATGCGGCAGC
The DNA here is from genome assembly GCF_048594845.1 of Rhodopseudomonas sp. GTDB lineage: Bacteria > Pseudomonadota > Alphaproteobacteria > Rhizobiales > Xanthobacteraceae > Rhodopseudomonas. Next base: position 9 of record NZ_JBMDXE010000049.1, on the reverse strand, counting down.
GGCCCGAGC
>NZ_JBMDXE010000048.1:0-5312 GCF_048594845.1 Rhodopseudomonas sp. | reverse complement strand
CGCTGGGCACCCCGGAGGCGATGGCCGAAGCCACCACGAAAGCCGCAGCGCGGCCGCTGCTGAAGATCAAGCTCGGCGGTGACGGCGATGCGGACCGGATCGCGGCGGTGCGCCGCGCCGCACCGAAGTCCGAACTGATCGTAGATGCCAACGAGGCCTGGACGCCCGGCAACCTCGCGTACAACCTCGCTGCGTGCGCCGAAGCCGGCGTCACGCTGGTCGAGCAGCCTCTGCCCGCCGGCCAAGACGAGGCGCTCGCCACGATCCGGCGCCCGATCCCGGTTTGCGCCGACGAAAGCGTCCACGCGCGTGACTCGCTCGAGGCCCTGCGCGGCCGCTACGACGCGATCAATATCAAACTCGACAAGACCGGCGGCATAACCGAAGCGATCGCGATGGCTCAGGCCGCGCAGGCGCTCGGCTTCGATATCATGGTCGGCTGCATGGTGGCGACCTCGCTGGCAATGGCGCCCGCCATGCTGCTGACGCCACACGCGCGGTTCGTCGATCTCGACGGCCCGCTGTTACTTGCCAAGGATCGCGATGGCGGCCTGCGCTACGAGGCCAGCACCGTCTATCCGCCCACGCCGGAGCTGTGGGGCTGATCGGCGGCCGGCGCTTGCAGCCGGCGGCGCCAGACCAGGACGACCAGCGCACCACTCAGCGCCATCACGGCCATGAGTCCATAGACCGCAATCCCGTAGCGGGCGAACAACGCGCCCGACAACATCGCGGCGCTACTCGTGGCCAACCCGGAGCAGGCGGTGAAATAACCTTGGGCCCGCGCGATGACATGGCTCGGCACATGCCGGATCAGCAGCCCCATCATGCCGAGCTGGGTGAGTCCGAACGTCGCACCATGCAGCAACTGCACGACGATCAGGATTTCGAGCGGGGGATCCTGTGCGGTGATAAGCCAGCGCGCGACGGCGCAGAGCGCGCCGATCAGCATCATCCACGAAGGTGAGATCGTGAGCCGCGGCGACAGCGCAAACACCACGATCTCGGCGAGCACGCCCAGTACCCAAAGGCTGGCGATGGTCTTGCCGCCGTAACCCGCGCCCTGCCAGATGATCGAGCCGAACGTGTAGTAGGCCGCGTGGCTGCCCTGGATCAGCCCGGCGGCGATGATGATCGCAAGGAATGTTGGATTCCGCAGCAACGCGACGCGCCGAACCGGCGTGGCCGGCCGCGTCCCCGGCGCATCGAGCGGCTGCAGGCCAAAGGCCGCGAACACGCCCAGCGCCGCCGTGGCGGCGATCACCCAGATCAAATGCTCGGGTGCGATCAGGTCGGCCAGGACCCCGCTCACCAGCGCGCCGACCACGAAGGCGGTGGAGCCCCATAAACGCAGCGGCCCGTAGTTCAGGCCAAACCGCGCCACGGCCTTCAGTGCGTAGCCGTCGGTAAGCGGCACCAACGGCGTCCAGGCACACGCGGTTAGTGCGAACACCGCCAGAATGGCGAGCGGCCCTCGTAACAGACCGAGGCAAATAAAGCCCAGCGCCGTCAGTGTCGCCGTGGTAATTAATGCGGCCCGCAACGCGTGACGTTGCTCAGCCTGGGCCGTGATGAAAGGAAGGACCGTGAACCGCGTGATCGACGGCGCCGCCACGATCACCGCGATCCAGAACGCTTCGATGCCGATCGCCTTCAGCCACACCGTAAAGAACGGCAGATACGTGCCGGTGACACTGAAGACGGTGGCGTAAAACACCGCGAGCCCGACCGCGAATCGCTTCGGAGCCTTTGTTCTGATGGGGATTTTTGTTCCGGGAGACATCAATTCAATTGCGATTCAGCGCGGATCGTGATGATCGTTATCGTGACGCGCAGTGATTTGTGCAATGAGTCTCCCTGATGGCCGATGAAGCATTCGCACTTTCGCCGATCTCCGCCCGCGCGGCGATGCCGAGCGATGCGGACTACGATGCGATCTGCGAAGCCTTCATGGAAACTTCGCGCGGTCGCTGGTTTCTCACCGAATACGCCAAACGTAATCGCAATGCCGACACCCGCATGGTGCTCGATGCGGTGGCGCGGATCGAGCAGAATCTCGCTGTTCAGAAGCAGCAGGCGAGCGGCAAATCTCTGAGCGAATCGCTGATCGCCATCCGGGCGATTGTCGGCGAGGCCCGCGCGAGCGTGGCGCACAGCCTCGCCAGCCTCGAGAACGACGCCGTGCTGACGGCTGCACGTAACGGCGCGAGGGTCATCCGCGAGGTCTCGTGGACCCTGCGCGAATGCGGCGCTGACGTGCGCATCTGTAATCTGCTCGACAGCCAGGTGGGCGCAATCGACATCGGCCACCGTCTGATCGGCGAGATCGATACCAATGCCGTGCTGGCGGCCTTCGACGGGCTGCTCGACCATATCCACGACCTTGCCGGCGAGCCGCGCCCGCGGACGGCACAGCCCTCGCAGGTGGCTGACGAACCGGCATCGCCGGTTGCCGACGGTGACCTGTCGGAAGCGGCGACGATCGCCACAGCTCCAGCTGTGGACACAAAAGCTGCGGAAACACACGCGGTGATCGCTGACGCACAAGCCGTCGACGATCCGCCGCTCACGATCGTGACGGGCACCACGACCGACGAGATCGAATTCGTTGAAGCCGCAGATCACGCGGTGGCCGAGCCCCACGCCACTGCCGCTGCTCCGGAAAGCCCCCTCGCGGCTGAGCAACCGGCGGCTCAAGCCGAAGACGATGAGGCCGTGCTCGACCTGGTCGCCATGGAGATGTCGGCCCCGCAGCCGCACGAGCCCGGGGAACTCGAAGCTGCGATCGAGGCCGCACGTGTTGAGGCCGAGTTCGCCACAGAGGCCCAGGTCGAGCCCGGTGATCCTTCCGACATCGCGCAGATCGCCGCCGAGGTCGCGGCTCCGCATGAAGTGGCCGAGCCCGACTTTCCTGCCCCCGTGTCTGCCGTGGATGCGGACTCCACGGACATGCCGTCGATGGCATCGGCCGGGATGCCTGAATTCGAAATCGGCGAGCGCGGTGAACCGCTCTATGTGCCGCAGCAGATGGCGGCTCCTGTTGCCGTTCCTGCGGTCCCCGTCATGACGGCTGCGGCGCCGTCCCCTGCTGCTTCCGCCGCTGGGGCAGCGTCGTTGGGCGCAGCATTGCTGGCGAGCGGTGTGGTCAGCCATCCGGGTCAGCCGCGCGGCGACGCGCTGGCCCCGCTGCGGCGGATGAGTCAGCCCGAGAAGATCGCGTTCTTCTCCTGAACCGCTCCCGACCTCGCTGATCGTCTAGGCGATCAGCTTCGCAAACAGGTCGGCATCGACATTGCCGCCGGACAGCACGATCGCGACGGTCTTGCCGCGGGCATCGAGACGGCCCGCCAGCAGCGCGGCCAGCGCCACGGCGCCGCCGGGCTCGACCACCAGCTTCAATTCACGAAACGCAAACGCCACCGCAGTCGCGACTTCGGCATCGGACGCCGTGACGCCCCGCGACAGCAGTTGCTGATTGATCGCGAAGGTCAACTCGCCGGGAATCGAAGCCATCAGCGCGTCACAGATGGTGCGGCCTTCGGCCTTGTGAGGTTCGCGGCGCCCAGCCGCGATCGAACGGGCGTGGTCGTCGAACGCTTCGGGCTCGGCCGACATCACGGCAGCTTCGGGGAAGCGTGTCGTCACCGCGAGGGCTGTGCCTGCAACCAGACCGCCGCCCGAGGCCGGAGCGACGACGATATCCGGGGTCACGCTGAGTGCGGCGAGATCGGCTGCGATCTCACGGCCGACGGTGCCCTGCCCGGCGATCACCTTTGGATCATCGTAAGGCGGGACCAGCGTCGCCCCGCGGCTGTCTGCGATGTCGCGGGCGATCGCCTCGCGATCCTCGCGGTCGCGATCGTACAGCACGACCTCCGCGCCATAGCCCTTGGTGCGCTCGCGCTTCGACAGCGGCGCATCGGCGGGCATCACGATGGTGGCGCGCATGCCGAGGATCTGCGCGGCCGAGGCGACGCCCTGAGCATGATTGCCCGACGAAAACGCCACCACACCGCCAGCGCGCGCCGCTTGCGGGATCGAGGACAGCTTGTTGAAGGCGCCGCGGAATTTGAACGAGCCGGTCCGCTGCAGCATTTCCGGCTTGAGATACACGCGCGCGCCAGTGACGGCATCGAGCGCAGCCGAGGTCAGCAGCGGGGTGCGCATCGCATACGGCGCGAGCACGGCGGCCGCTGCCTCGATATCGGCCGCGGAGATCGGCAGGGAAACGGAATCCATCATGGCCGCACGGTAGCGTGGCCGTCGGGCTGGCAGCAACGCACGTTGGCTTGAGGATCAGATCAGGCGACGATGCTGCGCGGCTTCCCGGCGTCGCCGGCGAGCATCGGGCTCGGGTCCATCATCCAGACCCGGGTGACATTGTCGATGAACGCACGGGCCGATGCAGCCCAGGTATGTTCTGTGGCAAACTCGAGGCAGGCCTCGCGCGAGATCGACAGCGCGCCGAGGCAGGCCTGCCGCAGATCGTCACTGAGCACGCCGACCGGCGCATCGCCGATCACATCGCGTGGCCCGGTCACCGGGTAAGCGGCCACCGGCACGCCGCTGGCCAGCGCTTCGAGCAGCACCAGCCCGTACGTATCGGTCAGGCTCGGGAACACGAACACGTCGGCGGCGGCGTAGACCCGCGCCAGCGCGTCGCCTTGTTTGGCACCGAGGAACACCGCCTGCGGAAAATTGCGTTGTAGACCGGCGCGCGCCGGGCCGTCGCCGACCACGATCTTGGTGCCGGGCAGATCGAGTGACAGGAAGGCTTCGAGATTCTTCTCGACCGCGACGCGGCCGACCGAAAGAAACACCGGGCGCGGCAGGCCGAGGTCGGCGCCTTCGCGCGGATGGAATAACTCGCCGTCCACGCCGCGCGGCCAGAGGACGACGTTGCGGAAGCCGCGACTGCGGAGTTCGTCGGCCAGTGCCGGCGTCGCGGCCATCACGGCGTGGCTGGCGCCGTGGAAGCGGCGAAGCAGCGCCCAGACCCAGGATTCCGGGATCGGCGCGCGCGCCGAGACGTATTCGGGAAAGCGGGTGTGAAAGCTGGTGGTGAAGCGCAGGCCGCGCTTGCGGCAATAGCGCCGCGCCATCAGGCCGATCGGTCCCTCGGTGGCGATGTGGATGCAGTCGGCCTGCGCGGCGCTGATCATCCGCGCGACTTTCGCCGGGCTCGGGATCGCTATCCGCAGATCCGGATAACTCGGCAGCCGCATCGTGGGGAAGGTTTCGGGCGTGAGGAACACGACCTCGACGCCGAGCGCCTTCGCCGCCTCGGCCATCATGGTCAACGTACGCACCAC
>NZ_JBMDXE010000047.1:0-22227 GCF_048594845.1 Rhodopseudomonas sp. | reverse complement strand
GTTCCGCTTCCACCGAAGCGCACGCGAACAGTCGGACGCGACGGCGACCAAAAACCGTGTCGGGCGCCGGGGAGAGCACGAGATACGCCGTTAACACCATCGCGCGCGGAACGCCGGATGTTCTCCGGTGTGACCGTGGTTGCTAACTCGTGTGCTTTTTACTTACGCACACGAGGCCGCGGGTGCATCGGGCACCCGGCGTTCCGCGCGCCCTCTTCCAAGGGAGGGCGACAGGAATGCAGCAAACCTCGGGCGCGATGCGCCGCGGGAATGCGAAGGCGTGGCTGTTTGACAGTTGAAGCTCATCGACGATGTGATGCGAGGCATGTCGCGAAAGGATGGATTGCCGGGTCAAGCCGGGCAACGACAGCTTAGCACCGGTCGAGGGCGATCAAGATCCAGAGCAGTGAGCTATATCAGTAGCGCCGGTCGTCGTGACATCGGTCGATGTGGGGATCATCTGTGCCCCGAATTGCCGATCAGCAAGTAGTTCTACGTAGTATCCCTGAGCTAGCTATTTGGCGTTCCGCGTCATCGCGATGCGGCTTTGGCGCGGTCCAATCCCGGGTGGAACTAACGCATTATTAGTCGGACATGCAGACAAATAGCCGACATGGCATCGGTGCCGTGAGTCGGCGGAAGCTGCGGCGCAGCGGTTGCGGATTAACGTCGATGAAATCGTCGGCGCGGATTCGCCGATGTTGTTCGGGGAGCTGCTTAACGATGCCGGCAGCGCGGCGCCGTCCTTCGTAGTTCTACGCGTTGAGCGGAAACGGCCGGCGCAACTAGAGATTATTTGATTGTGGAGCGAGCTCAGCGCTCGCAAGCGGGGCTGAATCGAGGGCGGTAGGTTGTTTGATCGGCGGTCGGTTTTCAAAGGATTTGCAGCCTGTGCCTGTTGCGCGGAGATGTGCGCGAGCTTCGCGGACCGGCGCAGATCCAGCGCTTCGCCGCGCTGTTCCCGGACAATGTCCGGCCCGCTCCAGCGCCGCAACCGACGCTTCCTGATCGACGCGTCCTGATCACCATCGAGCTGCCGTTTCCGGATCGCAAAGGAACACAGATGTCGTCCAAGCCCAACGCGTCCAACAGCCTGTTCGGCGTGTTCAACAACCGACGGATCAACACCAAGATCATGATCGGCTTCGCCCTGATCCTGGCGCTGACCGCTGTGCTGGCGGCGGTGTCGTATCGCGGCCTCAACAACGTCAAAGCCGGCTTCGACACGTTCAATCAGCGGGTGGCGGTCGTCGGGCTGGCACGCGAGGTCGAGCGCGGCTTCGTCGGCTATCGGCGGCTGGTGCGTGAATACGCGCTGACTGGTGATACCGAGCCGATGCAAGAGGCCAAGCGGCGCCAGCCGGTGCTGATCGACATGATCGGCCAGGCGGTGGCCGAGACCAGGAATCCCGAGCGCCACAAGAAGTTCGTCGAGCTCGGCGAGGCCTTCAAGCTATACGGCAATCAGTTCGACAAGCTGATCATGCTGCGGCAGACCCAGGACAAGCTGATCCATCAGACGCTCGATCCGCTCGGCCTGAAATCGCGCGCCGAGATCGAGGAGATGCAGACGCTGTCGGGCGCGCGCTCCGGCAGCTCCAACACCACGGCGCTGGTCGGCGAGGCGTTGAAACAGTTGCTGCTGGTTCGCCTCAACGTCAACAAGCTGCTCGGCCGCCACGAACAGAGCGCCGCCGACGGCGCCGAACGAGCGCTCGCGGCGTTGAAGGCGGCGATGGCGGCGCTCTCGGCGTCGATCGTGAATGACGATGTCCGCAAGGTGTTTGCCGACGTCAGCGCCAATGTCGACGCCTATGCCGACGCCTATCACCAGGCGGCCCGCAACGCCCACGACATCGAGCTGCTTAGCAATGGCGAGATGACCAAGCTGGCGCAGGCCATCACCACCGATGCCGAGGCCATCAAGGCGTCCGGCATCGCCGAAGAAAAGCAGATCGAGCACGAGACGGCCGAACTGATCGTGTCGACCGAGCGGCTGGTGGCGATGCTGGCGGCCGGCGCATTGGTGCTGGGCGTGGTGCTGGCCTGGCTGATCGGGCGCGCCATCGCGAGGCCGGTGGTCGGGCTCTGCGCCGGGATGCGCGAACTCGCGAACGGGAATTTCCACATCGTGCTGCCCGGGCTTGGGCGCGGCGACGAGGTCGGCGACATGGCGCAGGCGGTCGAACTGTTCAAGGTCAAGGCCGAGGAGAAAGCGCGGGCGGAAGCCGAGGCCAAGGCTGCGGAGGATCGCCGGCTGGCCGCGCTCCGCAAGCAGGAAATGATCCAGATCGCCAATCAGTTCGAAGGGGCGGTCGGCGAGATCGTGCAGACGGTGTCGTCGGCCTCGACCGAACTCGAGGCGTCGGCGACCACGCTGACCGCGACGGCCGAGCGCACCCAGCAAGTCACGACCGCGGTCGCTGCGGCCTCCGAAGAAGCCTCGACCAACGTGTCTTCGGTGGCCTCGGCGACCGAAGAGATGGCGTCGTCGGTCAACGAGATCAGCCGGCAGGTGCAGGAGTCGGCGCGGATCGCTGACGAGGCGGTGTCGCAGGCGCAGAGCACCAACGCCCAGGTCAGCGAACTGTCGGCTGCGGCGGCACGGATCGGCGATGTGGTCGAACTGATCAACCAGATCGCCGGCCAGACCAACCTGCTGGCGCTCAACGCCACGATCGAGGCGGCGCGCGCCGGCGAAGCGGGGCGAGGCTTCGCGGTGGTGGCGGCCGAGGTCAAGGCGCTGGCGGAGCAGACGGCGAAAGCGACCGGCGAGATCAGCGCGCAGATCAGCGGCATTCAGGCTGCGACCGACCAGTCGGTCACCGCGATCCGGCAGATCGGCGGCACCATCTCCAAGATGTCGGAGATCGCCTCGACCATCGCGTCGGCTGTGGAAGAGCAGGGCGCGGCGACGCAGGAGATCTCGCGCAACATTCAGCAGGCGGCGATCGGCACTCAGGAGGTGTCGGAGAATATCGTCGAGGTGCAGCGCGGTGCGACCGAGACCGGCTCCGCGTCCGGTCAGGTGCTCTCTGCGGCGCAGTCGCTGTCCCGCGACAGCACCATGCTGAAGCAGCAGGTCAGTAGCTTCCTCGCCACGGTGCGGGCCGCCTGACGCGGAACCAGCCAAACAAAACGCCGCGCTCCCGATCGGAACGCGGCGTGCAGTTAGTCGTGGGAGTGATTACTTCGACATGCTGCCACCGGCCGCGCCGGTGCCGCTGTTCTTCTTCATGCCGTTGTTGTGCTTGGCGTCGCCCGGCTTGGCCATGCTGCCGGACGTCGCCGAACCGGCGCCGGTCGTGCCGGAGCCCATGGTTCCGTTCTGCATCGTGGTGTCGGAGGTGCCGCCGGTGCCGGCGTTTCCGCCGCCCTGGCTCTGGCTCGGCTGAGCAAAGGCCAGCGAACCAGTGAAGGCGACGACACAAAGACCGGCGGTGAGTGACTTGATCATGAGACGAGGCTCCCTAGTTTCCTGACGCGCCAACGTGCCCCAACAGGCATCGTTCCGTAGCAGGGAGCAGCCTTTCTCGATCGCAAGTGTGGTTAATGGCCTTCGCAGGCGCAGCGGGGCTTACTTCGCCCCGACCGCTTTCTTGCGCCAGGCCAGGTGAACCGCGCAATTGCAGCCCGGCGGATGCGCCGGCAGGTCGCTGACCTCCTCTGCGCTGAGCACAGCGTCGGTGATCGGCGCCAGCGGCGGCATCGGTTCCTCGCGGCGCGGCGCATCCGGCGCGCGCTCGGGGATGTAGTTCAGCACCGGAGCGAGCCAGCGCTCGGCCTCGGCCGCCGCCCAGCCCTTGCGCCGGGCATAGTCCTCGACCTGATCGCGCTCGATCTTGCCGACGCCGAAGTAATAGCTGTCGGGGTGGCTGAAATACAGGCCGGACACCGACGAGCCCGGCCACATCGCGTAGCTCTCGGTCAGCGTCACGCCGGCATTGACCTCGGCGTCGAGCAGCCGGAACAGCGTCGCCTTCTCGGTGTGGTCGGGCTGCGCCGGATAGCCGGGGGCCGGACGGATGCCTTGATACTTCTCCAGGATCAGGTCCTCGGCCGACAGCGTTTCGTCCGATGCGTAGCCCCAGAATTCGCGGCGGACGCGGGCGTGCATCCGCTCCGCGAAGGCCTCGGCGAGGCGATCGGCCAGCGCCTTGACCAGGATCGAGGAGTAGTCGTCGCCGGCGTTCTTGAACTTGTCGGCCACGACGTCCTCGCCGATGCCGGCGGTGACGACGAAGCCGCCGATATAGTCCGGAACGCCGCGCGGTGCGATGAAATCGGCGAGCGCCGCATTGGCCCGGCCTTCGCGCTTCTCCAGTTGCTGGCGCAGCGTGTGCAGCGCGCCGATCGAGGCGTCGCGCTCGTCGTCCGCATAGATGATAATGTCGTCGCCGACCGCGTTGACTGGCCAGAACCCGATCGCGGCTTTCACGGTGAACCAGTTCTCGGCGACGATGCGGTCCAGCATCTTGCGCGCGTCGGCATAGAGCGAGCGCGCCGCTTCGCCGACCTTGGCGTCATCGAGGATGGCGGGGAAGCGGCCGGCGAGCTCCCAGCTCTGGAAGAACGGCGTCCAGTCGATGTAGTCGACCAGCTCGGCGAGTGGATAGTTGGCGAAACGGCGCACGCCGAGGAACGACGGCTTCGCCGGCGTGTGCGCAGCCCAGTCGATCTTCACGGCGTTGGCGCGAGCATCGGCCAGCGACAGCCTCTTCTTGTCAGCCTGCGCGCGGTGATGCGCGGCGGTGATCTTGGCATAGTCGGCGCGGATCTCGGCCGCGTAGCTCGGGCCGCGCTCGCGCGACAGCAGCGACGAGGCGACGCCAACCGCGCGGCTGGCGTCGTTGACGTGCACCACGCTGCCGGCCGGGTAGGCCGGGTCGATCTTCACCGCGGTGTGGACGCGGCTGGTGGTGGCGCCGCCGATCAAGAGCGGCACATTCATGCCGCTGCGCTGCAACTCACCGGCGAGGAAGCTCATCTCGTCGAGCGATGGCGTGATCAGGCCGGACAGACCGACGATGTCGGCATTCTCGGCCTTTGCCGTCTCGATGATCTTCGCGGCCGGCACCATCACGCCGAGGTCGATCACCTCGAAGTTGTTGCACTGGAGCACGATGCCGACGATGTTCTTGCCGATGTCGTGGACGTCGCCCTTGACGGTGGCGAGCACGATCTTGCCGGCGGTGGCGCGCTCCCCGGTTTCCTTGCCGGCCGCGAGGTTGGCGGCTTTCTCGGCCTCCATGAACGGCATCAGATAGGCGACCGCCTGCTTCATCACGCGGGCCGACTTCACCACCTGCGGCAGAAACATCTTGCCGTCGCCGAACAGGTCGCCGACCACGTTCATGCCGGCCATCAGCGGGCCTTCGATCACGTGCAGCGGACGTTCCGCCTTGGCGCGCGCCTCTTCGGTGTCGGTTTCGATATATTCGGTGATGCCGTGCACCAGCGCGTGGCTGAGCCGCTGCTCGACCGGCCACGAGCGCCACGCGAGGTCTTGTTCCTTCGCGACCTTGCCTTGGCCGCGATACTTCTCGGCGAGCGCCAGCAGCCGTTCTGATGCGCCGGAATCGCGGTTGAGGATGACGTCCTCGCATACCTGGCGCAGCTCGGGATCGATGTCGTCATAGACGATCATCTGGCCCGCATTGACAATGCCCATGTCCATGCCGGCCTTGATGGCGTGATACAAGAACACCGAATGCATCGCCTCGCGCACCGGCTCGTTGCCGCGGAACGAGAACGACAGATTGGAAACGCCGCCGGAGACGTGGGCGTGGGGCAGGTTCTGGCGGATCCAGCGCGTCGCCTCGATGAAATCGACGCCGTAATTGTTGTGTTCCTCGAGCCCGGTGGCGATCGCAAAGATGTTCGGATCGAAGATGATGTCTTCGGGCGGGAAGCCGACGCGCTCGACCAAGATGTCGTAGGCGCGCTTACAAATTTCGGTCTTTCGCGCGTAAGTATCCGCCTGACCGGTTTCGTCGAACGCCATCACCACGACAGCGGCGCCATGGCGGCGCGCGATGTTGGCCTCGTGGATGAACTTGTCCTCGCCTTCCTTCAGCGAGATCGAGTTCACCACCGGCTTGCCCTGCAGGCACTTCAGCCCGGCCTCGATGACGGCGAACTTCGAGGAGTCCACCATCACCGGCACCTTGGCGATGTCTGGCTCGGCGGCGACGAGATTGAGGAAGGTGACCATCGCGGCTTCGGAATCCAGAAGCCCTTCGTCCATGTTGACGTCGATGATCTGCGCGCCGTTCTCGACCTGATCGCGCGCCACCTGAAGCGCGGCGGCGTAGTCGCCGGCGGTGATCAGCTTGCGGAACTTCGCCGAGCCGGTGACATTGGTGCGCTCGCCGACATTGACGAAAGGAATGTCCTTGGTGAGATCGAACGGCTCGAGCCCGCTCAGCCGTAGCCGCGGCTCAATCGCCGGGATCACCCGCGGCTTATGCGGCGCCACCGCATCGGCGATCGCCTTGATATGTGCCGGCGTGGTGCCGCAGCAGCCGCCGACAATGTTGACGAGACCGGCTTCGGCGAATTCGCCGACGAGCGACGCCATGTACTCCGGGCTCTCGTCGTATTGGCCGAATTCGTTGGGCAGTCCGGCGTTGGGATAGGCGCAGACCAGCGTGTCGGCGATGCGGCTGATATCGGCGATATGCGCACGCAGATCCTTGGCGCCGAGCGCGCAATTGAAGCCGATGGTCAGTGGCTTGGCGTGGCGCACCGAATTCCAAAATGCCTCGGGCATCTGGCCGGAGAGCAGGCGGCCGGATTTGTCGGTGATGGTGCCCGAGATCATCACCGGCACGTCGATCCCGCGAGCTTCGGTGATCTCGGCGATCGCGTAGAGCGCTGCCTTGGCGTTGAGCGTGTCGAAGATGGTCTCGACCAGCAGCAGGTCGGCGCCGCCGTCGAGCAGGCCGTTGATCTGTTCGCTATAGGCGATGCGCAGATCGTCGAACGTCACCGCGCGATAGCCGGGATTGGCGACGTCGGGCGAGATCGAGGCGGTGCGGTTGGTCGGGCCGATCGCACCGGCGACGAAGCGCGGCTTGCCGTCTTCGGCCTGGACGCGGGTCGCGGCATTGCGGGCGAGGCGGGCGCCTTCGCGGCTCATCTCATAGGCGATGTCGGAGAGGTCGTAATCGGCCTGTGCGATCGAGGTCGAAGAGAAGGTGTTGGTCGCGACGATGTCGGCGCCGGCGCGCAAGTAAGCGGCGTGAATGTCCTCGATCGCCTGAGGCTGGGTGAGGATCAGCAGATCGTTGTTGCCGCGCAGATCGCGGTGAAAATCCTTGAAGCGCTCGCCGCGGAATGCGGCTTCGTCGAACTGGCGAGCCTGGATCATCGTGCCCATCGCACCGTCGAGCACCAGGATGCGTTCGTGCGCCAGCGCGGTGAGTTCGGCCCGCTTCGGGGAGATCGGCTTGGTCATGTCGGTTTACGCGGCTTTCTGGGCGGCGACCTGCGGCCTGAGGCCGAGCAGGTGGCTGATCGCGAACACCAGGTCCGCGCGGTTCATCGTGTAGAAATGGAAGGTGTCGACGCCATGCTTGGCGAGCTTGTGCACCTGACCGGCCGCGACGGTTGCGGCCACCAGCTTGCGGGTGTCGGGATCGTCGTCGAGGCCTTCGAACTGCTTGGCCAGCCAGTCCGGCACGCTGGCCCCGGCGCGGGTCGCGAAGCCGGCGGCCTGCTTGAAATTCTGCACCGGCAGAATGCCCGGCACGATCGGGATGTTGATGCCACGCGCGCGGACGCGATCAAGATAGCGGAAGTACAGATCGTTATCGAAGAAGAACTGGGTGATGGCGCGGGTCGCGCCGGCGTCCACCTTGGCCTGCAGCATGTCCAGATCGGCATCGAAGCCCGTGCTCTCGGGATGCTTCTCTGGATACGCCGAGACCGTGACGTCGATGTCCGGGTGCCGCCGCTTGATCGCAGCGACCAGATCGGCCGAACTGCGGTAGCCCTGCGGATGCGGCGCGTAGGCGCCGCCGAGACCGCTCGTCGGATCTCCGCGCAAAGCAACGATGTGGCGGACGCCGATCTCGTAATAGCGCTCGACGACATCGTCGACATCGGCGCACGGCGCATCGACGCAGGTGAGGTGCGCCGCCGGCGTCAGGCTGGTCTCTTTCAGGATCCGGGCGATCGTAGAGTGTGTGCGCTCCCGCGTCGAACCGCCGGCGCCGTACGTGACCGAAACAAAGCGCGGCGCCAGCGGCGCGAGCCGGCTGATGGCCTGCCACAGGTTGCGCTCCATCTCGTCGGTCTTCGGCGGGAAGAACTCGAAGGAGATCGCCGGAAGGTGCGGCAGCAGATCAGTCATGTCACATCATCCAGAATGGCGGTCGGGTCAGTCGGCTTTCGGCTCGGCTCTAATGGTGCAACGATCCGGCCCATCGCCGGCCCAGCATTCATGCGGCACTGCGATAGCTCTATAAACTTAGGCTAAACCCGGGGACGAGGACAGCCCACTTTCCGCGTTTTATGCATGGGAAATTGCCCAACTTGATCAAAATTGAGCCGGTAACGCGCCGACCTGAATTAAGAGTGGGCAGAAGAGAGGCTCGGTCAGCCGAGGCTGCAGCTTGAATCGGAGCCAAGACCGAATTTTCGTCGATTGCTGGCCATTCCGCGCAAGCTTCGGCCCTGAGTTTGGCCGGCCGCTGCCCACTTGAGTCTGCGGTTTCTCCCTACAGCGAATTTCTTAGCCCAATACCTTTGCGTGTGCTTCGGCCGCACCCTAGTTTAACGGGATGTTACCGCTCTCCATTCTCGACCTTTCGGTCGTCACCTCCGGCACGCCGCCCGCGGCAGCCTTGCGCAATTCCATCGATCTGGCCCGCCACGCGGACCGGCTTGGCTACGAGCGCTATTGGCTCGCCGAGCACCACAATCTGCCGTCAGTGGCGAGCCCGGCTCCCGAGATCATGATTGGGCAGATTGCGGCGGTGACCGAACGCATCCGCGTCGGCTCGGGGGGCGTGATGCTGCCCAACCACGCGCCGCTGATGGTTGCCGAGCGGTTCCGGATGCTTGAAGCGCTGTTCCCGGGGCGGATCGATCTCGGTATCGGCCGAGCTCCGGGCACCGATCAGGCCACGATGCACGCGCTGCGCCGCCGGCTCGACGTCCGCGAGGGCGACGACTTCCTGGAGCGCCTGCAGGAACTGACGCTGTGGGAGACGCGCGGCTTCCCGGCCGGCCATCCCTACAACAACGTCATGGCGATGCCGAACGACGTGTCGCTGCCGCCGATCTGGCTGCTCGGCTCCAGCGATTACAGTTCAGAGCTTGCCGCGCAGGTCGGCATGGGTTTCGCCTTCGCGCATCACTTCGCGTCTTACGAAGCGGTCGAAGCCCTGACGCATTATCGCGCGCGCTTCCAGCCGACGCGCTGGCGCAGCGCTCCGCACGGCATCCTCGCCGTCGCGGTGGTTGTCGGCGAGACCGACGCGGAAGCCGAGCGGCTGGCGCTGTCGATGGACGTCAGCCGGCTGCTCCGCGACCGCGGTCGCTACGTGCCGCTGCCGAGCGTGGAGGAGGCGCAGGCGATTCCGCTGACAGACGCCGACCGTGCCTCGATCGCGCGCAACCGCTCGCGATTGTTCGTCGGCAGTCCATCGACGGTCGTGAAGCTGCTTCAGCCGCTGATCAAAGCCAGCCAGGCCGACGAACTGATGGTGATTACCGCGATCTACGATCACGAAGCGCGGAAGCGCAGCTACACGCTGCTCGCGGAAGCCTTCAAGCAGCAGCAGGCGGCGGCGTAGTTAGTTCAAGCAAGACCGTTCGTCATTGCGAGGAGCGAAGCGACGAAGCAATCCAGCTCGGTGAACTGGGCTTGTGGATTGCTTCGCTGCGCTCGCAATGACGGGGTAAGTTCTTTCTCGCCGAAGGGGCTTACCGCTCCGTAAACGTCGCCCGGAACGGATGCCCCGGATAGACGCCGACGATCCGGAATTCGCGCGAGAAGAACTTCAACTCTTCCAGCGCGAACGCCAGGTTGCGGTCTTCGGGATGACCATCGACGTCGGCGTAGAACTGCGTGGCGAAGAAATTGCCGTCCACCATGTAGCTTTCCAGCTTGGTCATGTTGACGCTGTTGGTCGCGAAGCCGCCGAGCGCCTTGTACAGCGCGGCCGGCAGGTTGCGGACGCGGAAAACGAACGTCGTCACGAGATGCCCCGAACCCTGCGCAGCCCAGCGCGGCTCGCGCGCCAGCACTACGAAGCGCGTGGTGTTGTGCGCCTCGTCCTCGATGTCCTCGGCCAGAATGTCGAGGCCGTAGATTTGCGCCGCCAGCCGCGACGAGATCGCCGCGCTGCTCTTGTCGCCGCGCTCGGCGATGATACGGGCCGAACCCGCGGTGTCGCCGGCAACAATCGGTTTCAGCCCGAACTTGCGGATGATGCGGCGGCATTGGCCGAGCGCGTGGACGTGGCTCTCGACGGTCTTGATGTCCTCGAGCTTGGCGCCGGGCACAGCGACGAGCTGATGCCGGATCGGCAGAAACCATTCGCCGACGATGAACAGGCCCGACTGCGGCAGCAGATGATGAATGTCGGCGACGCGGCCCGCCACCGAGTTCTCGATCGGGATCATGCCCAGATCGGCTTCGCCCGAGCTGATGGCTGCCAGCGCGTCCTCGAAGGTGGCGCAGGGCATCACCTCGGCGGTGGGATAAGCGTCGCTGATCGCGATATGCGAATTCGCGCCGGGTTCGCCCTGGAAGGCGATTTTCAAGGTCTTGGTCATGACAGTCCTGGTTTCTGGCCGGCGTTCTAGCAGCCGCAGCATTTTCCGCCAGAGGGATCGCGGGGGAGCCGCACCTCAGCCGCCGAGCACGCGCCGCGCGGTCTCCAGATCGGCCGGGGTGTCGACGCCGCGCGGCACGCTGTCGACGATCCCGACATCGATCCGCATCCCGGCCTCGAGCGCGCGGAGCTGTTCCAGCTTCTCGCGCTGCTCGAGCGGCGAGGGCGGGAGCGCGACGAAGCGCTCCAGCGCTTCCCGGCGATAGGCGTAGAGGCCGATGTGGTGATAGCGCGGACCTTCGCCGTACGGCGCGGTCGCTCGGGTGAAATACAGCGCGCGCAGCCGGTCCGGCCCGATCGGTGAGCCGATCACCTTCACCACGTTGGGATTGGTGGCTTCTTCCTCGGTGTGAATCTCGGCGGATAGCGTGGCGATATCGACGGCCGGGTCGGACAGCGGCGGCAAGACCGCGCCGATCTGCTCCGGTTTGATGGTCGGGAAGTCGCCCTGCAGATTGATCACTGTCTCGATAGCATGCTCCGGATCCAGAATCTGGAGCGCCTCGTAAATGCGATCGGAGCCCGACGGATGATCGGCTCGTGTCATCACAACCTCGCCGCCATGCGCCCGGACCGCGTCGGCGATCGCCGGCGTATCAGTCGCCACAGCGACGCGGCCGATGCCTGCCGTTATTGCGCGCTGCAGCACTTGGACGATCATCGGCTTGCCGGCGATATCAAGCAACGGCTTGCCGGGTAGCCGGGTCGCGGCCATGCGTGCAGGGATCAGGACGAGCGTGCGGGGAGAGGTCATCTGGTTCGCGGGCGCGGGTCCCGCCTCATGGCAAAAACCGGCCGGCCAAGGCGGCTACCGGGACGGTATCAGGCTGGTGGAAGGTCGCAGGTGACAGGTCTTATACGGGTTGCCAGAGCAGGGGCAAACCGATATCTCATCAAGTAAAGATCAGTTGCGACTGCCAACGAAAAACAAATCAGACTTGGTCTGACGGGAGCGCGAGCGAACCATGGATTCATTCGAACTCAACAAGATTGTCGGCGCGGTCCTGGCCACCTGTCTGGTGTTGCTGCTGTCGAACTTCGCCGCCAAGGCCATCTTCACTCCCGACAAGATCGAGAAGCAGGGTTACGCCATTGCGGTGAAGGAAGCTGAGCCGGCGCCGGGCAAGGACGCTCCGGCGGCCGCCGCTGCCGAGCCGATCGAGACGCTGCTGCAGACCGCGTCGGTCGAGAAGGGGATGGGCGCTGCCAAGAAGTGCGCCGCCTGCCACACCTTCGAGAAGGACGGCCCGAACCGCGTCGGCCCGAACCTCTATGGTATCGTTGGCGAGAAGCGGGGCGAGGGCCGCGGCTTCAACTTCTCGGCGGCCATGAAGGCCAAGGGTGGCGAATGGACGTTCGACGAACTCAACAAGTTCCTCGCCAATCCGAAGGGTTACATCCCGGGCACCGCGATGGGCTTCGCCGGCATTCCGAATGACAAGGAACGCGCCGACCTGATCGCCTATCTCAACAAGAATTCGGACAAGCCCGAGGCAATTCCGACCGCCGCCAAATAACGGTCCCACTCGGGTCTGACTTCCACATCACTGATGGCGTCGAGCGGCCGGGTTTCCCCCGGCCGTTTTCGTTTGCGCGATCACGCCGGTCTGATCGGGACGTTTCGCCGCAACGGCCGGGGCGGCGGGGTGTCATCCTTTGGGAAATCCGGCATAATCGGCCGAATCCTCGCCTTATATTGCGGCTTGAGTGCAAGCCTTGATGTCCAAATCTTAAGAACCAAATCCTGAGATCATGTGCTGAGATCAGCTCTGACATCAGTTCGATCGTGCCAGTCCGACCTCAACAGGAATTCCAGACCGTGACTTTGACCCGACGACATCTTCTGCAGGCCGGCGCAGCGGCAGCCGCCACTCCGGTTTTCGGCCTCGGCTCCGGCTTGCTGGCGAGCGTGCCTGCCGCGGCAGAGGGGGCGGCGGACCAGCTGACCTGGCGGCATGGGCTGTCGCTGTTTGGCGAGGTCAAATACCCGGCCGACTTCAAGCGGTTCGATTACGTCAATCCGGATGCACCGAAGGGCGGCGTGGCGCGGCAGATTTCGCTCGGCACCTTCGACAATTTCAACCTCACGGTCGCGGGCGTGAAGGGAAACATCGCGCCGGCTGTGGGCTATCTGTACGAAACGCTGATGACCCAGTCGCAGGACGAGGTCGGCACCGAATATGGTCTGCTGGCCGAGTCGGCCGCGCATCCGGACGACTTCTCCTGGGTGGTGTATCGCCTGCGCGCCGACGCCCGCTGGCACGATGGCAAACCTGTGACAGCCGATGACGTGGTGTACTCGTTCGACACCCTGAAGAAGTTCAGTCCTCGTTACGCTTCTTATTATCGACACGTCGTCAAGGCCGAGAAGAGCGGCGACCGCGACATCCGATTTACCTTCGACGGACCCGGTAACCGCGAGCTGCCCACGATCGTGGGCGAACTGCTGGTCCTTCCGAAGCATTGGTGGGAGGGGACCGACGCCCAGGGCCGCAAGCGTGACGTGTCGGCCACCACGCTGGAGCCGCCGCTCGGTTCGGCGCCGTATCGGATCAAGGAGTTCGTCGCCGGCCGCTCGATCGTGCTGGAGCGGGTGAAGGATTACTGGGGCGAGAAGCTGCCGGTACGCATCGGTCAGAACAATTTCGACGAACTGCGCTTCGAATTCTTCCGGGACAACACCGTCGCGCTCGAGGCCTTCAAGGCCGACCAGGCCGACTGGATCATGGAGAATTCCGCCAAGCAGTGGGCCACAGCCTACGACTTCCCCGCCGTCGCCGATAAGCGCGTGGTGAAGGAGGAATTCCCGATCAATGATTCCGGGCGGATGCAGGGCTTCGTGCTCAATCTTCGCCGCGAGATGTTCAAGGATCCCCGGGTGCGGCGCGCCTTCAACTACGCGTTCGACTTCGAGGAGATGAACAAGCAGCTGTTCTACGGCCAGTACAAGCGGATCGCCAGTTACTTCGAGGGCACCGAGCTCGCCTCCAGCGGCCTGCCGCAGGGCGACGAACTCGCGATCCTGGAGACGGTGCGGGACAAGGTGCCGGCCGAGCTGTTCACGCAGGCCTATACCAACCCGGTCGGTGGCAATCCCGAGGCGGTGCGTGGCAATCTGCGCGAGGCGATGCGGCTGGTGAAGGAGGCCGGCTTCGATATCAAGGATCGCAAGCTGGTCGATCCGTCCGGCAAGCCGGTGACGGTCGAGATGCTGGTGCAGGATCCGTCATCGGAGCGGATCACGCTGTTCTACAAGCCGTCGCTGGAGCGTCTCGGAGTCACCGTGTCGATCCGCGTGGTCGACGATGCGCAGTACCAGAATCGTATTCGTGCGTTCGACTTCGACATCATCACCGACCTGTGGGGGCAGTCGCTGTCGCCCGGCAACGAACAGCGCGACTATTGGGGTTCGCAGGCGGCCGATCAGCAAGGCTCGCGCAACACTATCGGCATCAAGAACCCGGCAGTCGACGCGCTGATCGACAAGGTGATCTACGCCAAGGACCGCGCCACTCTGGTGGCAGCGACGCGCGCGCTGGACCGTGTGCTGCTGTGGAATTTCTACGTGGTGCCGCAGTTCACCTACGGCTTCATGCGCTACGCCCGCTGGGACCGCTTCGGCCGCGCCGAACTGCCGAAATATGCGCGCTCGGGCCTGCCGGCGCTGTGGTGGTACGACGCCGACAAGGCCGCCAAGATCGGTCGGCGCTCTTGAGGAGCCGCCCGGGCATGGCGCAGCTCAACCGTCGCGACGTTCTCGTCCTCGGCGTCGGCGCATTGGCGGCGACGCAGTTCACCCCCGCCACCGCTGCAGAAGGCGAGAGTATCGCCCACGGCGTGTCGGCGTTCGGCGACCTCAAGTACCCGGCCGACTTCAAACATTTCGACTACGTCAATCCGAGTGCGCCGAAGGGCGGGGTGTTCTCGACCATCCCATCGGTCCGCGCTTTCAATCAGTCGTTCCAGACCTTCAATTCGCTCAACGCCTTTATCCTCAAAGGCGACGGCGCACAGGGCATGGGCCTGACCTTCGCGTCGCTGATGGCACGTGCCGGCGACGAGCCCGATGCGATGTACGGCTTTGCGGCGTCGTCCGTGGCGATCTCTGCCGACGGTCTGACCTATCGGTTCACGATGCGTCCGGAGGCGCGGTTTCACGACGGCAGTAAGCTGACCGCCAAGGACGCCGCTTTCTCGCTGAATATCCTGAAGGCCAAGGGCCATCCGATCATCACGCAGCAGATGCGCGACTTCATCAAGGCGGACGCCACCGACGACGCGACGCTGGTGGTGACATTCGCGCCGAAGCGCGGCCGCGATGTGCCGCTGTTCGTTGCCGCACTGCCGATCTTCTCCGAGGCGTACTACGCCAAGCATCCGTTCGACGAGTCGACGATGGAAGTGCCGCTCGGCAGCGGGCCCTACAAGGTCGGACCGCTGGAGTCCGGCCGCTTCATCTCGTTCGAGCGCGTCAAGGGCTGGTGGGGCGAGAAGCTTCCGGTCAATGTCGGCGCCAATAATTTCGATACCGTGCGCTACGAGTTCTATCGCGACCGCGACGTCGCCTTCGAAGGCTTCTCCGGTCGCTCGTACCTGTATCGTGAGGAATTCACCTCGCGGATCTGGCATACCCGCTACGACTTCCCGGCGATCCGCGATGGCCGCGTCAAGCGCGAGCAGGTGCCCGACGAAACGCCGTCCGGTGCGCAGGGCTGGTTCATCAACACCCGGCGCGACAAGTTCAAGGATCCGCGCGTGCGCGAGGCGATCGGCTGCGCGTTCGATTTCGAATGGACCAACAAGACCATCATGTACGGCACCTATGCGCGTACGGTGTCGCCGTTCCAGAACTCCGACATGATGGCGGTCGGGCCGCCATCACCGGAAGAACTGGTGCTGCTCGAGCCGTTCCGCGGCAAGGTGCCGGACGAAGTGTTCGGCGCGCCGTTCATGCCGCCGGCGTCCGATGGCTCGGGCCAGGACCGCGCGCTGCTGCGCCGTGGCGGTCAGCTCCTGACCGAAGCCGGCTTCGTCATCAAGGATCGCAAGCGGCTCACGCCGAGCGGGGAGCCTTTCCACGTTGAATTCCTGCTCGATGAGCCGGCGTTCCAGGCCCACCATATGCCGTTCGTCAAGAACCTCGGCACGCTCGGCATCGAGGCCACGGTGCGGCTGGTCGATCCGGTGCAGGCACGGGCGCGGCGGGACGATTTCGATTTCGACATGGTGATCGAGCGCTATAGTTTCTCGACCGTACCGGGCGATGCGCTGCGCAACTTCTTCTCGTCGCAGTCGGCCGCCACCAAGGGGTCGAACAATCTCGCCGGCATCGCCGATCCGGCGATCGATGCGATGATCAATCAGGTGATCGCCGCCGACACCCGCGCCAAGCTGGTGGTCGCGGCGCGGGCGCTCGACCGGCTGATCCGCGTCGGCCGCTATTGGGTGCCGCAATGGTACTCGTCGACGCACCGGCTGGCCTATTGGGACGTGTTCGAGCATCCGGCAAATCTGCCGAAATACACCGGCGTCAATGCGCCCGACCTGTGGTGGGCAAAGAGCAACCCCGCCGCCGAGCGCAGCGATCCGAAGGGCGAGGCGAAGTAGATGGCGTCCTATATCCTCCGCCGCATTCTGCTGATGGTGCCGACGCTGCTCGGCATTCTGTTCGTCTCCTTCGTGGTGGTGCAGTTCGCGCCCGGCGGCCCGGTTGAACGCGTGATCGCGCAGCTCTCCGGCGCCGACACCGGCGCGGCCTCGCGGGTGTCTGGCTCGTCGGGCGGTGATTTTGGCAGTCGGCCGCAGGCCGGCGCCTCGTCGGATGCGGTGAATTCGAAATATCGCGGCGCGCAGGGGCTCGATCCGGAGTTCGTCAAGAGCCTGGAGAAGCAGTTCGGCTTCGACAAGCCGGCGCCCGAGCGCTTCGCCATTATGCTGTGGAATTTCGCGCGGTTCGATTTCGGCAAGAGTTACTTCCGCGACGTCAGCGTGCTGCAGCTGATCAAGGAAAAGCTGCCGGTCTCGATGTCGCTCGGCATCTGGATGACGCTGCTGACCTATCTGATTTCGATCCCGCTCGGCATCCGCAAGGCGGTGAAGGACGGCTCCAAGTTCGACACCTGGACGTCGGCAATCATCATCGTCGGCTTCGCGATCCCCGGATTTCTGTTCGCGATCCTGCTGATCATCCTGTTCGCCGGCGGCTCGTTCTTCTCCTGGTTCCCGTTGCGCGGTCTGACATCCGACGGCTGGAGCCAGTTTCCCTGGTACTGGAAGATCATCGACTATTTCTGGCATCTGGCGCTGCCGCTCACCTCGATGGTGCTCGGCGCGTTCGCCACCATGACGCTGCTGACCAAGAACTCGTTCCTCGACGAGATCCGCAAGCAATACGTCATGACAGCGCGCGCCAAGGGCTGCAGCGAAACCCAGGTGCTGTACGGCCACATCTTCCGCAACGCGATGCTGATCGTGATCGCCGGCTTCCCCGGCGCCTTCATCCATGCGTTCTTTTCCGGCTCGCTGCTGATCGAAACCATCTTCTCGCTCGACGGCCTCGGCCTGCTCGGCTTCGAAAGCGTGCTCAACCGTGATTATCCGGTGGTGTTCGGCACGCTGTTCATCTTCTCGCTGGTCGGACTGGTGGTGAACCTGTTGTCCGATCTGACCTATATGTGGATCGATCCGCGGATCGACTTCGAGGCGCGGGAAGTCTGATGACCCTGATCGCACGCGAACCGGTCGAAAGCACCCAGGCGACGCTCGGCGAAGCCGTGCCGCCGACCCGGCACCGGCTGTCGATGTCGCCGCTGAACCGAAGGCGCTGGCAGAATTTCAAGGCCAACCGCCGCGGCTACTGGTCGTTCTGGATCTTCCTGGTGCTGTTCGGCGTGTCGCTGTTCGCCGAATTCATCGCCAACGATCGCCCGCTGCTGATCCGATACGACGGTCACTTCTATTTCCCCGCGGTGGTGACCTATTCGGAGACGACGTTCGGCGGCGACTTCGAAACCGCGGCCGACTATCGCGATCCGTTCCTGCAAAAGCTGATCGCCGACAAGGGCGGCACCATCATCTGGGCGCCGATCCGCTATTCCTACGGCACCCACAATCTCGATCTGCCGACGCCGGCGCCGTCGAAGCCGACCTGGATGCTGACCGAGGCGGAATGCAAGACGGTGGTCGAGAAGAAGGGCGTGCGCGGCTGCCGCGACCTCGAATACAACTGGCTCGGGACCGACGATCAGGGCCGCGACGTCGTCGCGCGGCTGATCTACGGCCTCCGCATCTCGGTGCTGTTCGGCCTTAGCCTCACCATCGTGTCGTCGATCATCGGCATCGCCGCCGGCGGCGGGCCAGGTTACTTCGGCGGCTGGGTCGACCTCGGCTTTCAGCGCTTCATCGAAGTCTGGACCGCGATCCCGTCGCTGTATCTGCTGCTGATTTTGTCATCGGTGCTGGTGCCCGGCTTCTTCGTGCTGCTCGGCATCCTGCTGCTGTTCAGTTGGGTGTCACTGGTCGGGCTGGTCCGCGCCGAGTTTTTGCGCGGCCGCAACTTCGAGTACATCACCGCAGCGCGTGCACTGGGCGTCTCCAATGCCAAGATCATGGTGCGGCATCTGCTGCCGAACGCCATGGTGGCGACCATGACGTTCCTGCCGTTCATCGTTTCGTCCTCGGTAATGACGCTGACGGCGCTGGACTTCCTCGGCTTCGGCCTGCCGCCCGGCTCGCCGTCGCTCGGCGAGCTTCTGGCGCAGGGCAAGGCCAACGTTCAGGCGCCTTGGCTCGGCTTCACAGGCTTCTTCGCGGTGGCGATAATGCTGTCGCTGCTGATCTTCATCGGCGAAGCCGTCCGCGACGCCTTCGACCCGCGCAAGACGTTCAGGTGAGCGAGATGGACGCCCTCAATCAGCCCTTGCTCTCGGTCGACGACCTCTCTGTCGCATTTCATCAGCAGAGCGGCACGACCACCGCGGTCGATCGGATCTCGTATCAGATCAAGCGCGGCGAGTGTGTCGCGCTGGTCGGCGAGTCCGGTTCCGGCAAGTCGGTCAGTGCGTTGTCGATCTTGAAGCTGCTGCCGTATCCGACGGCGTCGCATCCGACCGGCAAGATCCGCTTCAAGCGGCGCGAGCTTCTCGGGATGTCGGAGAACGACATCCGCGAGCTGCGCGGCAACGAGATCTCGATCATCTTTCAGGAGCCGATGACCTCGCTCAACCCGCTGCACACGATCGAACAGCAGCTCGGCGAGATACTTCAGCTGCACGGCGGTCCGCGCGGCGCCAAGGGGAGGGCGCGGATCGTCGAGTTGCTGACACAGGTCGGCATTCCCGAGCCGAAGACGCGGCTCGGCAGCTATCCGCATCAGTTGTCCGGCGGTCAGCGCCAGCGCGTGATGATCGCGATGGCGCTCGCCAACGAGCCCGATCTCTTGATCGCCGACGAGCCGACGACCGCGCTGGACGTGACGGTGCAGGCTCAGATCCTGGCGTTGCTGGCCGACATCCGGTCGCGGCTCGGCATGAGCATGCTGTTCATCACCCACGACCTCGGCATCGTGCGGCGTATCGCCGACGTGGTCTGCGTGATGCACAACGGCAAGATTGTCGAGCAGGGACCTGTCGAACAGGTCTTCACCAAGCCGCAGCATGCCTACACTCAGGCGCTGCTGGCAGCCGAGCCGAAGCCGGATCCGGCGCCGCCCTGTCCGGAGGCGCCGGTGGTCATCGCGGCGGACGATCTGAAGGTGTGGTTTCCGATCAAGCGCGGCCTATTGCGCAAGACCGTGGGGCATATCAAGGCGGTCGACAGCGTCACGCTGGCGGTGCGCAAGGGTGAGACGCTCGGTGTGGTCGGCGAGTCCGGCTCGGGCAAGACCACGCTGGGTCTGGCGCTGCTGCGGCTGATCGCGTCCGAAGGGCCGATCGTGTTTCTCAGCACCAACATCCAGGGCCTGAAATTCAAGGAGATGCTGCCGTATCGCCGCGACATGCAGATCGTGTTTCAGGATCCGTTCGGCGCGCTCAGCCCGCGCATGTCGGTCGGAGATATCGTCGCCGAGGGGCTGCAGGTGCACCAGCCGCAGCTCTCGGAGGACGAGCGCGAGGCGCGCGTGATCAAGGTGTTGAAGGATGTCGGCCTCGATCCTACGACCCGTTTCCGGTATCCACACGAATTCTCTGGCGGTCAGCGTCAGCGCATCAGTATCGCCCGCGCGGTCGTGCTGGAGCCGAATTTCGTCGTGCTCGACGAGCCGACATCGGCACTCGACATGCTGTTTCAGGCGCAGATGGTCGACCTGCTGCGCGAACTGCAGCGCAAGCGCGATCTTACCTACATGTTCATCTCGCACGACCTGCGGGTGGTGGCGTCTCTCGCGAGTCATCTGATCGTCATGAAACAAGGCAAGGTTGTCGAAGAGGGGCCGGCGGCGGAGCTGTTCAAGTCACCGAAGACGGACTATACGCGTGCGCTGTTTGCCGCCGCGTTCCGGCTCGAGACGGCCCCAGATAGTGCCGCTTCGCAATAGGTGTTCGATGACCGAAATCGCCGTGACCTCTCAGCTCGCAGATCGCGAGGCCGACGTCACCGTTTCCGCGCCGGAAATTCTGGGGCGCGGCTTCATGAGCTACGAGCGCTACGAAGTGTCGCTCCGTCGCGAGGGTGAGCCGCCGCTGTTGCAGCGGCGCGACGTGGTGCGCGCCGGACGCGTCGCGGCGGTGGTGCCGATCGATCTGGCGCGCGACGAGATCGTCCTGATCCGGCAGTTCAGGCTGCCGGCACATTTCGCGGCGGGGCGCGGCGATATGGTCGAGGTCGTCGCCGGCCGGGTCGAGGAAGGCGAGGCCGCGACCACTGCGGCGCGCCGCGAATGCATCGAGGAGATCGGCGTCGCGCCGGAGCGGCTCGCCGAGCTGTACAGCGTGCTGCCGACGCCGGGCTTCACCGACGAGCAGATCACCTTCTTCGCCGGCTTCCTGGATTCCAGCACGGTGTCGGAGCGCGGCGGCGTCGCCGATGAGGACGAAGATACGCAGCCCTTCGTCGTGTCGATCGACGAGGCGCTGGCCGCGCTCGGCGATGGCCGCATTGCCAATGCGCTGCTCTACAGCGCGCTCCAATGGTTGGCGCTCAATCGCGGCCGCCTGCAGGAGCTGTTCAACCGAGCCGCTTGATCGCGGTCAGCGGACTGCCGCTCGCCGCGATCCGCGCCATTGCGTCCTGCATCGGCTCGATCGCGGTCGCCAAGTGATACGCGTTGGCATGTACGATGCTATCGCGATCCCGAGCGATCGCGACGTGGCCTCTCCAGAACAGCAGATCGCCGCGCTGCAGATGCGTTTGCTCCTCCAGCGAAACAGATTGTCCCAGCGCCGCCTCCTGCATGTCGCTGTCGCGCGGCGCCTTGATGCCGCAGGCGGCGAGCGCAGTCTGGACCAGGCCGGAGCAGTCGATACCGAGGCTGGTCCGGCCGCCCCAGAGATAGGGCGTGCCGATGAAGCGCTCGGCCACGGCGACGTAATCGGAGGCCACCTGATCGAGTGGGCCGAGATGCTGGCGCGGCACGTACCAGCCGCTCCACGTCACAGCGAGCGAGCCGTCTTCGCGGATCACCGCCAGCCGTGCGCCGAGCGGCAATGTGGCGACCGGCGGAAGCTTGATGGAGGGGCCGGCGAAGGCGAAGCTGCGCAAGGCCGTGACCACATGACTCGGCTCGAGGCCGGGTCTTCGCAACATCGCGTCGGGCAGCCAGCCGACATAGCCGTCGGCGGCGAGTTGTCCCCACGCCCAGCCTTCACTGTCGCGATCATAGATCGTGACGCGCTCACCCATCAGAGCCTGGGTTTCTAGCGGCGCGTCGGGCTCGGGCGACCGCCGCATCGGGACGATCGGCTCGGCGATCTCGAAGCTCTCACCTTCGACGAAACGCGTGGCGCTGACCTGGCCTTCGAGAGACTTCGCCGCGAGGTCCGGCCGCGCCGGCGTCAGCCTCGGATCGTTCCTTGTTTCGTTGTTCAGATCAGCCATAGCGCTCGCTCAGCAGCGCGAAGATGGCGCGGGCGGCCTGGCATTCGCCGCCTTCCGGACGCGCAGGCTTCGACTTCGGCGTCCAGCCGTAGATGTCGACGTGCAGCCAGCTCTTCGCGTTCTCGACGAAGCGCTGCAGGAACAATGCGCAGGTAATCGAGCCGGCAAAGCCGCCGGACGGCGCGTTGTTGATGTTGGCGACCTTGGAGTCGAGCCAGCTATCATACGGCGCCCACAGCGGCATGCGCCACAACGGATCGTTTTCGGCCGCCGCGCAGCGCGCCAGCTCATGCGCCAGCGTATCGTCCGAGGTGTAGAACGGCGGCAGATCGGGGCCGAGCGCAAC
>NZ_JBMDXE010000046.1:0-22426 GCF_048594845.1 Rhodopseudomonas sp. | reverse complement strand
TGATGACCACGCATGACGGTCATTCGTTTATGCCGAGGCTCGATCAGTTGATGCGCGGTGATTGCGGCTGGAGTGATCAACAAACACGCCGATTGCGTGCGGGCTCGTCATTCCCGTGCTGTTGCGGCGATCACTGTGATCATGCGCTGGGCGCTTCGCGTAATTTCGATTGTAGTTCTCTGACTTGTTTAGCGATCAGGCCGCAAAGCTCTTAACCAGTCAAAACACGGGGCAGGTGCAGGTGCTCCGCATTCAAATTTCCTTAAGCTAGTACCTCCAACCAAGACTGCGGCATTGCTTGGGGGCTTCATGCGCGTTCGTGCTCTTTTTCTCGTCTGTGTAGCTGCGATGACGATCGTGATCGTCGCTGCCGCAACTGTCTTCGTGATGCAGGGCTGGCGCGGCTATCGCCATGCCGATCAGGCCGAACTGCTCGCCGAGGCGGTCTCGGCGCTGCTGCAGGCGACCGAGCAGGTCTCGATCAGCCGCGGCCCACAGAACGCGCCGCTGGTCGCCGACGAGCGGCCGAGCGCCGCCGCGCTGACGCAGATCGCCAAGGCGCGCGAAGCGGTGACGCAGGCGCTGGCCGCGACGCGCGGCGCCATCGGGGCGGCGAGCTATCCCGAGCGGGACCGCGCGCTCTACTCGCTCGACCGCATCGGGCTTCGCCTCAAGGACATGTATGTGCGGCGCGATCAGGCCTATCAGCAGCCGCGGGCGCAGCGCGATCCGGCGCTGATCCGCGACTACGTCCCGCAGATGCTCGACCTCAGCAACGATCTCGATGCGCTCGCCAACCCGCTCGAACGCAGCGCCGCAGCAGCGCATGACAGCGTCGGCAGCCTGGTCGAGATCGCTCGCTTGGCGTGGGACATGCGTGACGCTGCCGGCCGCCGCGCCAGCTACTTCACCCGCGCGGCCGGCAGCAGTAAGAAGCTGACGATCGCCGACGTCGAGCAGGCGTCGGTGCTGACCGGCGAAATCCGCCATGCTTGGCTCCGACTGCAGGCGGCAGCGTCCGGCTATGGCAGCGCGCAATCGCTCCAGGCCGCTGTGCGCAACGCATCGACCGAGTTCTTCCAGGCAGATCCGCTGATCGCCGACCTCACCGCCAAGGGGCTGAGCACCGGCCAATACGGCATGACGTTTCAGGAAGTGCTGAAGAGCCTGGTCGATCCGGCGCGCTCGGTGACGCCGATCCGCGCCGCCGCGATGACGCTGGCGATCCAGGTCGCCGGGCAGGAGCGCGACGCTTCGCTGCTGCGGCTGGTCGCAGTCTGCATTGGACTGGTTCTCGTGCTGGCGCTGGTGATCGGCGTGGTGATCATGTTCGATCGCCGCGTGGTGCGGCAGCTGGTGGCGATGACCGCCGCGATCTCGCGGCTCGCCGACGGCGACCGCACCGTCGAGGTGCCGGCGCGCGGTCGCAAGGACGAGATCGGGGAGATCGCTGCTGCGCTGGAGACGCTGCGGCTCAACGCGGTCACCGCCGACGCGCTGGAAAGCGAGAGCCGCGCCGAGCGCGAGGCACGCGAGCAGCGGGCGGTGCGGATCGAGCAGCTGACGCTGGCGTTCGACGCGGCCTCGCGCGAGGCGATCGAAGGCGTCGGTGTCGCCGGCAGCGCGGTGCGTGAGGACGCCGAGTTCTGCTCGCGCCTCGCCTCGGGCACGTCGGCGCGCGCCGCCAGCGTCGCGGCCGGCGCCGAGGAGGCGTCGGTCAACGTCGCCACCATTGCGGGCGGCGCCGAGGAGATGAGCGTGGCGATCAAGTCGGTGGCCGAGCGCCTGCAGACTTGCGCCGGCATCGCCAGCGAGGCGGTGCGCGAGGTCGCCGATGCCAATCATCGCATCGACGGGCTGAACGGCGCGGTCGAGAAGATCGGCGCGATCATCAAGTTCATCCAGGGCATCGCAAACCAGACCAACCTGCTGGCGCTCAACGCCACCATCGAGGCGGCGCGCGCCGGCGAGGCCGGCCGTGGCTTCGCGGTTGTGGCGAGCGAGGTGAAGGCGCTGGCGACGCAGACCGCCAAGGCCACCGAGGAAATCGCCGCGCAGATCGCCAGCGTCGAAACCGAAACCAGCGCCGTGGTCGACGTCATCAAGACGATCGCCTCGACGATCGAGCGGGTCGATGCGGTGACGTCGGATATCTCGGCGGCGGTGACGCAGCAGCGCCAGTCCACCGGCGAGATCGCCGAAAACGCGCAGCAGGCTGTACTCGGCACCAAGGACGTCTCGGCGAATGTCGGCTCGGTGTCGTCGGCGATGGCGGAGGCCGAAGCCGCGGCGCTGCGGATGATCGCCAAGGCGGACGACTTGTCGGCGCGCAGCAACGACCTCACCGCACGGATCTCCGAATTCCTCGGCAACGTTCGCGCGGCGTGAGGATCTGCATCTTCAGCGAAGTCGCGGTTCCGCCGCGTCCTCGCATCCCGCTTCGGCATGACTGATTGAACTAAACGAGTCCGGCTCCTGCCTTGCGACGGCCGGACTCGCGTTCTACCCGTTCGTCACCGTCGCTTCGCGCGGCGCGATCTCCTCTGAAAGGAACCCGGATGTCTCTCGATCGGCGCAGGCTTCTGCAACTCTCTTTGGCCGGCGGTGTCGCCGGCGCGCTCGGTCTGAAGGGCCGGCCTGCGGCTGCGCAGCAGGCCGGCGCCGAGAGCGGCGTGAAGTGGATCTTCCTCGGCACGAAGGGCGGGCCGCGCATCGGCGCCGGGCGTTCCAATCCGGCCAACGTGTTGCTGGTCGACGGAGTGCCGTTCGTGATCGACTGCGGTTACGGCGTCGCGCGGCGGCTGGTCGAGGCCAAGGTCGCGCTGCCGAGCCTGCGCTACGTGTTCGTCACCCACATGCACTCCGACCACGTGCTCGAATTCGGCAACATGGTCTATGGCGCGTGGTCGGCCGGCCTCAACCACCCGATCGACGCGTTCGGGCCGGTCGGGCTCGACGGGTTGGCGCAGGCGTTCTGGCAGTCGATGAAGGACGATATCGAGATCCGGATGCCCGACGAGGGCAAGCCCGATCCGCGCAAATTCCTTGTCGTCAAGGAGATCACCGAGTCCGGCCCGGTGATGGCGACCGACAAGGTCAAGGTGACGGCACTGCGCACGCCGCATCCGCCAATCCTCGAGCGCAATTACGCCTACAAGTTCGAGACGCCGAAGGGCGTGATCGTCTATGTCTGCGACTCCGCCTACAATCCGGAGATCGCCAAGTTCGCCGAGGGCGCTGATCTGCTGATCCATGAAGCGCTGTACGTGCCGGGCGTCGACGCGCTGGCGGCGCGGATCAAGAATGCCTCGACGCTCAAGGAGCACCTGATCGCCTCGCACACCACCACCGAAGACCTCGGCAAGCTCGCCGCCGCCGCCAAGGTCAAGAAACTGGTGATGACGCATCTGGTGCCCGGCGACATCGACACCATCAGCGACGAGATGTGGATGCAGGACGTCAAGAAGCACTACACCGGCCCGCTGGTGGTCGCTCGCGACCTGATGGAGATCTCGTTGTAGGGGCGATCGCGCTTGCGGTTTTCAATCGGCGCTGGTTGCAAGTGCCGATCTCGAGCCTGCTGCAAGCGCCGCCTCATGGTGAGGAGGCGCGAAGCGCCGTCTCGAACCATGGGCCACGGGCACGCGTAGCCCCATCCTTCGAGACGCCCGGCTGCGCCGGGCTCCTCAGGATGAGGACAGTGCGTCTTGAAAGTCTGGCTAACGAACGAATTAATCCGCTCGTGATCACGTCTCACTTCTTCTCCAGATACGCCGTCAGCATCTTTCGCGCGTCGGCGCGGCGGGCAGTGCGCCAGTGGGCGGCGCTGAGGTCGGTTTCGAATTCCGACGACAGGGTGTGGGCATTGGCGAGGTGGAACTGGCTGAGTGCCGCGATCATTACATAGAGCCGTAGCGGATCGATGTCGGCGGCGAGCCGGCCTTCGGCGACGCCGCGCGCCAGCAGCCGCTTGGTCATCGTCAGCACCGGTGAGGACATCTCGCGGATCCGCGCCGATTTGCGGATGTGCCGGGCCTTCAACATGTTCTCGCTGCGCAGCAGGCTGACCAGATGGCCGTTGCGCTCGAAATGGCCGTTCATGAAGTCGAACAGCTTGAGGAGTCCCTCGAGCGGATCGAGATGCATCAGGTCGAGCGTCAGCTCTTCGGTGCGAAGCGCGCCGAGCGCGCTTTCCAACGTCGCGACGTAGAGCGCCGACTTGCTGCCGAACTGCTCGTAGATCATCCGGGGGTTGGAACCAGCCTTCTTGACGATGCGGTCGATGCGCGCGCCGGCGTAGCCGTGCGTGGCGAACTCGGCGGTGGCGGCCTTGAGAATCTCGGCGCGGTTCTGCTCGGCGGAGCGGCGCGGCCGGCGCCGCGGCTTGCTGGCGGCGTCGAGATCGGCGATCGGGTCTGTCATGTCGAAGTCCGGTTGTGCAGACGCGCGGCGAGACGGCGCGCCGCGTCGAGCAGCGCGCGGTCCTGGCCGGCGCCGCCAATGATCGAGAGGCCGACGGGGCAGCCGTCGACGGTGGCCACGGGAAGGCTGATCTGCGGCAGGCCGGCATGGCCGGCGATCGACGTCAGCGTCAGCGCGCGCCCGTAGAACGGACCGATCTGCTCGCCGGCGCCGGGCATATCCTTGGGCAGCGCGATGCACGGAGCGGTCGGGATCAGCCAGGCGATGCCGCCGCTCAGCTCCGCGCGCAGCCGGGTGCGGATCGCGTCGCGCAGCGGCTGCCAGCGCGCGACATCGTCCACGGTGATCTCCGCGGTGCCGGCGAAGCGTGGTGCAATCGCCTCGCCGAAGGTCGGCTTCGTCGCGCTGATCCACGGCCCGAGTTCGCGCCAGTTCTCGGCGCCCTGCAGGATGCGATAGGCCTCGAACCAGTCGGCCTCGGCGCCGCCGAACACGTCGATCTCCTGCGTGGCGCCGAGCCTTTGGCAGACCTCGCGCAACGCCGCTGCGACCGGTTCATCCGCGATCGCGAAGGCATCGCGCACGATCACCAGCGTCTCGATCGGTGTGGGTATGGCTTGCGGCAGCAGCACATCGCCGACGCGTGCCAGCATCGCGGCATCGCGCGCAAACCAGCCGATGGTGTCGTAGCTCGGCGCGAACGGCAGCACGCCGTCGAGCGGGATCGCATCATGAGTTGGTCGGATGCCGTGAAGGCCACAGAAGCTCGCCGGCACGCGCACCGAGCCGCCGGTATCGGTGCCGAGCGCGAAGTCGACGAGTCCCGCCGCGACCGCCGAGGCCGAGCCGGACGACGAGCCGCCGGGAATCCGGTCGGGGCACGCGGCATTCAGCGGTGTGCCGTAATGCGCATTGACGCCTTCGAGGCTGAACGCGAGTTCGTCGGTGATGGTCTTGCCGAGCACGCTGGCGCCGGCCGCAAGTAATCGCTCCACCACCGGCGCCGAACGCGGCGCCGGGTCATGCGTGCGCAGCCAGTCCGGGTTGCCGCCGCCGGTGACGGTGCCGGCGACGTCGATCAGGTCCTTGACGGCGAAGCTCAGCTCGTCGAGCGGACCGGACGCGGTCGCGGCGACCTGCAGCAGCGGCCCCGGAATGAACGCGCTGCTGGCGTGATAGGCTTGCATCGCGTGAATGCCGCTTATCCGGCGCGCTTGCCGAGCGCCGAGATGATCGCGCCGGAGTCGGTGACGAAGCCGAAGCACTTCTTCACGTTCCAGATCGACGCCTCGGTGCAGAACTCCGGCGACGACGTCGCGCAGCAGTCTTCCACCAGAATGCAGCCATAGCCGAGGAAGTTGGCATCGGTCAGCGAGTGCATCACGCATTGATCTGTATTGACGCCGGTGAACAGCACCGAGCGGATGCCGAGATTGCGCAGGATGCTGTCGAGCGGCGTGTCCCAGAAGCCGCTAATCCGATACTTGTCGACCTTGATGTCGTGCGCCTCCTGCGGCAGCTCGTCGACCACCGCGGCGGCCCAGGAGTCCTTCTCCAGCACGCGCGCGCCGCTGCCGGGGAGCGGATCGCCGAGCCCTGTGCCGGTGCCCTTCGGCTTGTAGAGATGGATCTGGTTCGGCGGCATGTTGGCGAGATCCGGCCGGTTGCCCCAGTTGACCCAGATCACCGGCACGCCTGCCTGGCGTAGGACGGGCAGCAGCTTCTGCAGCGGCTCGATCGGCTTGCGGTCGGGACGATAGTCGCCGCCGATATGATCGACCCAGCCGCCGGCGGTGCAGAAGTCGTTCTGCATGTCGATCACCACGATCGCGGTGCGGTTGAGATCGACCGTGACGTTCTGCGGCGCGCAGGGGATGGTGATCGCGACCGGCGCGGGCCCCGGCATCGCCATGTCGACGGTGGTGTCGTCGGCCCACCACGCGGTCTGCCGGCCGATGCCGAGCTGACCGCCGCTGATCGGCTGGGCGCGCTGCTCGCTGGTCTTCATCTTGATTCTCCGTTGCGATCGTCATCGTCGGGAGAGGTGCAGACCTCGAGGCGTGCGATGACAAACTGTGCCGATCTTCCTGTTTGCAAGTTCGCTGCCAGCGATGATTTGCGAGCAGTTTCAACGCGGCCTGGCGGAAGCGGCGGCGGGCCTGCTCGCAGATTCGACAAAAGTCGCAGCGGTCGGCTCAAAAAGTAAGCATTTGTTTGTTTCGGGCGGCTACGCCGAGGCAATTATCTAATTAATTCAATTGCCTGACGCGTTGGCATGCCGCTTGCTGCAGGGAGAGCGCCGAAACCAATTCAGCTTCCAAGAGGGCTCTTATGAGGTCACGCCGTTCCGTCCTGAAGGCCGCGCTGCTCACCGGCGCGCTGACATTGTCCGCCACGCTTGCTCACGCCGAGCCGCTCAAGGTCGGCATCCTGATTCCGGGATCGAAGTCCGACAAGGGCTGGATGGAGTCGTCCTACGACGGCCTGATGGCTGCCGAGAAGAAGTACGGCGACAAGATCAAGGTGCAGATGATCGAGAACATCAACTACGCCGATATGGACCAGGCGCTGACCAACCTCGCCAGCAAGAACACGCTGGTGATCGGCGTCGGCGGCCAGACCCAGGCGTCGGTGTACAAGATTGCCAAGCGCTTCCCGAAAGTGCACTTCTCGATCGTTGGCGGCAATGACGGCGAGAGCGCCCCGAATGTCGCCGGCTACGACGTCAAGCAAGCCGAGATCGCCTATGTGGCGGGCGCCGCCGCGGCGATGCTGTCGAAGAACGGCGCCATCAGCTACGTCGGCGGGCTCGAGATCCCGTCGATCGTCAACGCCGGTAAGGAATTCGGCAACGGCGCCAAGTCGATCAATCCGAACATCAAGTACACCGAGAACTACACCGGCGATTTCGACGACGTCGCCAAGGCCAAGGAAGCCACGCTGGCGGCGATCGCGCAGGGCGCCGACATCCACTACCACATCCTCAATCTCGGCCTGCGCGGCATGGAGCAGGCCGCGAAGGAGAAGGGCACCCACATCATCGGCAGCTACACCGATCGCTGCGGAACCGATCCGCTCTACGTCGCCTATTCGATCACCGGCACCGGCTATCAGGTACAGTACGCGATCGACGAAGCTGTGAAGGGTTCGTGGGCGCCGGGCTACAAGGAGTTCGGCCTGAAGATGGGACCGGAAGCCTCCAACATGGTGATCTGCGGAGGCACGCCGGAGCAGAAGGCCAAGCTCGACGCCATCATGAAGGATCTGCTCGCCGGCAAGATCAAGGTGCTGAAGGGCTAGTCATGATCAGCACCTCGCCCGCCGCGGAAGCGTCCGCGCCGCTGCTCAGCCTGTCGCAGGTGACGAAGCGGTTCGGCAGCTTCACCGCATTGTCGGAGGTCTCGCTCGACCTGCGACCGGGCGAGGTGCATTGCATCCTGGGCGAAAACGGCGCCGGCAAATCGACGCTGTGCAACGTGATGTTCGGCGCGCACCGGCCGGACGGCGGCGCGATGAGCTATCGCGGCGCCGCCTATCAGCCGTCCGGGCCGGCCGACGCGCTGGCCCAGGGCATCGCCATGGTGCACCAGCATTTCAGCCTCGTCGGCGACATGAGCGTCGTCGACAACGTGCTGCTCGGCCGCGGCCGCGGCGTGCTCAACCGCAAGGAATGCGCGCGCCAGCTCGCCAAGCTGGCCACCGACTACGGTCTGCCGCTCGATCCCAATGCCAAGATCGACGATCTGTCGGTCGGCGAGCGGCAGCGGGTCGAGATCGTCAAATGCCTGATCCGCGATCCGCAGCTGTTCGTGCTGGATGAACCGACTGCCGTGCTGCTGCCGGACGAGATCGCCGCGCTGCTGCAGGTCTGCCGCCGCGTCGCTGCCAGCGGCCGCGCCGTGGTGCTGGTTACTCACAAGCTCGCCGAGATCAAGGAAGTCGCCGATCGCGTCACCGTGCTGCGCGGCGGCCGCACCGTCGCAACCTCGGACGCGCCGGCGCGTGACATCGATGCGCTGGTGCAGGCGATGATCCATGGCGACGTCGCCGAGCTCGACGGCACCGCCGCCTCGACGCTCGGGCTCGGCAAGGTCGAGCATGTCGGCCATCAGCCGCCGCCACGCAGCAAGGTCGAGGCGCTGCAGATCGACGGGCTGACGGTGAAGGATCGTCAGGGCGTCACCCGGCTCGATAACTTTACGCTCACAGTCGATCGCGGCGAGATCGTCGGCGTCGCCGGCGTCGAGGGCAACGGCCAGAGCGAACTCGCCGCCGTGCTGGCCGGCATGATGGCACCGACCTCCGGGCGCTATTACTTGGGCGAGGCCGATCTGACCGGGCGCTCTCCGAAGGAAATCACCGCCGCCGGAATCGGCATTGTCTCGGAGGATCGCCACGCCGTCGGCTGCGTGCTCGGCATGAGTCTCGCCGAAAACATCTATCTCAACCGGCTTGATGAGTTCACGCGCCTCGGCTTCCTCAACCGCACCGCGCTGCAGCGCGAAGCCACGACGCTGATGCAGCGCTTCGATGTCCGTGCCCGCGGGCCGGGCGCGCCGTTCTCCAGCCTGTCGGGCGGCAATCAGCAGAAGGCGGTGCTGGCGCGCGAGATCACGCTGCCGAACCTGTCGTGCCTGGTCGCGTCGCAGCCGACGCGCGGGCTGGATGTCGGCGCGGTCGCGGCAGTGTACGGCCATATCCGCGAAGCCTGCGGCCGTGGCATCGCGGTGCTGCTGGTGTCGTCCGAACTCGACGAACTGCTCAGCGTCGCCGATCGCATCGCGGTGCTGTATCGCGGCCGGATCATGGGCACCTGCGCGGCCGATCCGGCCCGCAAGGCGGAGATCGGCGCAATGATGGCAGGGCAGGCGCAATGACGGTGCTCGATCAACAGAAACCCGCACCTGCGTCGCTGCGCTTGAAGATGCGGCCGTCGTTGTTAGTTCCGATCGCGGCAGTCGCTTTCGCCGCCGCCGTCGGCCTCGCGCTGATCGCCGCGATCGGCGTGTCGGTGCCGGACGCCATCGAGGCGTTCATCGACGGCACGATCGGCTCGCCCTATGCGCTCGCTGCGTCGCTCAATCGCGCCTGCGTGTTCGCGCTGGTCGGCTTCGGCTTCGTACTGGCCAACCGTGCCAATCTCACCAATGTCGGCGGCGAGGGCCAGATCGCGGTCGGCGGCCTCGCCGCCACTGCTGTGGCGCTGTACGGTCACGTCGCCGATCTGCCGCTCGGCCTCGCCTTCATGCTGCCGATGCTCGCTGCGGTGGTTGCCGGTGCGCTGTGGGGCGCTCTGGCCGCGGTGCTCAAGGTGAAGTCCGGTACCAACGAGGTGATCTCGACGCTGTTGCTGTCGTTCATCGGCGTCTGGCTGCTGTATTGGTGTGTGCAGTCGCCGGCGCTGTTGCGCAAGCCGATGACCAGTTCGGCGACGCTGCCGGAATCGCTGGAGATCCCGGAGGCGACGCAACTGCCGCTGTTGACCGGCGACTACGGCTTTCCGGTGCATATCGGCCTGCCATTGACGCTGCTGATCGCGCTGGTGGTCGGCGTGCTGCTCGCCAAGACCATCTTCGGCGTGCGGCTGCGTGCGGTCGGACTCAACCCGGTCGCGGCGCATCGCGCCGGCATCTCGTATGCGAAGACCGTGATCTTCGCTCTGGCTGGTGCCGGTGCGCTCGGCGGCCTCTCCGGCGCACTGATGCTGCTCGGCGAGCAGCACACGCTGAAAGACGGCTTCTCCTCGGGCTACGGCTTCGACGGGCTGGTCGCCGGGCTGCTGTCGCGCGGCTCGATCCCGGGGGTGATCGCCGCCTCGCTGCTGTTCGGCTTCATGCGCTCCGGCGGCATCAATATGGAAATGGTCGCGGCGGTGCCGACCGCGTTGGTCGTGGTGATCCAAGGCCTGATCGTGATCACGCTCGCCGGCGCGGCGCTGTTCATCGAGAAGTGGGAGCGGCGCGCATGAGCATGGTGAGCAAATGACTTGGGAGCTGTTTGCGGTCTTCCTCGGCTCGTCGATCCGCCTCGCCACGCCGCTGCTGCTGGCCGGCATCGGCGAGATGGTCAGCGAGCGCGCCGGCGTCCTCAACATGAGCATCGAAGGCATGATGCTCATGTCGGCCTTCGCCGCCGCAGTCGGCGCTTGGGCGACCGACGATCCGCTGGTCGGGCTGCTAATCGGCATCATCTCGGTGGTGCCGGTGTCGCTGCTTCAAGCCTTTCTCAGCAACACGCTGCGCGCCAACCAGATCGTCTCCGGCATCGGCATCAACATCCTGGTGCTCGGCGCCACCACGCTGGCCTATCGCGAGATCTTCGGCGCACGCTCGCGCGCCGAAATCCCCGGCCTCGCCAAGATCAAGCCGCCGCTGCTCGGCGACATTCCGATCATCGGCCCCGCGGTGTTCGAGCAGGTCTGGCTGCTGTACGCCGGCATCGCCATCATCATCATCACCGCGCTGGTGCTGCGTTTCACCTCGCTCGGGCTCGCGATCCACGCCGCAGGTGCCGAGCCGAAGGCGGTCGATAAATCCGGCCTGTCGGTGACGGCGGTGCGTTACGGCGTGGTGGTGTTCGCCGGCTTCATGGCGTCGCTGGCCGGCGCCTTTCTGTCGATCGGCGACATCCACACCTTCACGGAGGGCATGACGCGCGGCGCCGGCTATCTGGCGATCGCCTCGGTGATCTTCGGCAAATGGCGGATCGGCGGCATTACGCTGGCGTGCCTGTTGTTCGGCGCCGCGACGGCGCTGCAATTCCAGCTCCCCGCGCTCGGCGTCAATGTGCCGAACGCGCTGCTGATCATGCTGCCCTATCTGCTGGCGCTGCTCGCCGTCGGAGGTCTGGTCGGCCGCCAGATGGCGCCGGCGACGCTGGGCGAGCCGTATCGGCGCTGAGCTAGCGCTGGCGAAAACCTCGGTCTCAGCCGACCGAGAAATGCAGGCGGCCGATGTCGGTGCGGTAATAGGCCCGGTAGTACTCGACGGGCTCCTTGTGGGTGGCGAAGCCGATCGACTCGATTGCGATCAGCGGCGTGTTCTCAGGCACGCCGAGCAGGTGCGCCTGTTCGGCATTGGCGTTGACGGCGGCCAGCCAGCGTTCGGCGCGGCGCATCTTGAGGCCGAATTTGCGAAACAGCGTCTCGTACAGCGAGCGGTTCTCGAGCTGGACACGTTCGAGGCCGGGAGCTATCGCCGCCACCACGTTGGTGTAGACGATGATGCGCGGCGTGCCGTCGACGCTCATCACACGGTCGAGGCCGATCACGGTGCGGTCGGTCGTTAGACGCAGCAGATGCGCAGCGCGATCCGAAGCCTGTTCGAGTTCCTGCCGCAGGATTCGGCGCGACACCGGACGGTTGCGCTCGCGCCACTCGCCGCTGAAGCCGATGTTGGAATCGAGGAAGTCCTGATCCTCGCGGCGGCTGGCGACGAATGCGCCCTTGCCCTGCAGCTTGTAGATCACCCGCTCGAACACGAGCTGGTTCAGCGCCTCACGGACCACGGTCCGCGACACGTTGAATTGCGCACATAGCTCGGCCTCCGAAGGCAGCCGCGCGTGCTCGACCAGCGGCGTGTTTGCGATCATGTCGAGTACGGCGGTCTTGACCTGCGACCACAGTGGAGCCGATGCGTTGCGGTCGGCCGCGGCGTAGTGAACGTCGCGGAGCATATCTCCGCCGGAGTAATTCTCGCTCAAGGTCAGGTCCTCTTCACCGTGTGTCGTTGAGCCAAAATCTGTTTCGTCGTCGTGATTTCCTGCGCATTGCGAGCCTCGCTCCAACCCAGCGCGCCGGCCACCACGCCGGCGATTTCTTCGATGACCGGCGGCGAGGCATCGCCCAGCAGGGCGATCGGCGTGCGCCGCAGCAGCACGTCGTCCAGTCGCGTCACGCGCTCATGGGTCGCGATAAAGGCGAT
Source organism: Rhodopseudomonas sp. (assembly GCF_048594845.1). Classification (GTDB taxonomy): domain Bacteria; phylum Pseudomonadota; class Alphaproteobacteria; order Rhizobiales; family Xanthobacteraceae; genus Rhodopseudomonas. Next base: position 10,082 of record NZ_JBMDXE010000046.1, on the reverse strand, counting down.
TTCCTGTTTCGCGTAGTGGGCGAGGCTTTGCAGCATGGTCTCTCCGCCGGATCCGAGCGACGCCAGATAGGCCGACGCGTTGACGCCGTAGCGATCGAACAGCCCGGCGATGCGGTCCTCCGAGAGGCCGGTGGCCCGCGCGGTTTCCTGCATCCTGCGTTGCCGGTCGGCCTCGCTGGCCGGCCAGCCGTCGCCGCCGCCGATCGCGACATTAGCGGTGTCGGCGCGACGTGTCTTCCCCAGCCGTTCCAGCGCCGCGTCGGCGATCTGCTCGGCGCAAGCCCGATAGGTGGTCCACTTGCCGCCGACCAGCGACAGCACCGGGAATGGCCGCTGCGGGCTCGGCTCGAACTCGCGCAGCTCGTGATCGCGGCTGATCGCGCCTGCGACCGCACCCTCGGTGAGCGGCAGCGGACGCACGCCCGCATAGGCGAACACGATCTGGTCATCGCTGACGTGCACGCCCGGCAGCACATCCTCGAGCGTGCGGTACAGGTAGTCGACCTCGGCCTGGGTGCAGACCGGATCGTCGGGCTGGTCGGTCTGGATATCGGTGGTGCCGAGCAATACGTGCCGGTCGTCCAGCGCGTACACCAGGCAGATACGGAAATCGGGAGTCTCGTAGTACAGCATGATATCGCCGAGCTGGCGGGCGAGTTCGGGATTGCGCAGCACCAGATGCGAGCCCTTGGTGCCGCCGATCAGCTTGGCGTCGATCGCCAGCCGCGCATCGACCCGGTCGAGCCAGGCGCCGCTGCAATTGACCACCACGCGCGGGCGCACCTCGAACGTGCGGCCGCCGATCACGTCGCGAAGCTGCACTGCGCCGTTGGCGGTGCCGGTGACTTCGACGTAAGGCAGCGCCAGCGCGGCCGGGCAATCCTGCTCGGAATCGTCGATCAGTTCGAGACCGAGCCGCTCCGGCATCGTGACCTTGGCATCGTAGTACTCGGCGACGGTGTGAACCTCGCGCGCCAGTCCCGGCAGCGTCGTGGTGCGCTCGCGCGCACCGATGAAGCGGTGGCGCGGCATCGTTTCGAATGTCCGGCCCAGGATGTCGTAGAGCAGCAGGCCGATCTTCACGACCAGCGCACCCTTGGTGCCGGGATTGCGCTTCAACCGGAGTGCCCGCCCGACCGCACCGATCGCGCCGCCGAACCAGCTTCGGACCGGGACCCAGATCCGCAACGGTTTGACGACGTGCGGTGCATTCAACAACAGCCGGTTGCGTTCGATCAGGGACTCACGGACGAGCGAGAGCTCGCCGGTTTCGAGATAGCGCAGCCCACCATGGATCAGCCGCGACGGCGCTGCGCTGGTTCCGGAGCAAAAGTCGCCGCGCTCGACCAGCAAGGCCGCGACGCCCTGCTGCGCGAGGTCGCGAAAGGTGCCGATGCCGTTGATCCCGCCGCCGATGATCAGCACCTCGGGCGTTTGATTGGATGTTGCCCGCCCGAGCGCGACGTCGCGCGTTTGCATAAAGGTCCTCCCTAGGTGCGTTTCGGTACATCTAAGGTGGGCAAACTTATAATTACAAGTTCGATTCCCTTGCATCTTGTATTTCGCTCTGCAGCACGAAGTCATGCTGCACTGCGTAGTAATTGGTAATTAGATACAATTATTCAGATACAAGTTTCCAAAAATGGGGCGGTTGACAGGTAATACCTGCCATGACTTCCTTACATATAATTACAAGATCGGATCTCCAAAGAGAGATCTCCAGGGAGGAACGCGATGCGCGAGCGCATCATCGGCATCGACGCCGGCGGTACCATGACCAAGGCTGCGCTATTCGATGCCGCTGGCCATGAGCTGGCTTGCGAGCGGCAGCCGAACCGCATGCTGTTTCCCAAGCCGGGCCATACCGAGCGCGACGTGGAGGTGATGTGGGGTGCCGCCGCCAAAGCAGTGCAGGCACTCCTCGATAACTCCGGGACTGATCCCTCCGACATCGCGGCGATCTCGGTCACCGGTTACGGCAGCGGGATCTATCTGGTCGGTCAGGATGGTCATGCGGTCCGCCCCGGTGTGGTCTCGACCGACAGTCGTGCTACCGCGATCGTCGACGATTGGCGTGTCGACGGCCGCGCCGCCCGCAACGAGCAGCGCATTCAGCAGCGGATCTGGCCGGGGCAGGCGATCACCCTGATGGCCTGGCTGCAGGCGAACGAGCCCGAGGTGGTCGACAGAACGACGTCGGTGCTGATGTGCAAGGACTTCCTGCGCTCGCGGCTGTGCGGTGACATCTCGACCGATCCGACCGACGCCGGCATTGCAGGCTTCATCGACGTCAATACGTCGGACTACGCTGAGGAGATGCTCGACGATCTTGGGTTGTCCAAGTGGCGCTCGAAGCTGCCGCCGATTCGGCCGTCGATCGATGTCGCAGGCAAGATTTCGTCCGATGCAGCGACGCTGACCGGTCTTCGCGAAGGCACACCCGTGGTGCGCGGCGTCGTCGATGTGGCGGGGTCGTCGCTTGCATCCGGTGTCACCCGGCCCGATCAGCTCAGCATGGTGGCTGGCACCTTCAGTATCAACTCGACGCTGCACTCTTCGCCGCGGCTCAGCGTGATGCCGTTCCTGCAGATGCCGTATCCGATCGACGGCTGGATGCTCGCGACCGAAGGCTCGGCGACGTCGGCGTCGAATTTCGAATGGTTCTGCCGCAACGTGCTGGACGGCGAGGCGGCGCGCGCCGTCGCCAACGGCAGCTCGATCTACGACGTCTGCAACGATCTGGTCGGTAGCGCCCTGCAGCGTGACAATCACATCCTGTTTCTGCCGTTCCTGTTCGGCAGTCCCGACGGTGCGCCTGCTGGACTGATCGGCATGCAGGCGTCGAACGACCTCGGCGACGTCATCCGCGCGATCTTCGAGGGCGTCGCCTTCGCGCACCGGTCCGACATCGAGCGGCTGCTGTCCGGCTCCGACGCGGCGCGGCCCGAAAGTATTCGTCTCGCCGGTGGCGCGTCGCGGAGCAGGATCTGGGGGCAGTTGTTCGCCAACGCGCTCGGTCTACCGATCGAAGTCACCGATGGCTCGGAGCTCGGCGCACGCGGCGGCGCGATCGCCGCGACAGTGGCGATCGGCCTGCACGCCAGCGTGCCGGAAGCCGTCGACCAAATGGTGCGCGTGGTCGACCGGTTCGAGCCGGACCCGGAGCGCCACGCCTTCTACGACCGCAAGTTCACCCAGTTCCGACGCGCCGTCAGCGCGCTCGGTGCGATCAACGCGCACGACTGACGCGTCCGTTCGAATCCCAAGACGTCAAGACAAGGAGAGTTTTAATGGCCCATATCGGCGATCTGCTCGCGGAGATGCTGCAGCAGCTCGAGGTCGAGTTCGTATTCGGGATGCCGGGGGGCCAGACGGCAGCTCTGCACGACGGAATCGCGCGACGTTCGCCTGCGATCCGGCACATCCTCGTTCGCGACGAACGCAGCGCCGGCTATGCGGCCGATGCCTATGCGCGACTGACCGGCAAGCCCGGCGTCTGCGACGTCACCGTCGGTCCGGGTGCTACCAAGTTGCCGGACGGTCTGGTCGAGGCGCTGAACGCCTCGATCCCGATGGTGGCGATCGTCGGCGAATTGCCGCTCGCCTGGACGTCGCTGCGCTCCAAGGGCGTCGCGTCGCAAGGGTTCGATCAGGTCGCATTCTTCCAGCCGATCACCAAGGCGACCTTCATGGTGCCGAGCGTCGCGGCGCTCCCGGATCTGGTACGCAGCGCTTTCCGCATCGCGACTTCGCCGCGTCCCGGCCCGGTGGTGCTGATCATTCCACATGACGTGATGGACGCCGAGTGGGACGAGTCCGCCATCAAGGTGGTGGTCGACGAGCGCACGATCCGCGCGCCGTCGATCCGCTACGCGCCGTCGCATCACGACATCGCGCAGGCCGCGCGGCTGATCAACGCCGCGAAGCGGCCCGCGATCGTGGCCGGCGGCGGCGTGCATGGTTCGGACGCGGCGGAACTGCTGACCCAGATCACCGATCGGGTGCAGCCGCTGGTCGTGACCAGCCTGTCCGGCAAAGGCGCGGTGCCGGAGACGCGGGCCTATGCGGCCGGCGTGCTCAACCCGCTCGGCTCCGCGGCGGCGATCGAACTGATCAAGGAGGCCGACCTGATCGTGTGGTGCGGCTCGAAGGCGAGCCAGAACACTGCGATCAACTGGACGCTGCCGCGCCCGGGCCAGGCCACCATCACCATCGACTCCGACCCGCTCGAACATGGCCGCACCTTCCGGCCGAGCGTGCCGCTGTGCGGCGACGTCAAGCTGACGCTGGAAATGCTCGATGGGCTGATCACCGCGAAGCCGCGCCAGGAATGGCTCGACCACATCGCGCAGGTAAAGGCGCAATACGACGCCGCGAACGCCGGCGAGGCGGCCTCGTCGGCGGTGCCGATCCATCCGGCGCGGGTGATGCGCGCGCTGGCGCAGAAGCTGGCGCCGCAGGACGTGGTGATTTCGGACGCGAGCTGGGCGGCTGGCTGGATCGGCGTGCACATCCCGGCGACGCAGGCCGGCCGCAACTTCCTCTATGCGCGCGGCCAGGGTGGCCTTGGCTATTCGATCCCGGCGGCGATCGGCGCCGGCGCGCTGCTCGCCAAGAATGGCGGCCGCGTCGTCACCGTGGCGGGCGACGGCGGGCATTCGTTCGCGATCGGCGAATTGGCGACGCATGCACAGAACCGCATGAAGATCGTCAATGTCGTGCTGAACAACGGCATCCTCGGCTGGCTGCAGATGTGGGAGGAATTCTACTTCACCAATCTGCGCCAGTCGGTCGATCTGTCGTTCGACGGCAAGCCGAACTACGCGGCGGCCGCAGAAGCGCTCGGCCTGACCGGCATCCGCGTCAAGACGCCCGACGAGATCGAAGATGCGATCGACCGCGCCTTCGCGTGCGACGGCCCCGTCGTGCTCGAAGTGCTGATCGATCCGCGCGCGACGCCGATCCATGGCTTCCGCCGCCGGCTCAGCCAGCCCGGCAAGGTGCAGCCGCGCCCTGGTACGGTTTACGAGCTGCGCGACTGGACCCGCTCGCCCGACGGCGTCGCCGGCTGAGCCCCCGATACGCGAGGAGCGCTCCGTGCCGATCGAACTGCAGAATGTGAGCTACCGCGTCGGCGGCGCGGACCATGTCAGCAAGGTCTCGCTGACATTCGGGGAGGGGACCGTGAACGTGCTGCTCGGTCCCACCCTCGCAGGCAAGACCTCGCTGATGCGGCTGCTCGCCGGGCTAGAGCAGCCGACCGAGGGACGCGTCCTCGTCAACGGACGCGACGTCACCGGTCAGTCGGTGCGTCGCCGCAGCGTCGCGATGGTGTATCAGCAGTTCATCAACTATCCGGCGTTCAGCGTCTATGACAATATCGCGGCGCCGCTGCGGACGAAGGGTCTTAAGAAGCCCGAGATCGACCGCCGCGTCACCGAGGCCGCCAAGCTGCTCAAGCTCGACGCGGTGCTGCAGAAGACCCCGCTGCAACTGTCCGGTGGCCAGCAACAACGCACCGCGATCGCGCGCGCCATCGTCAAGGATGCCGAGCTGGTCCTGCTCGACGAGCCGCTGGCCAACCTCGACTACAAGCTGCGCGAAGAGCTACGCGTCGAACTGCCGAAGATCTTCGAGAAGACCGGGTCGATCTTCGTCTATGCGACGACCGAACCGAGCGAGGCGCTGCTGCTCGGCGGTCGCACTGCCACGCTGCACGAGGGGCGCGTGACGCAGTTTGCCGAGACCATGGACGTCTACCGCCGTCCGCTCGATCGCATCACTGCGCAGACGATGTCTGATCCGCCGATGAATTTCGCCACGATGTATGTGGCTGACAGCGGCCGCGTCGGGCTCCGGATCGCGACCGAGCCGAACGGCGGCGCCGCCGCCGAGCTGGTGCCGTTCGAGGCGCCGGCCGAGTTCGCCAAACTGGCGCCGGGCCGCTACATTGCGGGCTTCCGCGCGCATCATGTGAGTCTGAAGCCGACCTCAGCGGCATCGATCCCGGTGTTCGGAGAAGTCGCCGTCTCCGAGCTGTCCGGCTCGGACAGCTTCCTGCACATCGACACCGATGGCGGCGAGCGCTGGATCGCTTTGCTGGCCGGCATCCACGAGCATGTGCCGGGCGATCGCATCTCCATTCATCTCGATCCCGCGCGCTTCTACGTGTTCGACGCGGACGACAGGCTGGTCGCGTCTCCCGTGAGCAAGGCCGCCGTAAGTGCCGGGTGGAACTGACGATGGCGTGTATCGAGCTCGAAAATCTCGCCCACAGCTATCTCGTCAACCCGACCCAGCCGTGGCAGTGGGCGCTGAAGAAGATGAACATGACGTGGCGCCAGGGCGGCGCTTACGCGTTGCTCGGGCCCAGCGGATGCGGCAAGACGACGTTGCTCAACGTCATCTCCGGGCTGGTGAAGCCGTCGCACGGCCGCATTTTGTTTGACGGCCGCGACGTCTCCCAGGTCTCGACCGAAGAGCGCAACATCGCCCAGGTGTTCCAGTTTCCGGTGATCTACGACACCATGACGGTGGCGGAGAATCTCGCTTTCCCGCTGCGCAATCGCGGCGTCGGCAAGGGTGAGACCGCAGCGCGGGTCAAGCAGGTGGCGCACATGCTCGGCCTCGAGCCGCTGATGAGCCGGCGCGCCAAGGGACTGACGGCGGATCTCAAGCAAAAGGTGTCGCTTGGGCGCGGCCTGGTGCGCGCCGACGTCGAGGCGATCCTGTTCGACGAGCCGCTGACGGTGATCGACCCGCATCTGAAGTGGCTGCTGCGCGCGCAGATCCGCCGGGTCCACGCCGAGACCGATGTGACGATGATCTACGTCACCCATGACCAGACCGAGGCGCTGACTTTCGCCGACCAGGTGGTGGTGATGTATCAGGGCGAAGTCGTGCAGGTCGGCACGCCACAGCAATTGTTCGACGAGCCGGCCCACACCTTCGTCGGCTACTTCATCGGCTCCCCTGGCATGAACGTGCTGCCGGCCCGGATCGACGGCGATCGCGCCCATGTCGGCAGCCACGTCGTCACGCTCCGCAGCGGATTGCCGCAGACCGCGCCGGCCGGCGACTACGAGATCGGCATTCGCCCGGAGCATCTGCGCCTGACGCGCGGCGGCGCCGGTCTGCCGGTGCGGGTCCGCCGGTTCGACGATATCGGTCGGGTCAAGATCGTGCATTGCGACCTCGACGGCCTGCCGATCTCGGCGGTGATCGACGAGGACGAAGGCGTTCCGGCCGACAGCGCCGTGCTGGTGCCGGATCCCACCCGCATTCACGTTTATTACCAGAGCTGCAAGGTGGCATGACCATGGGCAAACCATCCGACAACCGCGCCTGGTTTCTCGTCCTGCCGATGTTCTGCCTGGTGGCGTTCAACGCGCTGCTGCCGCTGATGACGGTGGTGAACTATTCGGTGCAGGATACGTTCGGCAACAATCAGTTCTTCTGGAACGGCCTGCAATGGTACGTCGAACTGCTTAATCCGAGCACCGAGCTCGGCGGCCGCTTCTACGGTGCGCTCGGCCGCAGCCTCGGCTTTTCACTGATTATTCTCGCGATCGAAGTGCCGCTCGGCATGATGGTGGCGCTCGCGATGCCGAAGCGCGGTTTCAAGCTGGCACTCTGCCTGGTGATGATGGCGGTGCCGCTGCTGCTGCCGTGGAACGTCGTCGGGGTGATCTGGCAGCTCTACGCTCGTGACAATATCGGCCTGTTCGGCTGGACCGTCAACGCGATCGGCATTCCGTTCAATTACACCAACAGCGCCGTGGATTCCTGGGTCGTCGTCGTGCTGATGGACGTCTGGCACTGGACCAGCCTGATCGCGCTCTTGTGCTACGCCGGGCTGCGGGCGATCCCGGACGCCTATTATCAGGCCGCCCGGATCGATGGCGCATCGCGCTGGCTGGTGTTTCGCAAGATCGAGCTGCCGAAGCTGCAGCGTGTCCTGACGATCGGCATCCTGCTGCGCTTCATGGATAGCTTCATGATCTACACCGAGCCGTTCATCGTCACTGGCGGTGGGCCCGGCAATTACACGACGTTCCTGTCGATCGATCTCGTCAAGATCGCGCTCGGGCAGTTCGATCTCGGCAAGGCCGGCGCGATGTCGATCGTCTACACGCTGATCACGCTGATCGTATGCTGGATCTTCTACACCGTCATCACCACCCGAGACAGCGCGGAGAGCGCCACATGATCGCCCGGCGGCTGACACTGTTCCTCTATCTCCTGTTCCTGATGCTGCCGCTGTATTGGCTGGTCAATCTCAGCTTCAAGAACACTTTCGAGATCACCACCACGATGACGCTGCTGCCGCTGCAGCCGACGCTGCGCAACTACGCCTATATCTTCAATAATCCGGACTGGTCGGGCGGCTTGCTGTTTTCGATCGGCTATGTGGCGCTCAATACGCTGATCTCACTCGCGGTGGCGCTGCCGGCCGCCTATGCGTTCTCGCGCTACCGCTTTCTCGGCGACAAGCACCTGTTCTTCTGGCTGCTGTCGAATCGTATGGCGCCGGCTGCGATCTTTGCGCTGCCGTATTTCAACCTGTATTCGGCCGTGGGCCTGTTCGACTCGATCTGGGCGGTGGCGCTGGCGCACTGCATCTTCAACGTGCCGCTGGCGGTGTGGATTCTCGAAGGCTTCATGTCGGGCGTGCCGCGCGAGATCGACGAGACGGCGTTCCTCGACGGCTATTCGCTGCCGTCCTTCTTCGTCCGCGTCTTCGTCCCGCTGATCGCCAGCGGCATCGGTGTCGCGGCGTTCTTCTGCTTCATGTTCTCGTGGGTCGAGTTGTTGTTGGCGCGAACGCTGACCAACAACCGGGCGATCTCCGCGATCATGACACAGGCGGTGTCGGCGACCGGCATCGACTGGGGGCTGCTCGCTGCCGCCGGCGTGCTGACGAGTATCCCGGGTGTGCTGGTGATCTGGTTCGTCCGCAATCACATCGCCAGCGGCTTCGCGCTGGGCCGGGTGTAGGGGAGCAGGCTGATGATGCGCCCACGTTTGTCCCGTCTTTGCGAGGAGCCATCGCATCGGCGCTTCGCGCCGTCCGAGCGCAGGCTCCGCGACGAAGCAACCTGGCTCCATGCACGGGCCTCTGGACTACTTCACTTCGCTCGCAATGACGGAGAGGCCCTCTTCGCCCGGTACGATCGAAGGGGAGAACTCTGATCATGGACTCCTTCGCATGGATGGCGTGGACATGGCCGACGGCGGCATTCTTTGTCGCGCTGGGTTGCACGCTTGCGGTGATGACCTGGCTCGCGGCCGCTTATCCCGAGACCGAGCGCGTCGGCGTGCTGCATATTCCGACGACGCGCGGGGATCGGCTGTTCATTTCGCTAGTGCTCGCGGCGGTGATTCATCTGGTCTGTATCGGCGTCGTCGGCACCGAGCCGCTGTTCAGCGTGCCGGTCGGCGACGAGAGTTTCGATGTTTCGCGTCTTTGGCTGGCAAGTGGAATTTCGCTCGTCATGGCCGTAGCGGTGTTCCGCAAGGTCTGAGTGGCGAATGGGAAAGGCACCGGGAAAACCCGGGCCTGGGGTCGCTAACGGAGGAAATCGAACATGCGCAATTTCGGATATCGAACTTTACGGGGCCGTGCGCGGCTGATGACGATGGCGAGTGCTGCGGCGCTGGTCGCGGCTTCGATGACGCTGGCGGCGCCGGCGTGGTCGGCCGACGACGCCGTGCTGAAGAAGTGGATCGACGAAGAATTCCAGCCCTCGACGCTGTCGAAGGAAGATCAGCTCAAGGAACTGCAGTGGTACGCCAAAGCGGCCGAGCCGTTCAAGGGCATGGAGATCAACGTCGTCTCCGAGACGCTCACCACCCACGAATACGAATCCAAGACCCTGGCCAAGGCGTTCAGCGAGATCACCGGCATCAAGCTGAAGCACGATTTGATCCAGGAAGGCGATGTCGTCGAGAAGCTGCAGACCCAGATGCAGTCCGGCAAGAACGTCTATGACGGCTGGATCAACGATAGCGACCTGATCGGCACGCACTTCCGCTACAACCAGACCATCGCGCTGTCGGACTACATGAAGGGCGAGGGCAAG
>NZ_JBMDXE010000045.1:0-1693 GCF_048594845.1 Rhodopseudomonas sp. | reverse complement strand
GATGAGCGGCCTGCTCGCGCCGACGCTGCGCGAGACCATGCTGGGCAACGCCCAGATCCTGGAGATCTTCAACATCTCCAAGGTCGGCAAGGTCGCGGGTTGCCGCGTCACCGACGGCACCGTCGAGCGCGGCGCCAATGTTCGTCTGATCCGCGACAACGTCGTGGTCCACGAAGGCAAGCTGTCGACTCTCAAGCGCTTCAAGGACGAAGTGAAGGAAGTCCAGGCCGGCCAGGAATGCGGCATGGCGTTCGAGAACTACACCGACATGCGTGCCGGTGACGTGATCGAGTGCTACCGCATCGAAACCATCCAGCGCTCGCTGTAAGTCCGATTCTTACAGCCGAGACGTAACGGCTCATCCTTCGAGACGCCCGGTCGAGCTCTTCGAGCCCTGCCGGGCTCTCGGGATGGGGGCACTGCCCGATCCCAGGTGATCGAGGCCGCACCAACCGCAGCCCTCATGGTGAGGAGCGCAGTCGTTTCGACTGCGCGTCTCGAACCATGAGATGATTGGAAAACCGAGCTATGCCTCGCCATCACCAGAAGAGTTCCCCGTCCGGCGGGTCGACGCGGTCGTTGCGCGTCGGCGAATTGGTGCGCCATGCCGTGGCCGAGATTTTCAGCCAGGGTGGCGTGCACGATCCGGTGCTGGAGACGCATCTGATCACCGTGCCCGAGGTCCGGATGTCGCCGGATCTGAAGCTCGCGACGATCTACGTGATGCCGCTCGGCGGCCGCGACGAGAAGCTGGTGCTGGACGCGCTCGAGCACCACAAGCGGTTTTTGCGCGGCGAGATCGCCCGGCGCGTGAACCTCAAATACGCCCCCGATATCCGCTTCCGCATCGACGAACGTTTCGCCGAGGCCGAGCGGATCGACAAACTTCTGCGCACGCCTGCGGTGCAGAAAGACCTCGAACCCGATCCGGACCAGGACTGATGACCGTGACCACCTCCGCCGCGCCGCTCGCTCCGCACGACCTGCATGCGGGCGCCGACGACCTTCCGCCCGCCGTCCGCAAGCCGCGCGACAACAACGATCCGCGCAATCAGGCCCGGGGCAAGGACGGCAACAAGCAGCCGCGCCGCGACAAGCGCGACGTCCACGGCTGGGTGATCCTCGACAAGCCGGTCGGCATGACCTCGACCCACGCGGTCGCTGTGGTGAAGCGGCTGTTCTCGGCCAAGCGCGCCGGCCATGCCGGCACGCTCGATCCGCTCGCTTCCGGCGGCCTGCCGATCGCGATGGGCGAGGCCACCAAGACGGTCCCGTTCGTGATGGACGGCCGCAAGCGCTATCGCTTCACCGTGGCGTGGGGCGAAGAGCGCGACACCGACGACACCGAGGGCAAGGCGGTGGCGACCAGCGCCGACCGGCCGACCGCGGAGGCCGTCATGGCGCTGCTGCCGCGCTTCACCGGCGTGATCGAGCAGATTCCGCCGCAATATTCGGCCGTGAAGATCCAGGGCGAGCGCGCCTACGATCTGGCGCGCGACGGCGAAGTCGTCGCGCTGGCCCCGCGGCCCGTCGAAATTCACGAATTAACCCTGGTGGATCATCAGGATAGCGGCCATTCGGTGTTCGAGGCCGAGTGCGGCAAGGGAACCTATGTGCGGGCGTTGGCCCGCGACATGGGCCGGCTGCTCGGCTGCTATGGCCATATCTGCGCACTGCGCCGGACGCTGTGCGG
>NZ_JBMDXE010000044.1:0-8210 GCF_048594845.1 Rhodopseudomonas sp. | reverse complement strand
GCGGCTGATGGCCGAGCTCGCGCTGCTGATCGGCCCTGGCGATGTCATCACTCTGTCGGGCGACCTCGGCGCCGGCAAGACTGCCGCAGCGCGGGCGATGATCCGTTATCTGGCCGGCGACGACGAGTTCGAAGTGCCGAGCCCGACCTTCACGCTGGTGCAGAGCTACGAGCTGCCGCCGTTCCCGCTGCTGCACGCCGACCTGTATCGCATCGAAGATCCCGGCGAGCTCGAAGAGATCGGATTGTCGCCATTGCCGGAGGGCGCGGTGGCGCTGATCGAATGGCCGGAGCGGGCGCCGGACGCGATGCCGGCCGACCGCATCGACATCGCCTTCAGCCATCGCCCCGCGCTCGGTTCGCTGGCGCGCGCCGCGGAGATCACCGGCCACGGCAAGGCCGCCGCGCAGGTCGAGCGGCTCGCCGCGCTGCGCAGCTTCATCGAGACCTCGGGTTATGCGGACGCCGATCGCCGCCACATGCCGGGCGACGCGTCGACGCGCTCCTACGCGCGGCTGGTCAGGGACGGGGAGTCGCTGATCCTGATGAATGCGCCGCGCCGGCCCGATGGCCCCGCGCTCTACGGCGGCAAGAGCTACAGCGCCGCGGTGCATCTCGCCGAAGACGTCCGGCCGTTCGTGGCGATCGCCGGCGGCCTGCGCCAGCACGGCGTGTCGGCACCGGCGATCCATCACGCCGATCTCGAATCCGGTTTCCTGATCACCGAGGATTTCGGTCGCGAGAGTTTCGTCACCGGCACGCCGCCGGCACCGATCCCGGAGCGCTATCAGGCCGCGGCGGAGCTGCTTGCAGAGCTGCATGCGAAGGACTTGCCCGAGACATTGCCGCTGCCGCAGGAGACCTACGCGATCCCGGTGTTCGACACCGAGGCGATGCTGATCGAGATCGGGCTGATGCCCGAATGGTACTTGCCCGATCGCGGCGCGGCCATCGCGGATGCACGGCGCGCCGAATTCTTCGCGAAGTGGCGCCAGCTGCTGCTCGGCATCGCGGGCGATCCGCGCACCTGGGTGCTGCGTGATTATCACTCGCCGAATCTGATCTGGCTCGATGAGCGCGACGCGACTGCACGGGTCGGCGTGATCGATTTTCAGGATACCGTGCTGGGCCCTGCCGCCTACGATCTGGTGTCGCTGCTGCAGGACGCGCGCATCGAGGTGCCCGAGGCGCTCGAACTGGCGCTGTTCGGCCGCTACATCAAGGCGCGCATCGCGGCCGATCCGCAGTTCGATCCGGCCGCCTTCGCGCGGCTCTACGCGCTGATGTCGGCCCAGCGCAACACCCGGCTGCTCGGCACCTTCGCGCGGCTCAACCGGCGTGACGGCAAGCCGCATTATCTCAAGCATCAGCCGCGGATCTGGACCTACCTGACGCGTTCGCTGGCGCATCCATCGCTGGCGGAACTTCACGCCTGGTACCAGGCCAATGTGCCGCCGCCGGTCTGATTCGAACGACTGTTTTTACCCGAAATTAGTCGGTCGCTCGCTAGCGTCGGGCTTTTCGTAATCTACCCAGGATTCGCGCGTTCAATCGCTGCGTCGGGGCGAGGGACACGTCATGGTTGGTGAACGGAACAAGGATGGTCGCGTGGTGTTCGAGCGCGGCATTCGGGCCCAGATGATGGCCATCGATGGAACCTGGCGTCGGCCGTGCCTGCTCGAAGACGTCTCGGAGGCGGGCGGCAAACTGACCATCGAGGGCGCCGTCGACGGGCTCAACCTCAAGGAATTCTTCCTGCTGCTGTCGTCGACCGGCCTGGCCTATCGACGCTGCGAGCTGAGCTGGGTCAATGGCGATCAGATCGGCGTCAGCTTCCTGCGCCAGGACAAGAAGAAGGGCAAAAGCCCGCGCGCGCAGGCCGCGGCCGTCTAGCCGCAATCCGGCAAGCACCGCGCGCTGTGGTGCTGCCCGGCGCGCGATGTCGCATCTGCGTCATGGTTAGCGAATACCCAAGACCGTCGATAGACCGGTCGGCGCTGCGTGATACAATCGATTCGTCTTCCGGTCCGGTTCGAAACACGAGCGACGATGTCCGTTCAACCTTCCCGCGCCATGGTGCTTGCTGCAGGCTTCGGCCTGCGCATGCGCCCGCTCACTGACAACATGCCCAAGCCGCTGGTGCGCGTCGCCGGCAAGCCGCTGCTCGACCATGTGCTCGACCGGCTTGCGGACGCCGGCGTCACCGAAGCCGTCGTCAACGTGCACTACCTGCCCGACCAGATCATCGATCACGTCGCGGGTCGAACCGCGCCGAAAGTGATCATCTCCGACGAACGCGACGCGGTGCTCGGCACCGGCGGCGCGGTGGTCAAGGCGCTGCCGCTGCTCGGCGATGCGCCGTTCTATCATCTCAACGCCGACACGCTGTGGATCGACGGCGTGCGGCCGAATCTCGCGCGCCTCGCCGACGCGTTCGATCCGGCGCGGATGGACATCCTGCTGCTGATGGCGCCCACCGCGGGCAGCATCGGCTATGCCGGCAAGGGCGATTTCGCGATGGCGCCGGATGGCAGTCTGCGCAAGCGCAAGGAGAACGAGGTGACGCCGTTCGTCTATGCGGGCGTCGCCATCATGAACCCGGCGATCTTCGTGGATGCTCCCCAGGGCGAATTCTCGCTGACCCAAAAGTTTGACCAGGCGGCCGAGCAGGGCCGGCTGTTCGGGCTGCGGCTCGACGGCACCTGGATGCATGTCGGCACGCCGGATGCGGTGGCGGCCGCCGAGCGCGCCTATCTGGTCAGCGTCGCCTGAGGCTGGTCGTACCTCCCTTGCAGCGGCCGCCCATGGCATGATCGCCTGACCGGCGAATCAGGGTGTCCATGCGCGTTTTCAGTGTTCCGCCTTCCGCGCCGTTTCTGCGCACGACGATCGCCGCGCTGGTCGATGGCGAACTGATTGAGGGCTTTTCGGCCCGCGCCCAGCCCGAGCGGCTGGCCGAGGCGACGCTGTATCTGCCGACCCGCCGCGCCGGACGCCTCGCCCGCGATATTTTCCTCGATGTGCTCGGCACCGACGCGGTGCTGCTGCCGCGCATCGTCGCGCTCGGTGGCATCGACGAGGACGAGCTGGCCTTCGCGCAGGCGGCCGAAGGCGTCGCCGATCTGGAAATTCCCCCCGCGCTCGACGGCCTGCCGCGCCGGCTGCTGCTGTCTCAGTTGATCGCGGTGTGGGCCAAGAGCCTTCGGCCCGGCGATCCGCATCAGGCGCCGCTCGTCGTCGGCGGCCCGGCCTCGACGCTGGCGCTCGCCGACGATCTGGCGCGGCTGATCGACGACATGGCGACGCGCGGCGTCGACTGGGCGGCGCTTGATACCTTGGTGCCGGACGCGTTCGATCGCTACTGGAAGCTGACGCTCGACTTCCTCAAGATCGCCGGCCAGTGGTGGCCGCAGCATCTGCGCGAGACCGACCGGATGGAACCGGCGGCGCGGCGCGATCTGCTGATTGAGGCCGAGACCCGCCGCCTCGCCGCGCATCAGGGCGGGCCGGTGATCGCCGCCGGCTCGACCGGCTCGATGCCGGCGACCGCGCGGCTGCTGCACGCCATCGCCGGGCTGCCGCACGGCGCCGTGGTGCTGCCGGGGCTCGATACCGAACTCGACGACGCAGCTTGGGATCTGATCGGCGGCGCGCGCGACAAGCAGGGCAAGCAAACCGCGCCGCCGTCGTCCAACCATCCGCAGTTCGCGCTCCACGGCCTGCTGGCGCGGATGGGGCTTCAGCGGCGCGACGTGCGACAGCTCGGCGTGAGTGCAAGGCCGGGTCGTGAAATCCTCGCGTCCGAAGCGATGCGGCCGTCGTCGGCGACGGCGGTGTGGCACGATCGGCTGGCCGATCCGCAGGTCGAGCAACTGATCGAAGCCGGTGTCGACAAGCTCACGCTGATCGAAGCGCCGAATTCGGAGATCGAAGCGCTGGCGATCGCAGTGGCGCTGCGCGAAGCGACCGAACTCGGTCGCACGGCCGCGTTGGTGACGCCTGACCGCGCGCTGGCGCGCCGCGTCGTCGCCGCGCTCGGCCGCTGGAATCTGCCGGTCGACGATTCCGGCGGCGATTCGCTGATGGATACCCAGGCCGGCATTTTCGCACGGCTCGCCGCAGAGACGGCGCTGCACGGCTGCGAGCCGCCGACGCTGCTGGCGTTGCTGAAGCATCCGCTGCTGCGGCTCGGCCGCGCCGCCGGCGGCTGGCGCGCCGCGATCGAAACGCTGGAACTGGCGCTGCTGCGCGGCACGCGGCCGTCGCCCGGCTGCGAAGGACTGCTGAAGGACTACGCGACGTTCCGCGCCGAGCTCGCAAAGCTGAAGCGCGGCGAACTCAGCGCGTTGCATGCGTCCGAGCCGCGCGCGCGGCTCGGCGACGACGCGCTGGATGCGGCGCAGGCGCTGATCGACGCGCTCCGTGCCGCGCTGCTGCCGCTGGAGAGCGTCGGCAAAGAGCCGATCGATCTGTGCGTGTTCGGCCAGCGTCATCGCGAGGTGCTCAGCGGGCTGTCGAGCGATGCGGACGGCATCGCGGTTGCATTCGAAGGGCAGCAAGGCTCGGCGCTGCTACGCGCGTTCGATGATCTTGCCGAGGCCGGGCCCAACTCCGGCGTGCCGGTGCCGCCGCACGACTATCCGGACGTGTTCGAGACCGCGTTCGGCGACATCACCGTACGCCGCCCCGAACTCGCCGAAGCGGCGCTGCGGATCTACGGCCCGCTCGAAGCGCGTCTGACGACGCACGACCGCGTCATTCTCGGCGGCCTAGTCGAAGGCGTCTGGCCGCCGGCGCCGCGGATCGATCCGTGGCTGTCGCGGCCGATGCGCCACGAGCTCGGCCTCGATCTGCCGGAGCGCCGCATCGGCCTGTCGGCCCACGACTTCGCGCAGGCGCTCGGCGCCGATGAAGTGATCCTCACGCACGCCAACAAGGTCGGCGGCGCGCCGGCCGTGGTGTCGCGGTTTCTGCACCGGCTCGAAGCGGTCGCCGGCAAGGCGCGTTGGAGCACGCTCAAACAGCGCGGCCAAGTGTATCTCGACTACGCGCAGGCACTCGATCGTCCCGCCGAAGTCAAGCCGATCGCGCAGCCGGCGCCGAAGCCGCCGCGCGAGGCGCGGCCGCTGAAGCTGTCGGTCACCGCGATCGAGGACTGGCTGCGCGATCCCTACACGATCTACGCCAAATACATTCTCGGCCTGTCGCCGCTCGATCCGGTCGACATGCCGCTGTCGGCGGCCGATCGCGGTTCGGCGATCCACGAGGCTCTGGGCGAATTCACGCAGCGCTTTGCCGATGACTTGCCGGACGATCCGGCGCAGGTGCTGCGTGACATCGGCCAAAAACATTTCGCGCCGCTGATGGATCATCCCGAAGCGCGCGCGCTGTGGTGGCCGCGATTCCTGCGCATCGCTGGCTGGTTCGCCAATTGGGAGCAGGACCGCCGTCCGCATCTGCGCCACGTCATTGCCGAGCGCAGCGGCTCGCTGTCGATCCCGCTCGACGGCGGCCGCAACTTCGTCCTGTCGGCGCGGGCCGACCGTATCGAGCATCGCGCCGACGGCAACTACGCGATCCTCGACTACAAGACCGGCAATCCGCCGACCGGCAAGCAGGTGCGCATGGGGCTGTCGCCGCAGCTGACGCTGGAAGCCGCGATCCTGCGCGCCGGCGGCTTCGATGGCATCGATGCCGGCGCGTCCGTCGCCGAACTCACCTACGTCAAGCTCAGCGGCAACTCGCCGCCCGGCGACGAGCGTGTGCTCGAACTCAAGATCGAACGCAAGGACGAGCCGCAGGAGCCCGACGAGGCTGCGGCCGAGGCGCTGGCCAAGCTCACCGGCCTGATCCGCCGCTTCGACGATGAGGCGCAGCCCTATCACGCGCTGGTGCTGTCGATGTGGGCGCAGCGCTACGGCCGCTACGACGATCTGGCGCGGATCAAGGAATGGTCAGCGGCCGGCGGCACAGGAGACGGCGCATGAGTGGGCCGCGCATCATTCCGGATCAGGCGCGCGAGCGGCAGATCCTCGCGTCCGATCCAAACGCCTCGGTGTTCGTCTCGGCCAATGCCGGCTCGGGCAAGACGCATGTGCTGGTGCAGCGCGTGATCCGCCTGCTGCTCGACGGCGTGCCGCCGGAGCGCATCCTATGTATCACCTTCACCAAGGCGGCCGCCGCCAACATGGCAGAGCGCGTGTTCACCACGCTCGGCCGCTGGGTGACGCTGGATGATACTCAGCTCGCCGACGCCATTCGCCAGACTGGTATCAAGACGGTCGGCCCGTCACTGTTGGCTCAAGCGCGAAAACTGTTCGCCTGCGCGCTGGAGACGCCGGGCGGGCTCAAGGTGCAAACCATCCACGCGCTGTGCACCCGGTTGCTGCAGCAATTCCCGTTCGAGGCCAATGTGCCGGCGCGGTTCACCGTGCTGGACGATCGCGACCAGGCCGAGCTGATGCAGCGCGCGAGCCTCGCAGTGCTATTGCAGGCCGCCGCGGCGCCGGACAGCGCGGCCGGCAAAGCGCTGGCGCTGGCGATGACCGGCGCGGCCGATATCACCTTCCGTGAGGTGGTGCAGGAAGCCTGCATGAGCCGCGACCGCTTTCTCGGCTGGGTGGCGCAGGCCGGCGGTGTCGACGGTGCGATGGCGCAGCTCTCCGCGACGCTCGGCGTCGATCCGGCTGACAGTTGCGCCGACGTCGATCGCGACATCGTCGACGGCCCGTATCTGCCGCGCGCCCGCTGGGCGGACAGCGCGGCCGTGTTCGACGGCGGCAGCAAGACCGATCTGGACCAGGCGCAGCGGCTGCGCGACGCGCTGGCGGCGAGCGACACGGCGCAGCTCGAAAAGTATCTCGAGCTGTTCTTCACCAAGGAAGCCAAGCTGCGCAAAAGCTTCGCCACCAAGAAGATCGCCGACCCGATGCCCGGCTTCGCCGAGGACCTGAAGCGCGAGGGCGAGCGGCTCGAAGGCCTGCTGGAACGCCGCCGCGCGCTGCTGATGCGCGAGCGTACAAGGGCTCTCTTGGTGATCGCCGCCGATGTCGCCGGCCGGATCGCGCGCGAGAAGCAGGAGAGGGGCCTGCTCGACTACGACGACCTGATCGACAAGACGCTGCAGATGCTCGACAGCGGCGCGTCGAGCTGGGTGCATTTCAAGCTCGACCGCGGCGTCGATCACGTGCTGATCGACGAGGCGCAGGACACCAGCCCGAAGCAGTGGGATATCGTCGCGCATCTGATCGCCGAGTTCACCGCAGGCGAGGGCGCGCGCGACGGCATCAAGCGCACAGTGGTCGCGGTCGGCGACGAGAAGCAGTCGATCTTTTCGTTCCAGGGCGCGGTGCCGAAGGAATTCGCCGAGCGTCGTGACGAGCTGCAGCGGCGCTTCCACGGTGCGGGGCTGACCTTCGAGAAGGTCAGCTTCAACTACTCGTTCCGCTCCGGCGCCACCATTCTGCACTCGGTCGATCACGTGTTCCGCGATCCCGAGATCTATCGCAGCATCCACGCCGATACGAGCTACCCGCTGCACCAGGCGCTCAACGATGCGGGTCCCAGCCTGATCGATCTGTGGCCGCTGGAATTGCCCGACGAGAAGCAGTCGATGGAAGGCTGGCGCGCGCCGTTCGACGCGGTGTCGGAGACCAGCCCCGAAGTACGGCTCGCCGACAAGGTCCGCGCCGAGATCGCCGCGCTGATCGCCGAAGGCACGATGACCGGGCCGGTCGGCGCGCGGCGTCGGCTCAGCTATGGCGACGTGCTGATCCTGGTGCGGCGGCGCGGCTCGGCGTTCGATGCGGTGATCCAGGCGTTGAAGCGCGGCGGCATTCCGGTCGCCGGCGCCGACCGGCTGAAGCTGACCGAGCACATCGCGATCATCGATCTGATGAGTCTCGCCGACGCGCTGCTGCTGCCGCAGGACGATCTGGCGCTGGCGGTGGCGCTGAAGAGCCCGCTGTTCGGGCTCGACGACGACGATCTGTTCCGGCTGGCGTGGCGCCGCAAGGGCTCGCTGCGCGCCGCGCTACGCGACAAGGCGGCGGGTGATGCGAAACTCACGACGGCGCTGCAACGCCTCGACGCCTGCGCGGCGCGGGCGCTCGCTGACACGCCGTTCGGCTTCTACGCGTGGCTGCTCGGCGGCGACGGCGCGCGCGACAGCGGCCGCGCCCGCATCCTGCGCCGGCTCGGCCCGGAGGCCAA
>NZ_JBMDXE010000043.1:0-8679 GCF_048594845.1 Rhodopseudomonas sp. | reverse complement strand
GCGCGCCGCGACGCGGCGCCCGGAAGGACGAACGAGAGCACGATACGCGCGACGACGTACGCGCCGAGCACGGCGCACTCCCCTCCCCCTTGCGGGTCGGGGGTGGGGGGCCGCGGGCACTGAGCCTGTGGCGAGAGCCCTCACCCCAGCCCTCTCCCGCAAGCGGGAGAGGGAGACCAAGCGCTGTGCCCGCATCTCAACAACATCATTAATCGAAACGATGGGAGCAACTCCGCTTATCGCAGAGCACCGAACGTCGTACAGACAATCGCTCTTCCACGCGTTCGTCATCCGCTCAGCTCTGCTCCGGCAGCTTCAACGCGCCGCAACGCTGCAGCTCGGCAACTTCGCTAGCACTGTAGCCAGCCTCGCGCAGGACCTCGGCGCCCTGCTCGCCGAGGCGTGGCGCGAAGCGCTGGCGCTCGACTTTGGTGTCGGACCAGGTCGCCGAGACCTTCATGTCGCGGATCGGGCCTTCGGTCGGATGCGAGACGACGGGAAAAAAATCGGTCGCCACCAGATGCGGGTCGTCCAGAATACTTTCGAGATCGTGCATCCGCATCGCCGGCACATCGGCGGCGTCGAGCAGCGACGTCCACTCGTCCGTCGTGCGTGTGAGGAAGATCCGAGCCAGCTCTGCATAGACCACGTCGATGTTGACGGCCCGCCGCGCGAAGCTGGTGTAGCGCTCGTCGGCGAGTAGATCGTCTCGGCCGACGGCCCGCAGAAAGCTCAGCCACTGCTTGTCGTTGTAGACCATCGCGCAGATGTAGCCATCGGCAGTCTTGTAGGGGCGTCGGTCGGGCGACAGATGCCGCGCATAGCCGCCGCGATCCAGCGGTGGCTCGTAAGTGAGCCCCCCCATGTGATCACCCATGACGAAGCTCGCCATGGTTTCGAACATCGGGATGTCGAGCCGCTGCCCCTTGCCGGTGCGGTCGCGATGGACGAGCGATGCGCAGATCGCCCCCACCGCGGTCAGCCCGACGATGCGGTCGACCAACGCGTTCGGTACGTAGCGCGGCGTGCCATCGCCGACCCTCGCATTCAGCGACGGCAGCGCGGTGGCGCCCTGGATCAGATCGTCATAAGCGGGCTTTGCCGCATAGGGCCCGTCCTGGCCGAAGCCGAACACGCCGGCATAGATCAGCCTCGGATTGATCGAGGCGACGTCGTCATAACCGAGCCGCAGCCGCGCCATCGCCTGCGGCCTCACGTTGTACACCAACACATCGGCACCGGCGATCAACCGCAATGCCGCGTCTCGTCCTGCGGCGTGTTTGAGATCGAGGCAGATGCTGCGCTTGTTGCGATTGGCGTTGAGGAACACGGGCCCCATGCCGGGATGGCGCGTCGGGCCGATCTGCCGCGTCACGTCGCCCTCGGGCGACTCGATCTTGATCACGTCGGCACCGTAGTCGCCGAGCATTTGGGTGGCGTAAGGCCCCATCAGCACCGACGTCATATCGACGATCTTCACGCCCGCAAGTGGCCCCATCGGCGCTCCCGTCTGTGGCGCTCTCGGCGGCGCCGTCGTCCCCCTGTAGCGTGGAGGGATCGCGAAGATCAAGCACGGCCCGGGCATGGCGCTCTGCCGTGACCGCAGCCGGGCCGGATGTTCCGTGCCACGGAATCGTTGCGCAACATCATTGACCGCATGAAGCTGGATCGATCCACTGCCCCCGCATATTGAACGTTCCCGCCATCGTCACCACCGGTTGGAGCCACCGATGACGGCGCATCACGAGACGTACCTCAAGTCTCCGTCCCTGCCGGCGATGGGGCTCGGCGCGCTGTGGCCGTCTGCCGGCTGGAACAGCCGCGAGGGCTTTCCGACCTTCAGCTTCATCTGGCGCGACTACCAGATCAGCACAGACCTGATCAGCGCACTACGGCGTCTCGCGGGCCGCGATGATGAAGTCACAACGGAACGATTGCAGCTTCTGGCACCGCATGTCAGCGGCTTTCGCCTGACGCTGGCGATGCTGATGCATCCGGACTGGCCGCTGCCGGTCTGGCAGGCGTTGCAGCTCCGCAACCGGCTGATCCGTAACGGTGCGATCAAGGTCGCTTACCCGTCCGACCTGATCGCACGGGCGACCGCCTGGCGCGTGCACGACAAGGGCATCGAACTCGACATCCACGCGCAGCTGCTGCAGGACGACGACTGCCCATGGGAAAGCGTAACCACCTTCTACTATCGAGGCCGCTTCGCGCCGCCGCTGAACTATGGTCCGCTTGAGGGGGCCACCGCGGTGTCGCCGTCGGTTAATCCGGATCTGGCGCCGGTGGCGCATTGGACGGTCGACGGCGACCATCGCCTGCGCTTCGCTCGGCTGACCGGCGATTGCAATCCGCTGCATCTGATCGACGCTTACGCCCGCCGCACCGGCTTTGCGGCCGCCTCCGCACACCCGCAGCGCATCGCCGCGCAATGCCTCGGCCACCTGACGCTTTCACAGCCGCCGCGCCAGCTCGATCTGTGGCTCAAGGGCCCAGTGTACTACAACCGGGGCGTGACGCTACGACAGACTCATTCGGCCGAGGGCGAAGAGTTCGCCCTGTGGGTCGACGGCGACGAGCGAGCCGCGATGGTGGGGCGACTGAGCTAACTCAATCATTGCGATGAGCGAGGCGACGAAGCAATCCAGCACCGCGCACGGGGTTGGATTGCTTCGCCTCGCTCACAATGACGGGGACAATTACTTCACCATCTTGCGCAGTTCGGTCTTCAGCACCTTGCCATAATTATTCTTCGGCAGCGCGTCCAAATACACGTAGCGCTTCGGACGCTTGAATCGGGCGATGGCACCTTGGCAATGCGCGTCGAGCGCCGCGTCGTCGGCGCTCGCGCCGTCGGCAAGCACCACACAGGCGACGACATTCTCGCCCCATTCGGGATCGGCGACACCGATCGCCGACACTTCGCGCACGGCCGGATGCGTCAGCAGTGCTTCCTCGACTTCACGCGGATAGATATTGGTGCCGCCCGAGATGATCACATCCTTCGAGCGATCCGACAACGTCAGAAAGCCGTCCTCGTCGAGCCGGCCAACGTCGCCGGTGCGCAGCCAGCCGTCCTTCAGCGTCTCGGCATTCGCATCCGGGTTGTTCCAGTAGCCGAGCATGACGGTCGTCCCCTTCACCTCGATCTCGCCGGTCTGCCCGACCGCAAGCTCCTTGCCATCTGCGCCCGTGATGCGCACCGACACCACGCTCTGCGCCGTGCCGACCGAGGCCAGCCGGTCGAGATAGCGCGGATGCGCACTATCGGCATGACGCTCGCGCTTCAGCGAAGTGATCGTCATCGGCGACTCGCCCTGGCCGTAGATCTGCACGAAGCGCTGGCCCATGACGCTCAGCGCCTCGCGGATATCGGCCAGATACATCGGCCCGCCGCCATAGACGATGGTGCGGAGCCCCTCTCCGCTCTCGCCACGGCGCTTTGCGGCCTCGACCAGCCGCTTCACCATCGTCGGCGCGGCGAACATCGCCACGTTGCCGAGCTGCCTGCCGAGATCGAGCACTTCGTCCGGATCGAAGCCGCCGGATTCCGGCACGACATGGCGGGCGCCGAACCGGACGTGGATCATGTTGTAGAGCCCGGCGCCGTGCGAAATCGGCGCAGCGTACAAGGCAGCATCGTCCGGCGTCACCGCATCGACGTCAGCGAGATAGCACAGTGACATCGCCACCAGATTGCCGTGGCTGAGCATCACACCCTTCGGCCGGCCGGTGGTGCCCGAGGTGTAGAACAGCCACGCAAGATCATCGTCTTCGCGCGAAACCGGCGTGCCCAAGCCAATGCCGCTACGCGCCCGATCATAGCCGTCACTATCGATCGCCAGCGTCGCCATCCCGGAAGGCAAGTCGCACGACGCTTCGTTGAACGTGTCGGCGGTGTCGTCGCAGATCAGCGCCAGCCTGGCCTGGGCATTGTCGCAGATCCAGGCGACTTCCTTGCCGTGCAGCTTGGCATTGATCGGGATCGCGACAGCGCCGGCCCACCAGATGCCGTAGAGCGCTTCCAGATAAGCCGTGCAGTTGTGCGCGAACAGCGCGACACGATCGCCGGGGCGAATGCCGTAGTCGCGTCCGAGTGCCGCGGCGAAAGACGCGGCCCGCGTGGCGAACGTCGCGTAGTCCGCGTCAATCTTCGTTCCGCTGAGCAGCGCAGGAGCGCCCGGCCGCTGCCGGGCGCTTGCAGCGAGCCAATTCGCCAAATTCATCCGCGCTTCCTTCGCTCGCGCTTACTTCGCCGGCTCCAAGATCGACACGTAGTTGGCGACCGCGGCGCCGCCCATATTGAAGATGCCGCCGAGCTTGGCGTCCTTGATCTGCATGCCCTCCGGCGCCTGGCCGAGCAGCTGCATCGCGGTCAGCACGTGCATCGACACGCCGGTAGCGCCGATCGGATGGCCCTTCGCCTTGAGGCCGCCGGACGGATTGACCGGCAGCTTGCCGTCTTTCTGGGTCCAGCCTTCCTTGATGGCGCGGGCGCCCTGCCCCCGCGGCGTCAACCCCATCGCTTCGTATTCGATCAATTCGGCGACGGTGAAGCAGTCGTGGGTTTCGACGAACGACAGATCGTCCAGCGTCACGCCGGCGTCCGCCAGTGCACGCTGCCACGCCACGGTGCAGCCTTCGAACTGCAGAATGTCGCGCTTCGACATCGGCAGGAAGTCCTGGGCATGGGCGCGGGCGCGGATGTTAACCGCCTTGCCCATCGCCTTGGCATTGTCGGCGGAAGTCAGCACCAGCGCGGCGGCGCCGTCGGACACCAGCGAGCAATCGGTGCGCTTCAGCGGACCGGCGACGAACGGGTTCTTCTCGCCTTCAGCGCGGCAAAATTCGAAGCCGAAATCCTTGCGCATCTGCGCATAGGGATTGGCGACGCCATTGTGGTGGTTCTTGGCGGCGATCATCGCCAAAGCATCCGATTGGTCGCCGTATTTCTGGAAGTACTTCTGCGCGATGATGCCGAACACGCCGGCGAAACCCGCGGGCGTGTCGCCATCTTCCGGCAGATAGGACGCGCGCAGCAGGTTCTTGCCGATCTCCGGCCCGGGCGTCCGGGTCATCTGCTCGACGCCGACCACCAGCACCACCTTGGCGGCGCCGGACTCGATGGCGCGGATGCCCTGATGCACGGCGGCGGAACCGGTGGCACAGGCGTTCTCGACCCGGGTCGCCGGCTTGAAGCGCAGCGCCGGATCGGCCTGCAGCACCAGCGAGGCAGTGAAATCCTGCGGCGAGAAGCCGGCGTTGAAATGGCCGAGCACGATCTCGTCGACGTCGCCCGGCGCAATCCCGGCATCGGCGATCGCCTCGCTGGCGACGCGGACGATCATGCTCTCGACGGTCTCGGCGTCGAACTTGCCAAACGGCATATGAGCCCATCCGACGATGCTGGCGGTCATGGCGTTTTCTCCTGGGTCGGGTTGCTGATTTGGCCGGAATATAGGACGGCCATCAGCCAAAAGCATCCCCGTTTCAGACATGGAGATACGTCATGCCCGGGCTTGACCCGGGCATCCATCACGCCGGGTCAAGCCCGGCGATGACGACTGTGCGTTGGTCAGCCGACGAATTGGCCGCCCAACTCATCCTCGATGTGGATGCGGATGATGTCGTCGAACGTCTTCTCCGCGGTGGTGAAACCGAGGCTGAGCGCGCGGTCGGTGGAGAAGTTGCGCGGCCAGCCGGAGACGATGCCGATGATGGTCGGGTCCGGCTCGCGCTTGATCCGGGCGACGACGCTCTTGCCGGCGACGCGCTCCAACGCGGCGATCTGCTCGCCGACGGTCGCGGCAAGGCCGGGCATCGACAGATTGCGCCGCGGTCCGATCGCCGCGGTGTCCATGGTGCCGGCGTGGATCAGGAAGCCGACCGCGGAGCGCGGCGAGGCGTGCCAGTGCATCACGTCGTCGCCGACCGGCAGCACCGCCTCCTGCCCGACCAGCGGCTCGCGGATGATGTTGGAGAAGAAGCCGGACGCTGCCTTGTTCGGCTTGCCGGGGCGGACGCAGATCGTCGGCAGGCGGATGCCGATGCCGTCGAGAAAGCCCTTGCGGGTGTAGTCGGCGATCAACAGTTCGCAGATCGCCTTCTGGGTGCCGTAGCTGGTCAGCGGCGTCGACAGGAATTCGTCGCCGATCTTGTCCGGGAACGGCGCGCCGAACACCGCGATCGACGAGGTGAACACCAGCCGCGGCTTGTAGCCATCGCCCTCGGCGCGGATCGCGTCGATCAGTTGCTTGGTGCCGTCGAGATTGATCCGGTAGCCCTTGTCGAAATCCGCTTCGGCCTCGCCGGAGACGATCGCGGCGAGATGGAAGATGACGTCGGGCCGATGCCCGACCAGCGCGGCCGCCTGCCCGGGCTCGGCGAGATCGCTGGTCACCACCGACATCGCAATCGAGGCATGCGGCGGCCGCGCCGGCGCAACGACGTCCTGCAGCGTCATCCGCGTGATCTCGCGATTGCCGAGGCGACCGTCGGCGAGCAACCGGTCGGTCAGTTTGCGCCCGACCATGCCGGCGGCGCCGAGGATGAGAATGTGCAACGTGATCCCCTATCGTTTGTCATTCCGGGATGCGACCAGACGGCGTAGCCGGCTGGTGGCAGGCCGGAATCCATACTCCCCGCAGGGGTTATGGATTCCGGGCTCGCGCTTCGCGCGCCCCGGAATGACGAACTCTGATGTGGTTGGAAGTCAAGCGGCGATGATGACGTCCTATTCCTTCACCGCCCCGGTCATCGCCGACACATAGTGCTCGACGAAGAACGCGTAGAGGATGACGAGCGGCAGCGAGCCGACCAGGGCGCCGGCCATCAGCGAGCCCCATTTGTAGATGTCGCCGTCGACGAACTCGTTGACGATCGCCACCGGCACGGTTTTGTTCGGCGTCGACTGCAGGAAGGTCAGCGCGTAGATGAACTCGTTCCAGCACAGCGTGAACGAGAAGATGAACGCCGAGATCAGCCCCGGCACCGCCAGCGGCACGATGATCTTGGTGAGACTCTGCCACCGCGACGCGCCGTCGATCAGCGCGCACTCCTCGAGCTCGAACGGGATGGTCTTGAAGTAGCCCATCAGCAGCCAGGTCGAGAACGGGATCAGCAGAGTCGGGTAGACCAGGATCAGCGATAGTGGCGAGTCGAACAACCCGTAGGCCTGGATCACCGAGGCCAGCGGGATGAACAGGATCGACGGCGGTACCAGATACGCCAGGAAAATCGCGCCGCCGACGCTGTCGGCGCCGCGGAAGCGCAGCCGCACGATGGCGTAGGCGGCGAGCACGGATGCGAAGATCGACAGCACCGTCGAAGCAGCGGCGACGTACATGGTGTTCCACAGCCAGCGCGGATATTGCGTCTCGAACAAGAGCTTGGAGATGTGCTTCAGCGTCGGCTTCACCACCCAGAACGGGTTGTAGGTCTCCATGTCTATCAGTTGCTCGTCGGGTTTGATCGACGTCAGCGCCATCCAGTAGAACGGAAACAGCAGGATCACGATGATGATCGCGAGCGGCAGATACAGCGTCACCAGACGTCGCGGCAGCGACTCCAGATAGCTCATGCCCTCACTGTCGTCGTCCTTGGCGACGGTGGCGGCCTTGACGGCGAGGCGCGGATCGGAGGCGGTTGTCTCAGTCATTATCCGATCCTTGCTGCCACTTGCGGCGCTGCATGCCGAACCAGGAGATCGCGATCGCCGCCAGCAGGAACGGGATCATCGCGGTAGCGATCGCCGCGCCCTCTCCTAACCGGCCGGAGAGAATGCCGCGTTGATAGCTCAGCGTCGCCATCAGATGCGTGGCGTTGACCGGACCGCCGCGGGTCAGCGCCCAGATCAGCTGAAAGTCGGTGAAGGTGAACAGCACCGAGAACGTCATCACCACCGCGATGATCGGCGTCAGCAGCGGATAGGTGATGTAGCGGAAGCGCTGCCACGACGTCGCGCCATCCAGCGTCGCGGCCTCATACAGCGACGGCGACACCGTTTGCAGCCCGGCCAGCAGCGTGATCGCCACGAACGGCACGCCGCGCCAGATATTGGCGAAGATCACCGACGCACGCGCCCAATTGGTGTCGCCGAGGAAGTTGATGTTGTGGTCGATCAGCCCGAGCTTGATCAGCGACCACGAGATGATCGAGAACTGCGAGTCGTAGATCCACCAGAACGCGATCGCCGACAGCACCGTCGGCACGATGAACGGCACCAGCACCGCGGCGCGGATGATCGCTTTGAACGGCATGTGCCGGTTGAGCAGCAGCGCAAGATACAGGCCGACGGCGAATTTGATGGCGCTGGCGACCGCCGTGTACAAAATGGTGTTGAACACCGACAGCCAGAAGATGCTGTCGTCCCAAAGCCACTCGTAGTTCTCGACGCCAACGAACACCCCGTCGCGCCCGATCCGCGCGTCGGTGAAGCTCATCCACACGCCGAGGAACAGCGGATAGGCCAAAAAAAGGATCAGAAACGCCGCCGCCGGCAGCATGAACCACAGCGCGATGAAATTGCGGTTGGTGCGCAGGCGTTGCCAGGCGGAGGGGCCGGCGCGCGCCTGATCGCGCATCTGAAGTGTCGTCATGCTAGCTCCGTCTGACCGACGTAGGCCGAGTGCAAGTCTGACTGCCTTAACGTTCCTCATTCCGGGGCGCGCGGAGCGC
>NZ_JBMDXE010000042.1:0-4052 GCF_048594845.1 Rhodopseudomonas sp. | reverse complement strand
GTTTGCGGAATAGGCGTTGCGTAAAGTCCCGGATGGACTCGACGATAGCCGATTCGCGTCTGTTAGTAGCGATACTAACCGAAGTTGTTCAACGTTGACGCAGTTTGGCGTAGGCCGCAAGGGCTCGTGCGCGGCCCGCCTTGTGTTCGACGATCGGCGCCGGGTAGTTGCCGCCCAGCGTGACGCCTGTGGCGGCGAGCTCGACCGGGGTCGCGCTCCACGGCTGGTGGATAAATTTGGCCGGCATCGACGCGAGCTCTGGCACCCAGCGCCGCACGTAATCGCCGTTCGGATCGAACTTTTCGCCCTGCAGCACCGGATTGAACACCCGGAAATACGGCGCCGCATCGGCGCCGCAGCCAGCCACCCACTGCCAGTTGGCCGGATTGCTGCCGGGGTCGGCGTCGACCAGCGTGTCCCAGAACCACGCTTCGCCGAGCCGCCAGTCGATCAGCAGGTGCTTCACCAAAAACGACGCGACCACCATGCGGACGCGGTTGTGCATGACCCCGCTGTGCCATAGCTCGCGCATTCCGGCGTCGACGATCGGGTAGCCGGTGCGGCCACGCTGCCAGGCGTGCAGGGCTGTGTCGTCGCCGGTCCATGGAAAGTCGTCGAACGCTGGCTGCAGGTTGCGCGCGGCGAGGTCGGGATGATCGACCAGCAGGTGCCGGCAGAACTCGCGCCAGCCGAGCTCGCTGAGGAATTTGTCGACGTCCGCCGCAACCGCCGGCCGTTCCGCCGCGGCGAAGCGAGCCGCGAACCAGACCTGTCGCGGGCTGATTTCGCCGAACCGGAGATGCGGTGACAGGCGTGAGGTCGCCTCACGATCCGGCCGGTCGCGTCCAGTCGAGTAGCCGGGCAAGCCTTCGAGGAAGGAGTGGAGTTTGTCGCGGGCGGCGTCCTCGCCCACGCTCCAGGTGTCCCGCAGGCCACCGGCCCAGTCCGGCGCCGTCGGCTCGAGCTGCCACGATGCCAAGTCGTCACTCGGCACGTCGGGCAGGATGTGCAGCCTCGCCGGCGCCTGCAGGAGCTGCGGCGGATCGCCGAGGCTGAGCACGCGGCGCCAGAACGGCGTGAACACGCGCAAGCCGCGGCCTTCCTTGGTGCGGATGGCTGCTGGCGCGGCGAGCAGGTCACCATGATGGCGATGGTGCGCGATGCCGGCGATGCTGAGTGCCTCGGCAAGATCGTCGGCGACGGCGCGATAGGGCGCGATCTCGATCTCGTTCCAGTGCACGGCGGCGGCGTCCAGCTGCCGCGCAAGTTCGGCGATGCTGTCGGCGGCTGGCCCGCGGCGCAGGATCAGCGCGGCGCCGCGTGTCTGCAGCGAGCTCGAAAGAGCACGCAGCGACTGCGCCAGCCACCAGCGCGAGGCAGCGCCAAGCGGTCGCGCGAGCGGCGGCCGGAGCTGTGCACTCTGTTCGTCGAACACATACACGCAAACCAGCGGCGCGCCGGTGGCCGCAGCTTCGTGCAATGCCGGATGATCGGCCAACCGAAGGTCGTCGCGAAACCAGACGATGACGGGGCGGGGCGCGTCCTTGGCCATATGACTCCATCCGGGAAGAGGAATTGCTTCGCAGGTTCGCTTGCGGGCTTGAAACCAGCGAATAAGTAAAGCGTAGTGAAGATGATGCGGCTGTTTGCGGGAGGCTGATGTGAAGCGGTACGGGGTTCTTTATCTGGCGACTTTTCTGATCCTGATCCCGCTGGATTTCCTTTTTCTCGGAACGATTGCGAAGAGCTTCTTCAACGCGCAGGTCGGCGAAATGCTCGGGCCGGTGCGGATGCTGCCAGCGGTCATGTTCTATTTGCTTTACGTTGTCGGCATCCTAGTATTCGTCAATGGCTCGGCCACGGCAACGTGGCAATCCTCGTTATTGTTCGGGGCCTTGTTCGGATTGTTCTGCTATTCGACGTTCGAGCTGACCTCGCTGGCGCTGCTGAAGCACTGGACCTGGCCGGTGGTCGCGGTCGACATCTCCTGGGGCATGTTCGTCACCGCCGTGTCCGGCGCGCTGGGCCTGCTGCTTGCCGACTGGTGGTCGCCGCGCTGAGCGGCGTTCCTTCCAAACAACCCTAACGGCATACGCTGGTCCGGCCGGGACTTCCTGTCCCGCCGCGAGCCCGGCTTGGCTCGGCATGAAGACGCCGCGTAACTCGCCGTGCGTCTGAACCTGCCGCGGCGCTGCTGCGACATTCTGTTAGCAAACTGCCCCGAGAAAGCCTTCGCTGCGCCGCAACGCCGCCGGAGCAGCTTGCGATCTCAATGTCCGTGACTGCGGTCACTGCGACTTGTTCGCAACGCTGTCGATAACTCGGCATCGTCGAACAGGGAACTCGCAAGCGACGACGAAAGCTTAACCAAGCGTTTACGCCGGCGTGGAAATGCTGGTCGACAACCAACATGAAGAGCAAGGAATCATGACTGCCGCTGCCCTGGCCGACGAGATCGGCATCGAACCCCACCGGATTTCCGACCGCTACAGCGCTGCGCAGGCGCTCGGTGTCGTGCGCGACGGTGTGATCACCGGCGAGGGCCCGACGACGCGGGGCAGGGTCCACTTCTCGCGAACACTGGACGCGGCCGATGCCGCCTGGTGTGTGCGCATCCTCACTGCCGCGGCGGTGGAGAACCAGCCCATCAGCCGCGCCGAGTGCGAAGCGCTGTTCGAGATCAACGCCGCCGCTGCTGAGCGTAAGGACGAAGGTCGCTTCGACGACCTGTTCGCCAAGGCGGTGGTGCACCACGCGGCGTCGTCGTCCGGTCTGCCGGTGCCGTCGCGCAGTGTCGCGCTGGCGCCCGACACCGAGATCGAGTCCTGGGCGCCAACCCAGGCTGTCGGGGTCAACACCGAAGTGCTCGAATGGATCGCCCGTCAGATGCGCGGCAGTGCGCGTCCGAACAACCGGACGCTGATGCGCATGGTCGCGACCCTGGTTGGCGTTGCCACCCTGCCGCTGATCCAGCTGCCGAACGTGTTCGATCTGGGGATGTAAGTCCTTCGTCCTGCCCGGGACGAGCCCGGACATGACAAGCTGACAGGATTGCCGAGAACGGTGGGGATTACTTCCCCGCCGTTTTCTTTTTTGCAGCGTCGTCGTCGAGCCCCAGCGTGCGGCCGGGGAAGCCGGCGACGTCGAAATAGCGCTGGTCGCCGACGCGCTGGAAGGCCAGCACGGTACGCAGGCCGTTGGCCGGCTTGGAGCGGACCACGCTCGCGGTCGCCTTCGGCGTCGCGCCGTCCGGCATCGCCTCGGTCATCACCCGGCCGACCAGGCTGCCCTTGTTGGTCGGCGTCAGGCCCATCAGATGCGCGGCGGTGAAGCCGACGTCGGCGTTGCTGACGGGCAGGGGATCGACGAAGCCGGCCTTGAAGCTCGGACCGGTCGCCGCCATGAAGTTCATGGTGTCGCCGCGGCTGAACGAGCCATGCATGCCCTGGCCCTGGCGGAGCACGGTGTCGGCGACCTGCACCGAGCACTGCGTCGGCTCGGCGCAGCCGGACGCGTAGGACCGGAAGTTGACCACGATCGTCGGCGTCGGCGTCGCGGCCTTGCCCTTCAGGGTGAGCGCCGACAGCGGCAGCGCGCCGGGGAAGCTGCCGAGCGAGTCATCGACGAACAGTCCGCTGACGTAGTCCTGCTCGAGCAGGGCCCGGATGGTGCGGCCGGCGAGCTTCTTGTCGCCGGTCGGCAGATAGATCAGGTCCGAGCCGCCATTGGTGGCGACAACCAGATCCGGCTTGGCCGGATCCTTGCCGAGCACGCCGTTCCCGGCCTTGGGGTGGGCGTTGTCGCCGACCGCTGCGTTGCCGTTGTTGGGATCGAACAGCGGCAGCTTCAGCGCCTTGGCCAGATCGATGGCGAGGAAGCCCATCGGCAGGAAGCCGGCCGGGGTGTCGTCGTAGCTCGCCTTGGCGGACGGCGAGGTCTTGCTCTGCTTCGAGATCGTCGAGAAGCCGTGGTCGGCCGACACGATGATGTTGGTCGAGGCGGAGAGCCCAAGCTCATCCAGAGCTTTGCGCAACTGCGCGAGGTTGTTGTCG
>NZ_JBMDXE010000041.1:0-7180 GCF_048594845.1 Rhodopseudomonas sp. | reverse complement strand
ACCCGGCCGGCCGCGCAATAGGTCGGCGCGGTCAGATCGACCCGGACATAGCGGGCCGTCACCGCCCGGATGTCCGTCAATGTCAGCAGTGCCTGGTCGACCGCGACGATGCCGGTGTCAGCCACCTCTCCCATCGTCGGATCTGTCGCCGAATAGCGGATGCGCGCCGTGGTGGCAGTGAGCCCCATGACGCGGACGCAATCGATCGCCTGCACCGAGCCGAGATCGACCACGAACCAGTCGCTTCCGGACAGGCTCTGCCAGCGCACGCCGACATGCGGATCCTGCAGTCGCAGCACCGGCGCGAGCAGCACCTGGGACGACACCGACAGCGAAGCCGTGTCCGCCTTGTTGATGTAGCCGATACGCGCGGACTTCATCAGCCGAACGCCTTGACGGTCGCGGCCTGCGATCCGGCTTTGAAGTTGATTTCAGTCACCATCATGTACCGCCCTCCGATCAGGTCTCCGCGATCGTGGCGAACGAAGATCTGCTCGCCGACATTCAGAAGCGCCGCGTCGCGATCGGGTACGCCGAACGAATAGGAGCCGAGCGAACGCCGCCACAGCGCCAGGCGCCTCGCCGCCTCGGCCTCCGCGTCCGCCTTGTCGCGGAAGAACCCCTGCACCGCGTCCGGCTCCTTGCCGAACGGATGGTCGACCCGCACCGCCGGAGCTTCAGCGACCGCGTAGCGATATTCGGCCGCCAGGAAGCTGCGACGCGCGTCGCTGATCGCCGCGGCCGGATCGCTCATCACCGTGTAGTTGCGCTGATAGCCGACCTTCCATTTCGCGGGCGGCGGCCAGACGCTGTCGAGCAGCCGCTGCTTCTGCGGATTTGGATCGAATACGGTCTTGTCGAACCGCGCGGTCGGCGGTCCTTGCGGAAAGTCGACCCGGCCGACGTGGAATTTGCCGTCGCGGCGGAACCCCGCATAAGCGCCGATCGCATCGATTAGCTGCCCGATCACGTCCGCAATTGTCGGGCTCTGATCATGCCCGACGAAGATCCCGACCGGAGCTGGCTGCACGCGATCGAGCGTCTCGAGCGACGGCAGATAGATGTCGGAAGGTCCCGCCAGCTCGGCCGAGCGCTGCATCAGCGCCCGGACGATCTGGACCGTGGTCTGCGCGAATACGCCGCCGGCGACGTCGCCCTGCACATCCGCGGTGATCGTGCCGGCCGGCGCGGCGCCAAGGCGGAAGTGACCACGGGCCTTGCAGGTGGCGAAGGCGCCAGCCGGGATGACTGCCGCCCGCAGCGCGGCGATGTCCGGATAGTCCGCGTGGACATCGAGCGGATAGCCCTGCGCATAGACCGCCGCGATCGCCTGCACGGCGCCGTCGTGAACCTGATAGAGCAGCTCGGCCGGCACCACGAGCGCAGGCGTCACGTTGAGGCACCATCCGAAGGCGAGCGGCCGCGGCTTTCCGTTCAGATCCTCATTGCCCTGCAGATCGCCTGTTCCCGCATAGATGTTCGCCTGCGCCGGCACGTCGAACTTGTAGGCGTTGTCCTCGACGCTGATTTCGAATTTCGTGTCGTCGATGAATTCGCCCGACGACAGCCCGCGCAGCACGACAGGCCACGTCGCCTTCGGCGTGCCGAGCGGACCGAGGCGGATCTCGAGCAACTGCCCATCGGTCGTGTAGCGCTGGGTGAGGTTGTCGTAGCGCCCGTCCAGATTGTCGATCACGGTCGAACCGCGGCCGGTGATGAAGCCGCCGAAGCCGGACCGATTGCCCATCGACCATGTGAAATCGAGCGGCTCCGACAACGCGTCCGAGAACGGCAGCAGACTC
Source organism: Rhodopseudomonas sp. (assembly GCF_048594845.1). Lineage (GTDB taxonomy): Bacteria > Pseudomonadota > Alphaproteobacteria > Rhizobiales > Xanthobacteraceae > Rhodopseudomonas. The sequence continues at coordinate 5,378 of NZ_JBMDXE010000041.1, read as the reverse complement.
TCCTGATCGATGAATTCGGCCGTCGCGACACGGATACGATAGGCGAAGTCGATCGACAGCCCGAAGCCGAAGAAGATGTTGAGCGACGGCGTGATCTTGGCGCCGAACACGCCGCCGGCGAAACTGTGACCTCCGAACATCGATCACCCCACCCGATCGGACAGCAGCCAGGGTGCAAGCTCGGCCGTGTAGACGTAGCGCGCCCGCGCGTCGGACAGCAGCCGTTCGTAGTTCGACGTCGGCACCATCGTGAGTTCGAACCCGATGTTGATCGCCAGCATCGCCTCGGCGAGCGGGATCGGCCGGTCGACCACCAGCGAGAAGTCGTGATGCGCGGTCAGCAGCGCGGGCGCAAAGCGCACCGGCTGCTGCAGCGGCGGCGCCCATTTGTCGGCGCCGGGGATCTCCGCAAAGGGCAGCGCCTTGACGAAGGCTGCGAACTGCTGCGCGGGCGTCGGCAACGCCCGTGGGAACTTCACCGGGATCTGGAGCGGCGGAAACCAGTAGGTGTCGAACGTCGTGCGAATGTTGAACGGCTGGTGAGCCGCCAGCAGTTGCCGCGGGAAGCGCACCGGCTGGGCCAGCGGCGGCACCCAGCGGTCGGACGTGACTGCCTCAGCGAAGGGCGCAAACTGGACGAAGGCCGCGAACTGCTGCGCGTTTGCCGGCAGCGCCCGCGGGAACTTCACCGGCAGCTGGAGCGGCGGCACCCAGCGGTCCGCAGTGACAGTCTCGGCAAACGGCGCGAACTGGACGAAGGCCGCGAACTGCTGCGCTGTTGCCGGCAGCGCCCGCGGGAATTTCACCGGCAGCTGAAGCGGCGGAAACCAGTAGGTATCGAAGGTCGTGCGGGCGTTGAACGGCTGGTGAGCCGCCAGCAGCTGCCGCGGGAAGCGCACCGGCTGCGCGAGCGGCGGCACCCAGCGGTCGGCCGTGATCGCCTCGCCAAACGGCGCTGCCTGGACGAATGCCGCGAACTGCTGAGCGCCCGCCGGTAGCGCGCGCGCAAACTTGACCGGGAGCTGCAGCGGCGGCACCCAGCGATCGGCGGTGACCGGCTCGGCAAACGGCGCGGCTTGCACAAAGGCGGCGAACTGCTGAGCGCCCGCCGGCAGCGCGCGCGGGAAGCGCGATGGCTCCTGCTGCGGCGGAAACCAGTAGGTATCGAACGTCGTGCGGAGGTTGAACGGCTGGTGAGCCGCCAGCAGCTGGTGCGGAAAGCGTACCGGCTCCTGCAGCGGCTTGAACCAGCGGTCCGGCGACGTCGCCTCCGGCCTCGTAAGTACAGCCGGATCGACCGTGAAGGCCGACCATGCGGCCGCCGCCACGACGGCGGCGGCGCGCAGGCGATGGAACGAAGGCCGCGATAGCGGCGGATGCCAGGAGTCGGCAAAGATCGGCCGTTCAGATGCAGCCTCGTTGCCGAGGTCTCCGAACGCACCGTGGCCGAAACTGTGCCCGCCGAACATCGATCAGCCCTTCAGGCGCCCGCGTAGGACCGGCGGGCGTGATAGCTCGCCTCGACACGCCGCAGCCGCTCTTCGAACGGCGTGCAGACGCCGAGCGCCTCACAACGCTGGCACACCGGCTTGTCGCAGCGCCGGCAGTAGCCCATCACGAGCCCCTCGCCCTTCGGCGGCACCACGACGATGCCGCCGCAATGGACGCAGGTGAACGTGTCCCGCTCCTGCACGCCGGAGTCCGACGTGCAGATCAGCACCCCGCCAGGCTTGCGCATGGCCGTCTTACGGGTTGGCGACGATCGCGTGCACGATCGCGGTGCCGGTGTAGCCCGGCGACTTGGCGCGGAACGCGAAGCCATTGTTAGCGGTCGCCGGATAGACCAGCTCCTGCCCCGGGAAAGCGACCCATCGCGTCGTGGCGCGCTGGTTGACGCCGAAGCTGAGAACACCGCTGTTTGCCGTCACCGTCGGCTCCGCCGTGTGGTTGGCAGTCACGGCGCCGAGAAACGCACCGTCCGCCGGATCGAGCTTGTTGGGCGTGACAGCGCTCGCCGTGCCGTCGGCGGTGATGCGGGACACATCGAAGGTCATCGCCTGATCGGCCGGCGTGCCGTCAGTGCCGAACGTGACCTCGACAATCTTGCCGCGCTGGAGCGAGGTCGCCGCCGCCGCCATCACGGCGAGCAGCGTCTTGAAGTTGGTCGAAATCGCCTGCTGCGAGCCGCCGAGCAGGTTGGATGCCGCGTAACCGGACATGGGTGGTTCTCCGTTGTGGTGAGAGGCGCGACGTCAGCCCGTCGCCGGCATCGTTACGGCGTCTTGCCGATCTGGAATTGCCCGGGAACGAGCTGAAATTGCTTCCCGGACGTGATGTCCTGCGCGGTCTGCAGCGGGCCGCTCATGATCATGTTGCCGCCGGTCTGCGCATCCCAGAAACCCGCGTGCGTGATCAACCCCCAATCGACGCCGACCGGCGGCGGACCGACGTCGACATTGTCGATCAGCACCGCCCGCCCGCTCGAGGAATCGAACGAGCTCATCTTCCCCGCCATGTCCACCCGTGCGTAGTTGGTACCGTCGGTCGGCACTTCGGCCGCGGTCGATCCGAAGTCCGTCGGATCGGCGGTGTGAAGCGACATCCAGCGGCCGAGCGCGATCGCCTGGTCGCCGAGATACTTGTGTGCGTAGTAAGACAGGCCCGACATGATCCCTCCTCAGGCGGCGCGCGGCTTTGCGCCGGCGACGATCTGGCGCAACGCATCCTTCATCCGCGGCACCGAGGCTTCGTTGCTGGCGATCAGCTCGTCGATCTTGGACAGGATGCGGTCGTCCGACATATCGAGCGCCTGCTTGAACGCCCGCGCCAACGCCTGCCAATCGACGTTCTCATTCGCCGATCTCCCCTCACGCATCGCCTCGAGCTGCGGCATGAAGCGCCGCGTCTGATCGGCCGGCATCACGAACTCGCCGCCCGCAAGGCCGATCGGGCGGCCGTTCGGAAGCCGCGCCACGACGCTGTCGATGCCGTAGAGCCCGTTCGCGATGACACCGCCGCCGGCATAGCCGGGGATCACGCCGCCGTTCTGGAAGCCGGGCCACCCCGGGATCGGCGGCGGATTGCCGTGGCCACCGAGCGCAAAAGCGATCAGCATGAGCCACTGATTTGAACTGTTCGCCGCATTGTAGGTCAGCTGCCCCAGACCGTTGATCGCGTTGATGATGCGATCGGCCGTCGTGTTGCCGGACACGGTGAGGTTGTTGATCGCGCCGAGCAGCGCCTGCTGGGACGCCAGATAGTTCACCTGCTGCGCGGCGAGCTGGTTCTGCACCGTCTGCAGATTGTCATTGGCCGCGCCGGTCGTGGTGACGGCGCCGGTCGTGCCATGCACGGCAGTCGTGGTGCCGATCACCGCGCTTTGCACGTCACGCATCGCCACAAGCAGAGGGTCTGTCGTCTGCTGCACCGACGACAGACCGCCGAGCTGCGATTTGATCGACGCCACGATCGCCTGATACTGCGCTCCAGATGCATACATTGCCTGCGCGGCAAGCCGCAGGTTCTCGGCATCCTGCACGATCGACGATTGCGCATCGAGATTGCCGGCCTGCGCCAGCGCCAGCTTGGCATTGTACGCGGACTGCGCGGCGGCGAGCCGATCCGCGGGCGCAAGCGTCGACGCTGTCCCGGCCGTCAGGCTGTTGAGATAGTCCAGGATCGACTTTGCCGAAGCATCGAGCGCCTGCTTCTGCGCAGCCGCGGCCTTCTCGATCGCCGCAGAGGATTCCGTCACCACCCCGGCCAGATCCGGGAAGATGGTAGTGAACTCATTGAACGCATCACCGACCAGACCGGCATCATCGACGATCTTCTGCGCCTCGGCAGCGAAGACCGTGCTGACGAGGTTCATATCGAGGCCCAGCTTTGCCGCATCGGCGACGTCCTGATTACGCTGCGTCAGCAGGGCGAGCGCATCGTTGAGATAGCCCTTGCCGGTCGCCACGTTCAGTCGCGACGTCAATCCGCTCTGGAACGACTTCTGCAGATCGGCGATCGCCTTCTGGACGCCGTCGGCAATCGCCTTGGCGGCGTCGCCAGACGACATGCCGAGCTGCTCCAGGGCGCCCTGCAGCGCCGCGGCGCGGCCCTGAATGTCGAGCATCCGGGTTGCGACCGTCGACAGCTGAGGCGCCGTATCGAGCAGCGACAGCAGATAGGTCCGTGACACGTCCTGTGCCTTGGCGACCTCGCCGTTCATGTAGGCGATCGCCGCGGCATTGTTGGTCAGCATCAGCGTATCTTCCGACAGCGCTCCGCTGAGGATGCCGGTCGAAGTCCGGGTGTCGTCGACGAACGACTGCACCGAGGCCAGCTGATCCTTGATGGTCGACACCGCCTTGAGGAACGGAGAGTCCATGCCGAGCCCGTCGCCCAGTCCCTGCGCGGTCGCCTGGAAGGTCGCGAGGAACGCGCGCGACTGATCCTGCACATACTTGCTATAGGAGGTCACGATGCGGTTCACCGCCGCGTAGTCGCCCGCATCCCAGGCCTTGTCACCCAGCTCCGACGCCCGTTGCCGTGCCGAGGCGATCTTGTTCATCACCTCCCCCTGCACGCCGCCGGACATTTGATTGAGGAACTGTTCGAAGGCGGGGCCGGCCTCTTTCCAGACCCGCTTCGCTTCCTCGAGCTTTTTCTTGCTCTCGTCGGCGCCGCCGAACATCTGCGCCAGCACACCAATGCCGGCCTCGACGTAGCCAACAGGGTTGAGCGGGTTCGCGATGATGTTGTTGATGCCGGCACTGGTGAGCGTCTTGCCGAGGCTCGACGCCGCTCCTTTCAATGCATCCATGGCGGTCTTTCCGCTCATGATGCCGGACACGAAGTCGTTGGCGAAAGACGACGCCGAGTTGCGGATCGTCGAGTTGATGTCGGCGAGCTGATTGTTCAGTCTGATCGCACCCGCGATCGGCCCGTCCATCATGTTCTTCCACTCGTCCCCATAGACCCGCTGCAGGATCGATGCGATCTGCTTGTCGGCGTCAGACAGGAATGCAGTGTCGAGGTTGAACTTGATATCGCGCTTCAGGCTTGCTTCGGCGAGAGATTGCGCCAAGGCACCCAGCGCCGCCGCCTCGCGCTGGATCTCAGCGACGTTCTCGGCGGTCAGGGATTTCCCTTGAAGCTTTGCCTGGTTGATGGCGTTCTGCGCAGCCGAATAGGCGGCCGCCGCGCCAATCGACATGCCGATCGTCGACGCTTCGACGCGATACGCATCCGCCTGCGAATTGATCTGGACTGTGCCAAGCGCCTGCTGACGCGCCACCTCGATCAAGGCATCCTTCTGTTGCTGCGTGAGCTGAATAGCCCCGGGCGTCAGCTCATACTGTTTAAGCTGAGCGCGGACACCGATAAGC
>NZ_JBMDXE010000040.1:0-5758 GCF_048594845.1 Rhodopseudomonas sp. | reverse complement strand
CGAGTTCGGCCTGCTCGGCGGCGACATCTTCCACGGCGCGCTCAGCCTGAACCAGTTGTTCTCGGCGCGCCCGCTGCTGGGCCACGCCGACTATCGCGGCCCGCTGAAAGGTCTCTACCACTGCGGCAGCGGCGCCCACCCGGGCGGCGGCGTCACCGGCGCCCCGGGCCACAACGCGGCGGTCGCCATTCTCAGCGATCACCGCAGCTTGTTCACAGCGTGTGGGTAGATCTGTGCGCAAGCCTGTGGATATGTTGTGGAAAACTTATGTACTGAGACGCCGGCTCAACCGCGCAGGCAGCGCTTGGCTTCGGCGATCTGCGCCCAGCTGTAGCCGTTCTTGACCGCCCAGGCGATCGACTTGGCCTTGCCGTGTTCGCTCACGTAATAGCGGATCGTCACGCAATCGACCGGGATCGGCGCAGCGGCCTGGTCGGCTGCGAAAGCGGCGGGCATGCCAGCCGGAGCCAGCAGGGCGGACACAGCGGTCGCCACGGCCAGGCTCTTGCGCCGAATGGCGCGCGAAAACAGGACGTCGTTAGCGTTGATCATCACACCTCGAATGGCTGATCATTTGGGGAATGGCTGCGGTCGCTCTCAGCAACGGTCAGCGGCCCGGTCGAAATGCCGGGAGATCAAGGCCAGAACATGGCCATGTGCCTCGCGGGACACATAGCGGCACGTGCATACCGCAACCCTGTGGAGCACGCGGGACACTCACGAACGACGTGAAATCGCTCGCGGCTGACCTGACCGTGTTCGCGCGGGCCGAATCCGACACTTCCAACCTTGTGGGTAAGTCATGGACAACTCCCGCCTTTTCGGCGCACAAGCTGTGGATCCCGTGTTGAAGAACCACGCGAGCGGCAAGCAGCCGCCAACCTGTCGGACCTCACATGCCTGATCTCGCCCCCACCGTTCGCGCCAGCTTCATCCTCGGCGACGAGGCGACTGCCCGCCGCGTTACGGATCTGCTCGGCGAATGCTTCGACGAAGCCGAGATGGCGATCGCAGCGTTCGAACGTCCGGATCGGAATTGGGAGGTGGCGCTGCATTTCGGCGAGCAGCCGAATCTCGACGCCATCCGTGATCTCGTCGCGCAAGCTGCGGGCGAAGAAGCCGCAAAGGCGATCACCGTCGAGACGATCGCGGCCAAGGATTGGGTCGCCGCGAGTCTCGAAGGGCTGGTGCCGGTCCCGGCCGGCCGCTTCATCGTCCACGGCAGCCACGACCGCGAGCGCATCCCGCCCAACAAGCTCGGCATCGAGATCGAGGCCGCGCTGGCGTTCGGTACTGGACATCACGGCACCACACGCGGCTGCCTGACGCTGCTCGATCTTGTGCTGCGCGCCGGGCCGCCGCGCAGCGTGCTCGACCTTGGCACGGGCACCGGAGTGCTGGCGATTGCTGCGGCCAAGGCGCTGCGGCAGCCGGTGCTGGCGACCGATATCGATCGGCAGTCGGTCGCGGTGGCGAAGGAAAACGCCCGGCTCAACGGCGTCGGCAATCTGGTGATCGCCGAATGGGCGACCGGCTTCGCCTCACCGGCATTCGCCGCGCATGCACCGTTCGATCTGGTGCTGGCGAACATCCTCGCAAATCCGCTGCGCGCGTTGGCGCAGCCGATGTCGGAGCATCTCGCGCCGTCGGCGCTGGTGATCCTGTCGGGGCTGCTGCAGCCGCAGGCGCAGAGCGTGATCGCCGCCTATCGGGCGCGCGGCTGTGTGCTGCTGCGGCAGATCGTGATCGAAGGCTGGAGCAGCCTGCTGCTGGCGAAAACCTTTTGAGGCAAACCTGAGGCAGGCTTGGTCGACGGGCCTACTCGGCCGGCTTGGTCGGGAAGCGGACGTGAGCGCCGGACTGCGGCGAACCCTTTTTCACTCGCGCGTCGGACAGGCGGTCCAACATCTGGGTAATCACGCCGCGGGGCTTCTTGTCGTCGGTCTGCGTCTTGGCGACGGATTTCGGGCGAGCCGGCGGAGCGATCTTCTCGAATGAAAAAGCAGGCATGTGTATCCCCTCATCGTTGAGTTGAGACACTCCCGGGTTGATCCCGGACGCGTTATCAGAGTGCGGGCGCACTCGCGCCTGTTGCTTGCAGGCCCGATAAATCAAGCATAACTCGTGCCATAAGCAAAGCTTTTCGCAGGCATATTGTTTCACGCAGCAAGGGAAACAGAGAGCGATGTTCGAAGCGCACTTCCAGACCTTCGAGGATCCCGAAGCCGGCGTCGCGCTCGGCGCGCGGCTCTCCGCGCTGCGTGAGGAGCTGGCCCGCCGCAAACTCACCGGCTTCGTCGTGCCGCGCGCAGATCAGCAACAAAATGAATACGTTGCACCGTCCGAAGAGCGACTGGCGTGGCTCACGGGCTTCACCGGATCGGCAGGACTGGCGATCGTTCTCGTCCGCGAAGCCGCTGTGTTCGTCGACGGCCGCTATACGCTGCAGGCCGCCAAGCAGGTCGACACCGCGGCGTGGGCGATCGAGTCGCTGGTCGAACCGCCGCCGGAGCGCTGGCTGGAAGCGCATCTGCAGGCCGGCGACCGCCTTGGATTTGATCCGTGGCTGCACACTTCTTCGGCAGTCGAACGACTGCAGGCCGCCTGCGCCAAAGCCGGCGCGGAGCTGATCGCGGTCGACAGCAATCCGATCGACGCCGTGTGGCACGAGCGTCCCGCTCCGCCGCTCGGCGCCGTCAGCATTCACGGCGCGGAATTCTCCGGCGAGAGCGAAGCCGCCAAGCTCGGCCGGATTCGCGATGAGCTCGGCCGGCTGAAGGCCGACGCACTGGTGCTGTCGGATTCGCATGCTGTGGCCTGGACCTTCAACATCCGCGGCGCCGACGTCTCGCACACGCCGCTGCCCCTCTCCTACGCGCTGGTGCCGAAAGACGGCCGGCCGACGATTTTCATTGACGCCCGCAAGCTCTCGAATAGCGCCCGCGATCATCTCGAGCAAACCGCCGAGGTCGCCGAACCTTCAGCGCTGACATCGGCGCTGCAGGCGCTGGCGCAGAGCGGCGCCGCGATCGCGCTCGACAGCGCCACGGCCGCAGACGCGCTGACGCGATTGATCAAGGATGCCGGAGGCAAACCGCTGCGCGGCGCCGATCCGGTGGCGCTGCTCAAGGCGGTGAAGAACGAGGTCGAGATCGCCGGCACCCGGACCGCGCATCAGCGCGACGCGGTGGCGCTGGTGCGCTTCCTCGCTTTCATCGATGCCGAAGCGCCGAAGGGCACCCTCACCGAGATCGACGCGGTCGAGGCGCTGGAGAGTTTCCGCCGCGACACCGGCGCGCTCAAGGACGTGTCGTTTCCGACCATCTCCGGCACCGGGCCGAACGGCGCGATCGTGCACTATCGCGTCACCCGCAAGAGCAACCGCCGCATTCAGCCCGGCGATCTGTTGCTGATCGATTCCGGCGCGCAGTATCAGGACGGCACCACCGATGTCACCCGCACGATCGCAGTGGGTGAGCCGACCGCCGAGATGCGCGACCGCTTCACCCGCGTGCTGCGCGGCCACATCGCGATCGCCCGCGCCGTCTTTCCCGACGGCACCACGGGCGCGCAGCTCGATACGCTGGCGCGGCAATTCCTGTGGCAAGCTGGAATCGATTTCGAGCACGGCACCGGCCACGGCGTCGGCAGCTACCTATCGGTGCACGAAGGCCCGGCGCGGATCTCCAAGCTCGGCACCACGCCGCTGAAGCGCGGCATGATCCTGTCCAACGAGCCCGGCTACTACAAGACGGATGCGTTCGGCATCCGAATCGAGAATCTGGAGCTGGTCGTCGAGAAGCAGGTCGACGGCGCCGAGAAGCCAATGAACGCGTTCGAGACGCTGACCTTCGCGCCGATCGACCGCCGGCTGATCGACCTCGCGATGCTGAGCCAGAAAGAACTCGCCTGGCTCAACGCCTACCACGCCCGCGTCCGCGAGCTGGTGCGCCCGCATCTCGACGGCCCGACGCAACTCTGGCTCGACCAGGCGACCGCGCCACTGGCGCACTAACCTCCTCGTGCCCCGGACGCGCTGCAGCACGCAGTGCTGCTGCGCAGATCCGGGGCCCCGGTTATCGCGGGCGTCGCGTGAGACAAACCGGGGTCCCGCATCTGCGGCGCATCGCTGCGCGCTGCGCCTTTGTGCGGGACACGGGCTTCACGAGAGAGGCGCCACGCGGGTCGCGGCCCTCCCCGCATAGCCGTATGCCGAAAACGGCCTGTTAGGGCGCATCCGGCACGGTACAGTCGGTCGCTCACCGACAACTCGCACCGCAACGCTTCTCGGGAACCGAACCCTTCATGCACGGCATCGTCGGTAGATATGGCAGGATCGACGCCACCATGCGTGACCGGCCGCCGTCGAAGCTGTTGCTGCTTTTGCTGGTGCTGATGAACGGCGCGGCGCCGATCGCGCTGTACATTTTCGTGCCGGCGCTGCCGATCCTCGCGCAGGATTTCGCCAGCGATATCTCGGTCGCTCAGATGACCGTGTCGCTTTACATGGTCGGGCTGGCCTGCTCGCAGCTGATCATGGGGCCGCTGTCCGACCGTTTTGGCCGCCGTCCGGTGCTGCTTGCCGGGCTGTCGCTGATGGTCGTGGCCAGCGTCGGCTGCATCTTCGCGCAGACGCTGCCGCAACTGATCGCCGCGCGGTTCTTCCAGGCACTCGGCGGCGCGTCCGGCATGGTGATCAGCCGCGCCGTTATCCGCGATCTCTATAGCCGCGACCGGGTCGGCGGCATGCTCAGCCTGGTCATCGCCGTGATGATGATCGCGCAGATGCTGTCGCCGCTGTTCGGCGGCCTGATCGAAACCGCGCTGGGCTGGCGTGCGATCTTCTACGTCGTCACCGCCGGCGCCGTCATCGTCGCCGCCGCGATCGCGCTGGCGCTGCCGGAGACGCGCCGCCGTGCCGATCCGTTGGCGCCCGGCAGCTTTCGCGGCAATGTCGGCGCGCTGTTCGGCAGCCGTGCGTTCATCGGCTACATGCTGTGCCAGGTGCTGTCCTCGGCGATCATCTTCACCTTCGCGGGCGGCGGCCCTTATGTCGTGGTGACGCAGATGGGCCGGACCAGCGCCGAATACGGCGCGTGGTTCGCCAGCTCCGGCTTCGCCTATCTGCTCGGCAACGTGTTCTGCGTGCGGTTCTCGCCGCGCTACTCGCTCGACAAGCTGATCTGGTTCGGCCTCGCGATGCAGATCGGCGGCGCCCTGCTCAATCTGATCTGGGGCGTGCTCGGCTGGAATCAGGTGCCGAGCTGGCTGTTCCTGACCCACATGATCATCATGTTCGGCATCGCCAGCGTGATGGCCAACGCCACCGCCGGCGCGATCAGCATTCGCCCGCAGGCCGCCGGCACCGCCTCCGGCCTGATGGGCTTCACCCAGTTCGGCATCGGCTCGCTGTGCTCGCAATTCGGCGCCTGGCTCGGCGGCCACTTCGCCACGCCCTTGCCGCTCAACATCGCGGTGTGCGGCCTCGCCGCGGCGTGCGCGGCCTCGATGATCTTCCTGGTGCCGCGCAGCAACTTGGTCCCGACCGAGGACCTGATCGAACGCGCGGAAAGCGAAGAGCCGCCGGTGATGTGAGGGGCGCGCGCCTCGCAATAACTCGCGGAGCGGACGGTGCTTCGCCGACGGGCTCTGGAATACTGGGTCGCCCGCCGACGCGGGCGATTACCCGGGGGAAAGGGGCACGGCCGCGCGGCACAAAAGGCCCTGCACCACCCCCCAAGCGGAGGACCCAGAAACC
>NZ_JBMDXE010000004.1:0-29209 GCF_048594845.1 Rhodopseudomonas sp. | reverse complement strand
ATTGATCGCAAGCCCGATCGCTGCCGCTGCGAACAGCGCCGAAAGCGCGACGCCGGCCGCGATCCCGCACAGCGCGCCGATCGCGGTCGAGCCGGTCGCCCACGCACCGGCGAAGCCGCAGGCGGCGCCGAGGATCATCATGCCCTCGACGCCGAGATTGAGCACCCCGGCGCGCTCGGCGACGAGTTCGCCGCTCGCCGCCAGCAGCAGCGGCGTCGAGGCGACCACGATCGACAGCAGGATCGCCTCGATCATGTCAGGCGGCCCTGCGCTGCGGCGCGATCCGCCGGATCCGGTGCAGGATCAGCGAGTCGCAGGCGAGCACGTAGAACAGCAGCACGCCCTGGATCACCCGCGTCACGTCCTGCGGGATCTTCATCGTGATCTGCGCCTGCTCGCCGCCGATGAAGGTCAGCGCCAGGAACAACCCGGCGATCAGGATCGCCAGTGGATTGAGCCTGCCCAGAAACGCCACGATGATCGCGGTGAAGCCGTAGCCCGGCGAGAAGCCCGGCTGCAGATGCCCGACCGGGCCCGCCACTTCGATGATGCCGGCGAGTCCCGCGAGCGCGCCGGAGATCGCGAAGGTGGTCAGCGTCAGTCGCTCGGCGCTGAAGCCGGCGAAGCGGGCGGCGCGCGGCGCGGCGCCGACGACGCGGATTTCGAAGCCCTTCAGCGTGCGGCCGAGCAGGACTGCGGCGGCGATCACCGCCAGCAGCGTCAGCACCACGCCGAGATGCACACGGCTGCCCTCGATCAGCAGCGGCATCGTTGCCGCAGGATCGAATTCGGCGGTGGTGGGAAAGTTGAAGCCGGCGGGGTCGCGCCACGGTCCGCGTACCAGATAGTCGAGCACGAGGTCGGCGACATAGACCAGCATCAGGCTGATCAGGATTTCGCTGGCGCCGAACCGCACCTTGCACAGCGCCGGGATCAGCGCATACAGCGCGCCCGCCGCGGCGCCGAGCAGCAGCATCGCCGGCAGCAGCCACGGCCCGGCATCGCTGCCGTGGGTGATCACCGCGAGCCAGCTTCCGGCGACGGCGCCGATCAGCATCTGGCCCTCGGCGCCGATGTTCCAGACATTGGCGCGGTAACACAGCGCCAGCCCGATCGCGATCATCACCAGCGGCGAGGCTTTGACGGCGATCTCCTGCAGCGCATAGCCGTCGGTCAGTGGCGCGACGAAGTACGCGCCGAGCGCCGCGAGCGGATCCTTGCCCAACGTGGCGAACAGCGCCGCCATCGTCACCAGCGTCAGCGCCACCGCGATCAGCGGCGACAATGCTGCAGCGAGAGCGGATCGCTCGGCGCGGCGTTCAAGCACCAGCGGCATGCTGCGCCTCCCGCTGCGGCCAGCCGCTGCCGCCCATCAGCAGTCCGATGCGTTCGCGATCGAACTCGGCCGATTCCACCAGTGGCGACAGCCGGCCGTGGAACATCACGCCGATGCGGTCGGCGATCTCGATCAGTTCGTCGAGATCCTGGCTGATCACCAGCACGGCGGCTCCCTGTGCGGCGAGGTCGATCAGCGCCTGGCGGATCGCCGCCGCGGCGCCGGCGTCCAGGCCCCAGCTCGGCTGGTTCACCACCAGCAGCTTCGGCCCGCGCAGGATTTCGCGCCCGACGATGAACTTCTGCAAATTGCCGCCGGACAGCCGGCGCGCCTCGGGATCAGCCGCTGCGGTGCGGACATCGAAGCGCGTGCCGATCCGCGCGACCATCGCCCGCAGCGCGGCGCGATCGACAAAGCCGGTGCGCACCAGCTCCGGCTCGGCGTGATGCGTCAGCAGGGCATTGTCGGAGAGCGACATCGTCGGCACCGCGGCGTGGCCGAGCCGCTGCTCGGGCACGTAGGCAGCGCCGAGCGCGCGGCGGCGGGTGATCGGCAGATCGCCGCAAGGCCGGCCGTCGATCGCGATGCTGTTGGCATCGCGCAGCGGCCGCTCGCCGGACAGCGCCGCGAACACTTCGTCCTGCCCGTTGCCGGCCACGCCGGCGATGCCGACAATCTCGCCGGCGCGCACCTCGAACGACACCGACCACAGCGCCACGCCGTGGGGATCGTCCGGCGCGACGTCGAGGCTGCTGACTGTTAGGCGGGCCGCGCCGATGCTGTGGCCGGGCTGGGGCCGCGGCTGGACGACATCGGTGCCGACCATCAGCCGCGCCAACGACGCAGCAGTCTCGGCCTGTGGATCGCAGGTGGCGACCACGCGGCCGGCCCGCAGGATGGTGGCAGCGTCGCACAGCCGCTGCACCTCCTCGAGCCGATGCGAGATGTACAGCACGGCGCGGCCCCCGGCTCGCAGCCGCTCGAGCACGGCGAACAGCCGGTCGGCCTCCGCCGGCGTCAGCACCGCGGTCGGCTCGTCGAGGATCAGGAAGCGCGGCTGCTGCAACAGCGCGCGCACGATCTCGATCCGCTGCCGCTCGCCGACCGACAGCCGCCACACTTCGCGCTGTGGATCGAGCGGCAGGCCGTATTCGTCCGAGACCTGAGCGAGCCGGGCCGACAACGCGCTCGGCGTCGCGCCCGGCAATCCCAGCGCGATATTTTCGGCGACGGTCAGGTTCTCGAACAGTGCGAAATGCTGTGACACCAGGCCGATGCCGTGCGCGCGCGCGTCCGCCGGGCCTTCCGGCGCGAACGGCTGGCCGGCCCAGTGCATCGTGCCGGCGTCCGGCTGGATCAGGCCGCAGATCAGCTTGACCAAGGTGGATTTGCCGGCGCCGTTCTCCCCGAGCAGCGCGTGAATGCGGCCGGGCGCCACGGCGAGGTCGATCGCCTCATTGGCGACGAAGCCGCCATAGCGCTTGGTGAGACCGATCGCCTCGAACAGCGGCGCATCGCCGCGGCCTTCGCCGGCAGAGCTGTGTCGCGTCGCGAAGGAATGCTGGGATGGATCGGTCAAGCGGGGGCTGTCTCTTCCAGGTCGGAACGCCGCCGACCCTAGCGGAAAACCGCACCGCATGCGACGCGTCATCCGATCGTTGACTTCACGCTTTAGGCCGAAAGCTGTAGTCAGAACACCTGCAGGAAGACACCATGGCGGTCCGGTTTATCTTGATCTGGGTGGCGCTGGCCGCGGCCTTTGGATGGGGCGCGTGGTATCAGGCTCGCGCGCCGCGCCGTGCCTTGTGGGTGCGGATCGCGGTCGCGGCCGTGCTGCTCGCCGGCTGCGCGGCGGGCTTCCTGATGTATGGCGATCACCTCGAAAAGAATCTCGGCTCGGTGATCCTGTATTTTGCGGTGTGGGGCGCGGCGTTCGGACTGTCGGCGGCCTGCGGCGGCATCATCGTCGGCACGCTGATTGCGCTTTTCATCGGCTGAGGTGCTGCAGGGCGCTGACTTTGCGGGCGACGTTGCTCTATCATGCGACCTGATCGCATCAGGAGAGCGCCATGCAGTCCCCGACATCCGCCGCGTCCGTCAGCATCGTGGCGGAGCCTGCGTCGATCGAAATCGACTGGGCAACCACGGCGCTGCTGATCATCGACATGCAGCGCGATTTCCTCGAGCCGGGCGGCTTCGGCGAGACGCTGGGCAACGACGTCTCGCAGCTCGCCCGCGCCGTCCCGCCGATCGCCGCGGTGCTGGCCGCAGCGCGGCGGATGGGGCTGCCGGTCATTCATACCCGCGAAGGCCATCTGCCCGATCTGTCGGATGCGCCGCCCGCCAAGGTCGCACGCGGCGCGCCGAGCCTGCGGATCGGCGATCCCGGGCCGATGGGACGCATATTGATCCGCGGCGAACCCGGCCACGACATCGTCGCAGAGCTGTATCCGCGCGGCGACGAGATCGTCATCGACAAGCCCGGCAAGGGTGCGTTCTACGCCACCGAGCTTGGTGACGTGCTGCAGAAATACGGCATCGACACGCTGCTGGTATGCGGCGTCACCACCGAGGTCTGCGTCAACACCACGGTGCGCGAGGCCAACGATCGCGGCTATCGCTGCGTCGTCATCGCCGACGGCTGCGCGTCTTACTTCCCGGAATTCCACGCCGCCGGGCTTGCGATGATCAAAGCGCAGGGCGGCATCTTCGGCTGGGTGGCGGAGTCGCGCGCAGTGCTCGCCGCGATGGGCGAGTAGGGCTGAGCTCGCGGGGACACACTCACGCGACGATCACCGCGTGTTGAGGAAACTCAATCGGGCATGCGCCGTTGTGGCTTTCGGCGCTTTGTACTGAAAGGGATTCCCGATGATATCGACTTCCGCCACGCGGCTCGTGTCCGCCGCCGTACTGTTCGGCTCGCTCGGGCTGACGTCGACGGCAAGCTTGGCCGCCGGCGCCTTCGACGGACTGGCAGGCTACTGGAACGGCACAGGCCGTGTGCAGCTGTCCGACGGCTCGACCGAACGCATCCGCTGCCGCGCGTCCTATGCGGTGGCGGGCGGCGGGCACCTGCTGCAGCAGACGCTGGTCTGCGCCAGCGACAGCGCGCGGTTCGACATCACCAGCCATGTCGAAGAAAACGGCGGACGGATCACCGGCACCTGGACCGAGGCCACGCGTAACGCCAATGGTCAGGTTTCCGGCAGCGCGCGCGGTGGCCGCATCGATGCGCAGGTCGGCGGCCCCGGCTTCTCCGCGTCGCTCTCGGTCGCGACCCGCGGCTCGACGCAGTCGGTCACGATCGTACCGCAGGGCACCGACGTGCGCGAAGTCTCGGTGTCGCTGAAGAAGCGGTGAAGCGACGAATGATAGCAAGCGAGCGTGCGATGTTGTCGCGCGTTTCGCACTGACTATGTTGCGATCCGCAACGTCATGCCCGGCCTCGTGCCGGGCATTTGCGTAGTTGGGCCGTCTGGATATCGAGCGTAGCAGCAAGGCGTGCATGGCTGGGCAAGTCCGGCCATGACGAAGTGGAAGGTCCGGATGAAATCCCGGATGAAGTAGCGTCGAAGAGAGTCGCGTCTTCACCGCGGGCGTCGACTCGTTTGCTCTCTCCATTTCATGAAATTTCGGACAGAACCTTCGCGCGCCCCGCGTAGTCGTGGGTGAGGCGATCCGGTTTGGCGACGTTCTATGTCCAAAGCTTAATTTCCCAAACAGCTCTGCGTAATGTCGGCCGTCTATATTCCAGTGAGTAGTTCACGCCCTGTTCATCACACACTGGAGCCTCGCCATGAATCACAATGAGACGGATCGCAACGACATCGACTACACCCCGAAATCGGACGCGCAGCTGCGGCGGATCATGAAGCCGCGGCGCTTCGCCCTGCTGGCCTCGGCCGCAGCGCTGAGCGCCGCCCTGGTGACCGGCGGATATCTGACGCACGAGGTGCCGTCCTTCACCTCGCCGGCGCACGCCGCAGAGGCGGCGTCGCCGTCCGGCGCGCCGGCCGGTTTCGGCGATCTCGTCAGCAAGGTGAAGCCGGCGGTGATCTCGGTGCGCGTCAAGATCGACGAGGACAGCCGCACCACGCCGCTGATCCGCAACGACGACAGCGACGACCAGATGCAGGGCATGCCGTTCCAGCAGTTCGAGCGCCAGTTCGGTTTCCGCGGCGGCCAGGAGGGCATGCCGAAGCGGCATGAAGTGATCACCGGCGAAGGCTCCGGCTTCTTCATCTCGCCGGACGGCTATGCGGTGACCAACAACCATGTCGTCGACCACGCCAAGTCGGTGCAGGTGACTACCGACGACGGCACGGTTTACACCGCCAAGGTCGTCGGTACCGACAAGAAGACCGATCTGGCGCTGATCAAGGTCGAGGGCGCCAAGACCGACTTCACCTACGTCAAGTTCGCCGACAAGCCGGCGCGCGTCGGCGACTGGGTGGTGGCGGTCGGCAATCCGTTCGGCCTCGGCGGCACGGTGACGGCCGGCATCGTCTCGGCGCGCGGCCGCGACATCGGCTCGGGCCCCTATGACGACTACGTGCAGATCGACGCGCCGATCAACAAGGGCAACTCCGGCGGCCCGGCGTTCGACACCAGCGGCAACGTGATCGGCGTCAACACCGCGATCTACTCGCCATCGGGCGGCTCGGTCGGCATCGGCTTCGACATCCCGGCCGCGACTGCCAAGCTGGTGATCGCGCAGCTCAAGGACAAGGGCAGCGTGACGCGCGGCTGGCTCGGCGTGCAGGTGCAGCCGGTGACGCCGGACATCGCGGACAGCATGGGCTTGAAGCAGGCGCGCGGTGCGCTGGTCGACAGCCCGCAGGACGGCAGCCCGGCCGCCAAGGCCGGCATCTCGGCCGGCGACGTGATCACCGCGGTCAATGGCGACGAGATCAAGGACTCGCGCGCACTGGCGCGGACGATCAGCATGATGGCGCCGGGCACGTCGGTGAAGCTCGACGTGCTGCACAAGGGCGAGCAGAAGTCGATGACGCTGACGTTGGCCGAAATGCCGAACGATACCCAGAAGGTCGCGAGCAACGATCAGTCCGGCCAGAGCGAAGGGCGGCCCTATCTCGGCGTCCGCGTCGCGCCGGCCGGTGAGGTCGAGGGCTCCGGCCAGAAGGGCGTCGTCGTCACCAGCGTCGATCCGGACGGTCCGGCGGCCGATCGTGGCGTGCGCACCGGCGACGTCATTCTCGACGTCGCAGGCAAGGCGGTCTCCAACTCCGGCGATGTCCGCGACGCGCTGAAGCAGGCCAGCGAACACGGCCGCAAGGCCGTGCTGATGCGGGTGAAGAGTGCCGACGCAGCCGCGCGGTTCGTCGCGGTGCCGATCGCCAAGGGCTGATCGTCCGCTCTTCATCCGAGATTGATTGGTGCACTCCAAAGGGCGGCCCAGGGCCGCCCTTTTCGTTGTCCGCATCATCGGTCCTGCACGGCGGTGCAACCGGTGCTGCGGCGAGGCGTTGGTTTGTTGACAGGCCTGCGGAGCAGTTCGTTCAGCCTTACCTCGCACGATTCTCGGAAGGACATCGCCATGACGATCCGTACAGCCCGCACTGCGGTGGTCACCGGCGCCAGCGCCGGTGTCGGCCGCGCGATCGCGGTGGCGTTCGCACGACTCGGCTGGCAGGTCGCGCTGCTGGCGCGCGGCGAGGAGGGGCTGGAGGGCGCGCGGCGCGAGATCGAAGCCGCCGGCGGCCGCGCGCTGCCGATCGTCGCGGATGTCGGCGATGCCGACGCGGTGTTCGCCGCGGCCGAGCGGATCGAACGCGAACTCGGGCCGATCGACGTCTGGGTCAACAACGCCATGGTGACGGTGTATGGCTGCAGCGTCGATATCACCCCGGAGGAGTTCGCGCAGGTCACGCGCGTAACCTATCTGGGCCAAGTGCATGGGACTCTCGCGGCCCTGCGCCATATGCGTCCGCGTAATCGCGGCGCGATCATCTCGATCGGCTCGGCGCTGGCCTATCGGTCGATTCCGTTTCAGGCGCCATATTGCGCCGCCAAGGCGGCAACGCGTGGCTTCATCGACTCGCTACGCAGCGAGCTGATGAACGAGAACAGCGCCATCACGCTGAGCATGGTGCATCTGCCGGCCGTCAACACGCCGCAGTTCGATTGGGCCCGGAACAAGTTCGACCGCAAGCTGGCGCCGGTGCGTCCGATCGTGCAGCCGGAGCCGATCGCCGCCGCAGTGGTCCGCGCCGCGTTCGAGCGGCCGCGCGAATATTGGGTCGGCACCTCCGCGGTGAAGGCGATCGCGGCGCAGATGTTGATGCCATCGGTGGCGGATCGATTGCTGGCGCGCGCCGGGATCGAGAACGAAACCACCGACGAGCCGGCAGATCCGCGCGTGCCCGACAATTTGTATCAGGCGGGGCGCGGCGATCCCGGTGCACATGGTGGTTTCGATTCCGAGTCCCGCAATTACGCCATCACGTTCAATCCGGCTTGGCTGCGGGCGGGAGCAGCGATCGGTCTTGCCGCCGGCGCCGCGCTGATCTGGCGACTGGCGCGTGCTGATCGCGGCCGACGACCGATGATTTCGCGCACGTAGTTCCGGTAGCGCGCTCGCACGTAGGTGCTTGGTACGCAAGCGCTCCAACAGGTCAGGCGGATTGTCGCTCCCGCCGAATATCCGGAACCCTCCCGGCGCGCCCCGGTTAACTCCCCTGAAGCGACGCAATCAACAAGGAGACACGAATGAAGATGTCACGCACGATGCCCGTCATGGCGCTGATCGCCGGTTCGCTGGCAGTCGCGACGGTTCCGGCTTCGGCGGCTCCGCTGATGGCGACCCCGAACCCGGTGGCCGCCAAGGCGAATATCGAACAGGTTCAGTATCGTCACGGCTGGCACGGCCACCGTGGCTACGGCTACGGCCCGCGCGGCTACTATGGCCACCGTCATTACCACGGCGGCGGCTGGGGTGCCGGCGCGGCGCTCGGTGGCCTCGCGGCGGGCGCGATTATCGGCGGCGCGATCGCCAACAGCCAGGCTCAGGCCGCGCAGCAGAATGACGCGGTTGCGTACTGCTCGCAGCGATTCCGGAGCTATGATCCGGCGTCGGGCACCTACATCGCCAAGGGCGGTGTGCGGCGCTCCTGCCCGTAACACCACCGCGTTGAGCTAGTCTCAGCGCCATACAATGCCAAAGCCGCGCGGACATCCGCGCGGCTTTTTCGTTGATCGGTTCGTGCCGAGGGAAGCACCGGCGAGGATCGGTGAAACCACATCGAGGGCTCCGCATTGGGTTCCGGACTGCGACGGAATCGCCATGTGTCGTTTGGACGCTTGCGGATGACGGCGCCTGACCGGCAATGGAGCGCTCTGATCGATGTCGTCATCCTCGTCCAAGCCTGCAATCTACGCCGCTCTGGTCGGCAATCTGGCGATCGCCGTGACCAAGATGGCCGCCGCGGCGTGGACCGGCAGTTCAGCCATGCTGAGCGAGGGCGTCCATTCGCTGGTGGACACCGGCAACGAGATCCTGCTGCTGTACGGTCTTCATCGGGCCGCGCGTCCGCCCGACGAGATGCACCCGCTCGGGCATGGCCGCGAGTTGTACTTCTGGAGCTTCATCGTCGCGCTGCTGATCTTCGCGATCGGCGCCGGCGTGTCGTTCTACGAAGGCGTGATCCATATCATCACGCCCGAGCCGATCACCGACGTGAAGATCAACTACATCGTGCTCGGCTTTGCCTTCCTGTTCGAAAGCGGCTCGTGGTACGTCGCCTGGAAAGGCTTTCGAACCGCGATGCCGGATCTCGGGGTGGTGCCGGATCTCGACTACATCGAGGCAGCGACCCGCAGTAAGGACCCGACGACATTCATCGTGCTGTTCGAAGATAGCGCCGCGCTGATCGGAATTCTGATTGCGCTGGCCGGCACCTTCGCATCGGACTATCTGGCAATGCCGGCGCTCGACGGCGTCGCGTCGATCGGCATTGCGCTGTTGCTGGCCGCGACCGGCGCTTTCCTGGCGCGCGAGAGCAAGGGGCTGCTGATGGGAGAACCCGCCGGGCCGCGCACCCGCGAACGGATCCTGCAGATCGCTCGCCGGCATGATGCGGTGGTGAGCGCCGATGACCTGTTCACGGTGCACCTCGCGCCGCGACAGGTGCTGGTCGCGCTCCGGCTCGATTTCGACGAAGTCCGTCTTGGCCGGGATATCGAGCGCAAATTCGACGAGCTGGACGCGGACATCCGGCGAACCTGCCCGGATGTCGTGGCGGTGTTCATCAGGCCGCGGCAGCGGGCGACACCGGCGCCCCTTGCACGTGCCGAACGAACCGCCTGATCAGTCGGCCAATTCTTCGTCACCGTCGGCATTGCGGCGGTCGACGAAGTATTTGACCCCGGCGATCAGCACCACGAAGGTCGCGATCCAGACGATGCGGGCGCCATAGCGGTCGTGGGGGCCGGAGATGATGCCGCAGATCATGGCATTGCCGAGCAGCGCGGTGGCGACGAATCCGGCGAGCAGCGAGACGTCGTCGAGCTCGCGGCGGGCCAAGGCGCGGCCCAGGATCACCAGCAGCAGCAGCATCGAGGCCAGCGCGACCGGCACGTGCACCCAGTTCACCGCATTGAAGTTGATGTCCCAGTGCTGCTGCCGCGCGGCGCGCATCGACGTCACCTGATTGGGCATGTAGCGCTCGATGATGCCGTAGGTGTGCGGGATCCAGCCGTTGGTGCCTTCGCCGGTGCCGACATGCATAAGCTGATCCCAGGTCGCCTTGGCGGCCGCCTTGGCCTGCATCCACGGATAAGCTTTCACCGCCTGTTGCGAGATGTATTCCATCTCGTCGCTCAGCCCTTCGAAGCGGCCGAGCTTGTCGAACATGTTGTTGCCGCCCCACAGGAAGTCGTCGCCGGTCGGCGGCAGTTCGTCCTTGTAGGGGCACAGCTTGAGCTTCACGGTGGCGCAGTGGTCGTCGAGATATCGCTTGATGATGCCGTCCTGCAGCATCCGGCCGAACGCGACGCTGGAGCCGCCGGGAGTCCACGACACGGTGCCGGACAGCGCGTAGTTGGTGGCTAGCAGCAGCAGCGAGCCGGCGATCACGGTCATGCTGCCCTGGGCGAGGCCCACGGCGCTGAGCCGGCCGCGCAGGAACGGCAGGAGCAGCCAGCCGGCCGCGCACAGCCCGGTCAGCACACCGACCGTCGCGCTGTGGGTGGCGGCCGAGAAGGTGGTGAAGGCGAACAGCAGGATCTTCTCGACGGTCGAGGTACGGTCCCGGCACGCCACCAGCAGATACAGCGTCAGCACCGACAGGCCGGCGAAGATGTCGGTCAGCAACATGCTGGTGATCCAAGGCAGCGCCGTGGTCGCCACAAGCGCCACGCCGACTGCGGCCAGCCAGAACGGCCGGGTGATGTTGAACACCCGGAGCGTCAGCTGCAGGATCCACAGCGTGATGATCGCCTGGAAGCCGAGATTGATCCAGAACTGCGAGGTCTCGCCGAAGTGCAGATACAGCCCGTAGGTCGTCGACCGGCTCGGTACCAGATACCCTTCGTACCAGCGCGCCAGGTAGCCGCCGGTATCGTATTGGAGCAGCGGATAGCCGTTCCACAGCGCCGGGGCGAGCAGCAGCAGAGGCAGCGCGAACAGCGCGATCCGGGCCGACAGCGCGCGGCGTGATTGCGCGGCGAGAACCTTGGCTTGAGCGGAAGTGTCCATGTCGAGGGGTCTTGTCAGCCGTTGGTTGCTGCGATCGCTCGGCTCGATATGGCTGGCAGGTCGTCGCCCCGCGGCTGCGGGCTCCTGACGTGCAGCACCATACTTTTTCCCGCGTGTCTCACAAGTCGAGACCTGATCAGCGGGCTGGCCGTCCGGCCGGCATCCTTCTTTGAAGGTTGGTTGCGGGGTCTAATTGCGTGGAATTACGGTCGCTTTGTGTCCAGCTCGGGTGCCCGCCAAAGTCCGGCAAAGGTCCTAGGCCGGGCGAGGAGACTATAATTCGGCGATCATGAACGAAGGCTGACTATCGAATGCCCGGGCGATCCCCGGGCGCACGTTGCGGCGGCCTGCTCGCCCCAACCGCTGTCATTCCGGGGCGCGCGCAGCGCGAACCCGGAATCTCGCAGCGTTCTGCGACCGGCCATTGCCACAACGTCTGGATTCCGGGTTCGCCCGCGAAGTGCGGGCGCCCCGGAATGACGGGGATGGGGTGGGTGCTCTCTAACTCAGAGAAGGCTATATTCCGTCCGATGGCCCCGTGATCCGGGGCCGGCCGCGGAGTGGAAGAACCGGATGAAGATCAAGACCAAGCAGTTTCGCGTCGAGGAAGGCAGCAAGGTCGACCTCGACAAATGGCCGACGCTGGTCGACCCGTTCTACGAATCCAAGGAAAACTACCAGGAAATGCTGCGGGGCCATGTGGCCCGGTTGGCGGAACAGCAGAAGCTGCTTTATGCCAGCAACCGCCACGCCATCCTGCTGATCTTTCAGGCGATGGACGCGGCCGGCAAGGACGGCGCGATCCAGCACGTGATGTCCGGCGTCAATCCGCAGGGCTGCCAGGTGTTCAGCTTCAAGCACCCAAGCGCCACCGAACTGCAGCACGATTTTCTGTGGCGGACCACCCGCGATCTGCCGGAGCGCGGCCGGATCGGCATCTTCAACCGCTCCTACTACGAGGAGGTGCTGATCGTCCGCGTTCACCCCGAGATCCTGAAGAGCGAGGCGGTGCCGAACGGGCCGGCCGGCAAGCAGTTCTGGCACAAACGCTATCGCTCGATCCGGGACGCGGAGAAGCATCTGCATGCCAACGGCACCAGGATCGTCAAATTCTTCCTGCATCTCTCCAAAGAGGAGCAGCGCAAGCGCTTCCTGGCCCGGATCGACGAGCCCGACAAGAACTGGAAGTTCAGCGCCGCCGACATCGAGGAGCGCAAATACTGGGACGACTACATGGAGGCCTACGAGCACTGTCTCACCGAGACCAGCTCCGACGACTCGCCCTGGTACGTCGTCCCGGCCGACGACAAGCAGAATACGCGGCTGATCGTGTCGCAGGTCATTCTGGAAACCATCGAAGATTTGAAGATGTCCTATCCGGAAACCTCGCCGGCGCGGCGCAAGGAGCTGTTGAAACTGCGGCGGCAACTCGCGAAGTAGTGCGCTGAGCGTGGTGCTGCCGAGTGTGTGGCCCGCGTGCATTGGCCGATGGTCGAACAGCGTCGGTCATGGGCATGACACAGCAAGCGCGTTAGGACTCTGCCATGACACAATCAGCACCCCTGCACGGCAAGAAGGGCCTGGTGGTCGGTATCGCCAACGCGGACAGCATCGCGTTCGGCTGCGCCCGCGCCTTTCGCGATGCCGGCGCCGATCTCGCCGTCACCTATCTCAACGACAAGGCACGGCCCTATGTGGCGCCGCTCGCCGAGCAACTCGGCAGCGACATCGTTCTGCCCTGCGATGTGCGGGAGCCCGGGCAGCTCGAAGCGGTGTTCGCGCAGATTGCCGAGCGCTGGGGCCGGCTCGATTTCCTGCTGCACTCGATCGCTTTCGCGCCGAAGGACGATCTGCACGGGCGAGTCGTCGATTGCTCGCAAGCCGGCTTCGCGATGGCAATGGACGTGTCCTGTCATTCCTTCATCCGGATGGCGAAACTCGCCGAGCCGCTGATGCCGGATGGTGGCTGCTTGCTCACCGTGTCGTTTTACGGCTCCGAGAAGGTGGTCGAAGACTACAATCTGATGGGGCCGGTGAAGGCCGCGCTGGAGAGTTCGGTGCGCTACATGGCGGCCGAGCTGGCGCCGAAGCGGATCCGCGTGCACGCGCTGTCGCCGGGGCCGCTGAAGACCCGCGCGGCCTCCGGTATCGGCCATTTCGATGAGCTGATGGAGCGCACCCGCGCCCGCGCCCCTGCGCATCAGCTCGTCAGTATCGAGGACGTCGGCCATGTCGCGGCCTTTCTGGTCGGCGATGCTGCGCGCGCCCTGACCGGCAACATCGAGTACATCGACGCCGGCTATCACGTCGTCGGCTGATCGCCGGCTGGAGAATTTCATGGAGCAGATCCGGAACCGCACCTTCGACGAGATCGCGGTGGGGGACACCGCGAGCCTGGTGCGCACGCTGACCTATCGCGACATCGAGGTGTTCGCGGTGATGTCCGGCGACGTCAACCCGATGCATGTCGACGCCGCCTTCGCCAAGAGCGATCACTTCCACCAGGTGGTGGCGCACGGCATGTGGGGCGGCTCGCTGATCTCGACGCTGCTCGGCACCCAACTGCCCGGGCCCGGCACGATCTATCTCGACCAGTCCCTGCGCTTCGTCCGCCCGGTGCTGCTCGGCGACACGGTCACCGTGACGGTGACCGTCAAGGAGAAGAACGAAGCCAAGAAGCGCTTGCTGCTGGATTGCCGCGCCACCAACCAGAACGATCAGGAGGTGATCGTCGGCCTGGCCGAAGTGATCGCGCCGAGCGAGAAGATCAGCCGGCCACGCGTGCAGTTGCCGGAGATCGACCTGCACCCGGCCGCGCGGCGCTACGAGCGGCTGATCGAGATGACACAAGGGCTGGAGCCGCTGCGCGTCGCGGTGGTGCATCCGGTCGACACGCCGTCGCTGCTCGGTGCCGTCGAGGCGCAACTCGCCGGACTGATCGTGCCGGTGCTGGTCGGTCCCGAGGCGAAGATCCGCGCGGCTGCGGCACAGGCGTCGGTTGATCTCTCGGCCTACGAGGTCGTCGCGACCGAGCACAGCGATGCGGCTGCGGCTGCTGCGGTGGCGATGGCCCGCGCCGGTCAGGTCGAGGCGCTGATGAAGGGCGCGCTGCACACTGACGAGCTGATGCGGGCGGTGGTCGATCCGGCGCTCGGCCTGCGCACGGCGCGGCGCATCAGCCACGTCTATGCGGTGGATGCGCCGGACTATCCGCGCGCGCTGCTGGTCACCGACGCGGCGATCAACATCTATCCGACGCTGACCGACAAACGCGATATCATCCAGAACGCGATCGATCTGGCGCATGCGCTCTGCATCGAACAGCCGCGGGTGGCGATCCTGTCGGCGGTCGAGACTGTCACCGAAAGCATCCGCTCGACGCTGGACGCCGCGGCGCTGTGCAAGATGGCGGAGCGCGGCCAGATCACCGGCGGCATTCTCGATGGGCCGCTGGCGTTCGACAACGCGGTGTCGGCGGAAGCGGCCAAGACCAAGGGCATCGTCTCGCCGGTCGCCGGCCGCGCCGACATCTTCGTGGTGCCGGATCTCGAGGCCGGCAACATGCTGGCCAAGCAGCTCGAATATCTGGCGCGCGCGCATGTCGCCGGCATCGTGCTCGGCGCCCGCGTGCCGATCATCCTTACCAGCCGGGCCGACAAGACGCTGGCGCGGCTCGGCTCCTGCGCGATCGGCCTGCTGATGGCGCGACACCGGGCGGCGGCGCTGCCCAGCCTGGCGGCCGGAGGCGGCGCATGAGCGATGTGCTGCTCGTGCTCAATGCCGGCTCGTCTAGCATCAAGTTCGCCCTGTACGAGGCGCATACTGAACCCACTCAGGATCATCTGATCTGCGAAGGCGGCATCGGCAGCCTCGGCCATCGCCCGCACCACAAGGTGGTCGACCGCGCCGGCGCGACGGTGCACGACGCTTATCTGCCGGAGGGGGCCGGCCATGACGATGCGATCGCGACGCTGATCGGCTGGATCGAACAGAATTTCCCCGACCGGCGGATCGCCGCGGCGGGGCATCGTGTAGTCCATGGCGGCGACAAGTTCGACGCGCCGGCCCGGATCGATTCGGGGGTGATCGAGCAGCTACGCAGCTTCATTCCGCTGGCGCCGCTGCATCAGCCGCACAGCGTCGCGGCGATCGAGGCGCTCGCGAAGCTGCACCCGAAACTGCCGCAGGTCGCCTGCTTCGACACCGCGTTCCATCACCATTTGCCGCCGGTCGCTACTTGGTTCGCGCTGCCGCGCGAGCTCACCGCGCAGGGCGTGCGACGCTACGGCTTTCACGGCATCTCTTACGAGTACATCGCTAGCCAGCTGCCCGCGGTGGCGGGGCAGGAGATCGCCGATGGCCGCGTCGTCGTCGGGCATCTCGGCGCCGGCGCCAGCATGTGCGCGATGCGTGCGGGCAAGAGTATCGCCACTTCGATGGGCTTCACCGCGCTCGACGGCCTGATGATGGGCAGCCGCACCGGCGTGCTCGATCCCGGTGTGGTGTTGTATCTCTTGGAGCAGAAGGGCATGACGCCCGCCGCGATCAGCGATCTGCTGTATCGCCAGTCCGGCCTGCTCGGTGTCTCCGGCATCAGCGACGACATGCGCACACTACTCGCGAGCGAGGATCCGCGCGCTGAGGAAGCCATCGCGTTGTTCGTCTATCGCATCGGCCGCGAACTCGGCTCGCTCACCGCGGCGCTCGGCGGGCTGGACGCGCTGGTGTTCACCGCCGGCATTGGCGAGCGCGCTGCGGAGATCCGTCGGCGGGTCTGCGCGCAGGCGGCCTGGCTCGGCGTCGTGCTCGATGGTCACGCCAACACGAACCTCTCCGGCGCGGGGCGGATCAGCAGCGACGAAAGCAAGGTGTCGGTGTGGGTGATTCCGACCGACGAGGATCTGATGATCGCCTGTCAGGTCTGGCGGCTGGTCGACGGCGGCCGGGCGCCTAGCGCGGCGAGTTGAACATCGGCTCGGACGCGCCTTCGGCGTTTTGCGTAGCTGTATCACCGGCGCGCGTTTCGCAGAATTCCGGCGCCAGCGGGATGGTCTCGGTGACCACCGGGATCGAACGATGCTTGTCGGCGCGTTTGCGCTTGGCGGCATAGAGCGCCGCGTCGGCCTTGCCGAGTAGCGCGTCGAGCGAAGTGCCATCGTCTGGCGCCAACGCCGCGCCGACGCTGGCGCCGAGCACCACGACGTGACCGTCGATGATGTACGGCGCCGAAACGGCCGCAATAATCCGGGTGCACAGCGCTTCGACGTGATCGGGCGTATCGACATCCGCCTGGATCACGATGAATTCGTCGCCGCCTGTGCGCGCGGCAAGGTCACTGGGACGTAGCAGCCCGGTCAGGCGCATCGCGACGATCCGCAGGATTTCGTCGCCGGCCGCGTGGCCGAAGCGGTCATTGGCTTCCTTGAAAAAATCCAGGTCGATGCAGATCACCGCGAAGCCTTCGCCGTGGCGCTCCAGCCGGGCCGCAGCCTCGTTGAAATGTTCGGACAAATGCAGCCGGTTCGGCAGCTTGGTAAGCACGTCGGCGCGCGCCAGATGCGCCGCCTCGGCGCGCAGCGTGAGCTGCTCCTTGGTGGTGTCGTGAATGTAGACGATCAGCTCGAAGCCGCCGAAGAAGAAAATCAGGAATAGCAGCGCCTGTGCGGTATGCATCAGGTCGAAATTCCACAGCGCCGCGCCGACAGCCGGGATCACCGAAACTGCGAGGCTGGCCTTGACGATCCACGGCCGGATCGAAAACCGCGTTGTGGTGCCGGCGCAATAGCCGAACACAAGGCCGCTCGCGACCATATGGGCGGTGAGATCCGGCAGCAGAAAGCAGCGCAGCGCGAAGCCGCCGATGCAGATTCCGGTCGAGATCACGCCGATCGCCAGCCGGCGCTCCCACACTTTGGCGGATGCCAGATCGAGCGTTCGCCGGTCAAAGGTGCGGTCGAATGCGACACACAGCGACAGCCGCGCGAGCGTCACAAGCATACCCGCCACGCCGATCGCCGGACTGATCTGGTCGCCGGTCTGATAGCCGACCGCGGCGCCGACCATCAGGATGGCGGTGCCGACGACGACGATGGGCCAGCGCGCGGTGTAGAGCAAGCGCACGAACTCGACATAGACGGTGTTCGCGACTTTGCTGTCCGGCGTCATCTTGCGGGTCTCGAAGTCGGTGCGGTTTGCCGCCAAGACCATGCTGGCGGTCAACCGATACCTGTTGAGAACGAGACCTATTCGACCAAAACTGAATCCCCGGTGAAGCCCTGGGGCAGGTTCCGAGCGTTGGTGAATCCGCGCTTAAGGCTGCCCTGCAAAACCGGTCAAGCTTCCGCTGGTTCGGTCGCGCCGTCGCCGTGCGGCCGCAGCTTGAAATGGCCGTAGCAGGAGGCGATCGGCTTGTCGGGATCGGACTGATAGGCCTGCGCTTCGAAAGCAACGACGCGGCGCCCCTGCTTGACGATCGACACGCGGGAGAAGGTGTCGATCGGCCGCCCGGAGCGCAGATAGTTCACGGTGAGGCCGATCGGCTTTGGCGCGGTGGCGAGGCCGATCTCGCGGTGCACCTTGAGGATCGATGCGGTTTCGAGAAAGGCCCCGATCACGCCGCCATGCAGCGCCGGCAAAATCGGATTGCCGATCTGCTTCGGATCATACGGCATCACCGTGTTGGCCTCGTCGTCGACGCGGATGCCGAGGAAGCGCGCATACGGGCTGATCGCCAGCGGACCGTTGTCGTCGTCTGGCGCCTCCAGCGGCGGCGGTGTCTCGAACTTCACCTTCGGCTCCTGCCGCAGCATGTCGGTGCGGTTTGCGCCGATCATGAACATCGCGGTGGCGCTGGCGATCGGATCGGATTCGGAGTCCTGATAGGCAGTTGCCCGTACGAAGGCGATCGAGCGCGTAACGTGATAGCAATGCGCGTGCGCGCGGATCGCCTGGCCCGGCGTCGCCGGTCGCAGATAGTCGATCCGCAGATCCAGCGTCGCGATCGCCTGCGTGCTCTGCAGCGCGAACTGCACGGCCATGCCGCAGCTCTCGTCGAGCATCAGGGTCACGACGCCGCCATGGATCACGCCGGTGCGGGTGTCGCCGACGAACACTGGATGATAGGGCAGGCTGCTCCAGGCCTCACCCGGTGCGTAGCGGTCGAGTTGCAGGCCGATGAGGGCGCCGTGCACCGAGCGACGGAGCTTGATCAGATTGGCCTTCTGCTCGACGGCGAGCAAGGCCTCTTGGGAGGGCGTGTCGGACATGCGCGACTTCTAGCAAGCGGCCCGGGCGGCGGGAAGCGGTCTGGTGCGGCCATGCCCCATGCGTTGACGCCGGGCCACGGGAGGCGGCTGCAGGCTTTGTTTACCATCTCGTGCGACGCTGCGAATCTGGTCGTGAGTGGAGTAGCGTCGTGCGTATTGTGAAATTGCTGTTGCCGCTGCTGGCGACTGTCGTGACCTCGTCATGGGCGATGGCCGCCGATTATGCGGCGCCGTATCGACCGGGCTACCGGCCTGCTCCGCGCCCGCACGTGGTCTACGCACCGCGCCCGATCGGCATTCCGCAGGCGCCCCCGGTGATCTGGGTCGAAGCGCCGCCGCAATATGTGCAGCATCTGGTCCCGACCGGAAGCTGCGGCGGTTGTGGCCCGCGCTACGCTCCCGTCGGCGAATGGCGCCGGACCCCGCCGCCCTCGTTCTGGGATTCGGTCATCCGCGACTACGATTACTGACCCTCGCTGCTCCCTGCTGAAAACCGCGGCGCGGCTGCGTTTACTGCTGCGCCCGTCCGGAATCGCGCTATAGCTGGCCCGACGGCGTCGAGCGCCGCGTGGGCATGGCTGAGAGGGCGAGGATGTTTGCGGTCATTGTGATGCTGGCATTGCTGGTCGGTGGGCCGGCGTTGGCTGCAGATGTCGTGGTCAAGGACGCCGCGACGCTGCAAATCGGCAACGTCACCTATCGCCTTGACGGCATCGACGCGTCGGAACTTGATCAACGCTGCATCAATGAATTTGCCGATCCATCGGCGTGCGGCGTCGAAACCCGCGACGCGGTGGTGAAGCTGATCGCCGGCCGCGCCGTCAGTTGCCGCGATCTCGGGCCGGATCCGATGTTCAATGGTCGGCGGGTGGGCGCCTGCACGATTGCAGGCGATAGCCTCGGGCTCAGTCAACGCCTGGTGCAGGCCGGGCTTGCATTGAATGCCGACTCCAAGGGGCGGTTCGCCGCCGACGAAGCCAAGGCGAAGGACGAGCGGCTGTCGTTGTGGAAGGGCTGCTTCGTGGCCCCGACGAGTTTCCGGCGCTGGGACAAGACCGCGCCGCTGCTCGGCGCCGCCTGCCGCGACGATCGCAAGACGGCGATGCTCGATGTGATGTTTCCCGACATGCCGCCGGCGCCGGACGGCTGCACCATCAAGGGCAAGCTCGCCAAGCGGGCGCGGCTCACCGGCAATGTCGGCGTCTATCAGCTGCGTGGCTGCCCAAGCTACGCCAGCCTGGAAAAGCCGAACCGTTGGTTCTGCTCGGAAGACGACGCCAAGGCTGCCGGTTTTCGCAGGGCCTACAACTGTCGGGCCGGCGCCAAGCGGTGATGTCGATCGTCAGCGCTTGGCCTTGAATGCCGGCTTGCGCTTGCCGAGAAACGCCGCGACGCCCTCGGCGAATTCCTCGCTGCCGAACGCGACCCCCTGCGCGAAAGATTCCAGCGCGAAGAATTGCTCGATCGGTTCGAACGCGCCGTTGACCAGCATCTTGGTCAGACCCAGCGACGTCGCCGGCCCGGCGGCGAGTTCGGCTGCGAGCGCTACTGCGGCGTCGAGCAGTTCGGCGGCCGGCACCACGCGCTTGGCGATGCCGAGCGCCAGCGCTTCGTCCGCCTCGACGCGGCGGTTGGTGAGCAGAATGTCCTTGGCGCGCATCGCGCCGATTGCGCGCGGCAGCGTCAAAGCTAGACCGAGATCCGGCGCTGCGCCGAGACCGGGGAACGCGGCGCGAAAATACGCCTGATCCGCCATCAGCACGATGTCGCAGAGCAGCGCCAGCGAGAAGCCGGCGCCGGCCGCGGAGCCGTTCACCGCGGCGATCACCGGCTTCTCGGCGGTGAGCAGCCGCTGCGCCCACGCGTGCGTCGCCTGCATACGCCGCCGCACCTGCGGCGCGCCGCGCTCGCCCATGTTGCTGATATCGCCGCCGGCGCAGAATGACTCGCCGGTGCCGGTGATCACCAGGCAGCGCACCGTGGGGTCGTCGAGCAATTCCGGGATGCGGGTTTCGAGATGATGTTTGACGGCGGGCTGCAGTGCATTGCGGCTCGCCGGACTGTTGAGCCGGACGATCATCACGTCGTCGCGGCGGTCGAAAATCACGGCATCGCCTGCGGCGGCTTCGGCTGACATGTTCCCATCCCTTTTGTCGTTGTCCGCAGCCTAACGCATCGCCGCGCCATTTGCGAAATCGATTTTCGCAATGCTAGGATTGCGACAAAACAGTACATCTCCGGGACGGAAACTCATGCAGCTCACCGCCGGCCTCCGCAAGGCCGCTTCCTTCCGCGCGCACGAAACCGCGCTGGTGACGCCGGAGCGCAGCTTCAGCCACGGCGAGCTGCAAGATCGCATCGCGCGCTTGGCCGCGGCGTTGCGGCGGCTCGGCATCGCGCCGGGTGATCGCGTCGCAATCCTCGCGGCCAACGGCGGCGCTTATGTCGAGAGCTACTTCTCGGTGCTGTGGGCCGGCGGCGTCGTGGTGCCGGTCAATTCGCGCTTTGCGCTGCCGGAGATGATCGAGCAGATCACCGACGCCGAGCCATCACTGCTGATTTGCGACGCGCCGTTCCTTGACACCGCCATGCAACTCGCCGCTGCTTGTCCGTCGCTGCGCGGCGTGATCGCCGATGCGCCGGCGTCGGGATTGCCGCATGTCCGCGCCTACGAGCAACTGATCGCCGAGACGTCGCCTTGCGCCGACGCCGGCCGCGGCGGCGAAGATCTCGCCTGTCTGTTCTACACCGGCGGCACCACCGGCCGGGCCAAGGGCGTCATGCTCAGCCACCGCAATCTGTGGGTCAATGCGGTGGTGACCGCGATGGCGTTCGGCTTCGACGAGCGCACCGTGGCGCTGCATGCGGGGCCGTTGTTTCATCTCGGCGCTGGCGCGCGGGTTTATACGACGTCGGTCATGGGCGGCCGCCACGTGGTGATCCCGCGGTTTACGCCGGCCGACGTGCTTGAGGCGATCAGCCGCCACAAGGTAACAGTCGCGACCTTCGTGCCGACCATGCTGGGCATGATCCTGCAGTCGCCCGATCTCGACCGCTATGATCTGTCCAGCCTCAAGCTGATTACTTACGGCGCCTCGCCGATGCCGGAGCCGGTGCTGCAGGAATGCCTGCGGCGCTTTCCGAGCATCCGGTTCGGCCAATCCTACGGCATGACCGAGCTGTCGCCGGTCGCCACCATCCTGACGCCCGACGATCATCTGCCGAGCGCGCCGCGCCACCGGCTGCGCTCTGCGGGCCGTCCGATCGTGTCGGCCGAAGTGAAGATCGCCGGCGCCGATGATCGTGACCTGCCACAGGGCGAAGTCGGCGAGATCCTGGTGCGCGGTCCAATGGTGATGATGGGGTATTGGCGCCAGCCGGAGCTGACGGCGCAGACGCTGCGCGGCGGCTGGATGCACACCGGCGATTCCGGCACGTTCGACGCTGACGGCTATCTATATATCTCCGACCGCATCAAGGACATGATCATCTCGGGCGGCGAGAACGTCTATTCGATCGAGGTCGAGAACGCGATCGCGGCGCACCCCGACGTGGCGCAATGTGCGGTCATTGGCATCCCGCATCCGAAATGGGGCGAGACCGTGCATGCGGTAGTGGTGCGCAGACCCGGCGTTACGCTCACGGCCGACGATCTGATCGCGTTCTGCCGCGCCGCGATCGCCGACTACAAGGTCCCGCGCAGCATCGACTTCCGCGACGACCCGCTGCCGCTGTCGAGCGTCAACAAGGTCAACAAGGCGGCGCTGCGGGCGCCGTATTGGGACGACAAAGCGAGGCGGGTGAACTGAGGCTCGTTCTCCGGAAAAGCGTCAGCCCAGCCGTCATTGCGAGGAGCGATGCGACGACGCAATCCAGCGCAGTGCACGGCGCTGGATTGCTTCGCTGCGCTCGGAATGACGGGGAGGGGGCTCGCTTCCAATGAGCCCCGAGGCAGCGCAGCCTTGTCACCCGCCCAGCGCAGCGCTGATCGCTCTTGCGGCGTGGGCCAAAGCAGGACCGTGTTTGTCGATCAGTTGCTGCTGCGATACCAGATAGGCTGGGCCGCCGAAGCTCAGCGTGTAGACCGGGCCGCCGTTCGGCGGCACGATCGCGGCGCCGACGGCGTTGATGTCGTTGCGCCACTCGCCGATCGAGATGCAAAAGCCGCGCTTTTTCATTTCGCGCGTCGAACGGGCGATCGCCTTTTCGAGCTTGGGCCAGTCGTCGCCATGATGGGCGCGCAGTTCGGCCAGCAGCGCGCTACGCTCTTCGTCGCCGATCACCGCCAGATAGGCCCGGCCGAGCGAGGTGGTGGCGATCGGCACGCGCGAGCCGGGAGGCAGCCGCAGGCCGATCAGCGCGTCGCTCTCACAGCTCTCGATGTTCAGCATCATCAACCGTTCGCGGGTGCCGAGCCCGACATGCAATTGGCTGTCTTCGGCCAGCCGGGTCATGATCGGCAGCGCCGCCTTGCGCACGTCGAGATTGGCGAGTGCCGCGTAGCTTAGCGCCAGTGCCCGTGCGCCGAGCTGATAGGTTGCCGAGCGCGGCTCGTACGTCAGATAGCCGAGCTGGATCAGCGTGTGGGTCATCCGAGAAATCGTCGGCTTCGGCAGGCCGGTGCGCTCGGCGAGTTCCTGATTGCCGAGCGCGCGATCGCCGGCGCGGAAGGCGCCGAGTACGTCGAGGCCGCGGGCGAGCGCGGACACAAACATCCGGCCGGCGTCGTTTTCGCTTGCCTCGGCGCGCGGCCGCCGCGATGCGCGTTGCATCGGCTGATCCTTACGGAGGGCCTTCTTTGCTGGAGGTCGGCGCGTCTTGACCGGGCGGCGCGATTTGTCGGTGGTCATCGGCGGCTCCGAAGCTCGGCCGCAGCGGCGGCATCTCAAATCATTTGCGAAAATCTATTTCGCATATTGCGTGAGCCGGACACGGGTGGCAAGTTGCCGCAAAATAAGGACGAGGAAGCTCCCCGATGGCAATCGACCCGGCGCGACTGCGCGACTGGCCCATTCCCGAGATCGAGCAGACCTACACCGAGCGCGACACCATGCTGTATGCGCTGGGGCTCGGGCTCGGCGCCGATCCGCTCGACGCCGGGCAACTGCGCTACGTCTACGAGCAGGATCTGCAGGTGCTGCCGTCGATGTCGGTCGTGCTCGGCTATCCGGGCTTTTGGCTCGGCAACGAAGAAACCGGCGCCGACTGGCGTAAGGTGCTGCACGGGGAGCAGGGCTTCGAGATCTTCCAGCCGCTGCCGCCGAAGGGCACGGTGGTCGGCCGTTCGCGCGTCACCGGATTGTTCGACAAGGGGGCCGGGAAGGGCGCTGTGCTGCTGTCCGAGCGCGACGTTTTCGACAAGGCTAGCTGCGACTTGCTGTGCCGACTGACCTCGACCACGATGCTGCGCGGGGACGGCGGTTTCGGCGGTCCGTCGGGCCCGCTGCCGGCGCCGCATTCGCTGCCCGAGCGCACGCCGGATCTTCAATCACGCATCGCCACCTCGCCGACCGCGGCCCTGATCTATCGGCTGTCCGGCGACTACAATCCGCTGCACGCGGACCCCGAAGTCGCGCGCAAGGCCGGCTTCGACAAGCCGATCCTGCACGGGCTGTGCACCTTCGGCGTGGTCTGCCGCGCGCTGGTCGAACTGTGCTGCGACGGCGATCCGACGCGACTGGTGAAGATGCAGGTGCGCTTCAGCTCGCCGGTGTATCCCGGCGAAACCATCGTCACCGAGGTCTGGAAGGAGGGCGATGGTACGCTGTCGTTCAGAGCCAAGGTGGCGGAGCGGGACGTCGTGGTGATCAACAACGGCGCTGCGACCGTCGCGGCGGCTTGATGCGAAAATTCCGTCTACAGGAAATCGACAGACGGTCGTTGCCCGCCATTGACGCCCAGATATGTGACGATCGCGCGATGTCGAAAACAATCACTTGGGCCAGTGCCCGCACGCCGCTATAAGCCCGCGGCAATTGCCGACTAACAACAACCAGGAGGAACGCGCTTGTCCATTTCCCGTCGCTCATTCGGAATCGGCGCCACTGGTGTAGTGCTCGGCACGGTCGCCGCACCGTGGATTCGCAATGCCAATGCCGCGCCGCCGCCGATCAAGGTCGGTGTCATCAACTCGATGAGCGGTGGGCTCGCCGCCTACGCGCAGGAAGGCCAGCCGGCGTTCGAATACATCATCAAGAAGATCAACGACGCCGGTGGTATCAAGAGCAAGGATGGCGCCAAGATCCAGCTGCTCCAGGCCGACGATACCAGCCAGCCGGCGCGCACCGCCACCGAGGCGCGGCGCCTGATCACCGAGGAGAAGGTGCAACTGCTCACCGGCACCATCCTCAGCGCGCAGATGCTGGCGTTGACTCCGGTGCTCGACGAGCTGAAGGTGCCCACGCTGTCGATCTGGGCCGGTGGCGCGCATTCCAGCTACATGTTCTCGCTCGGTTATCCCTATGATCGCGGCTATGCGCAGTCGATGCACGACTTCATCAAGTCGCTGCGCGACGACAGCAAATTCCCGATCAAGACCGCGGTGATGAGCTACTCGAACTACGAGGCCGGCCAGCAGGTCAACAAGTTCCTGGTCGAGAAGCTGAAGGCGAGCGGCATCGAAGTGATCGGCGAGGCGCCGCTCGACACCAAGGCGCAGGATCAGACCTCGGCGATGATCCGCATCCGCTCGCTGAAGCCCGACGTCGTCACCGGCCTGGTGACGCCGCGCGACGGCATCTTGCTGCATCAGGCGCGCTACAACCTCAACTATCACAACAGCCTGTTCGTCGGCGGCACCGGCGGCTATTCGGATCTGTCGCTGTGGAAGGATCTCGGTCCCGAAATCGGCAAGGCGGTGCTGACGCGCAACCTGTTCGCGATGACGGGCTTCAGCCCGGGCGCCAAGATCGACTCGATGCAGAAGATCATCGCCGAGCTGCGCGACGTCGCCAAGATCGACCGCATCGGCCAGGGCGCGATCCAGTATGCGCAAGGCGCGCGCGTGCTGCAGCGCGTGCTGGAAAAGGCTTCGTCGCTGGAGCCGGCGGCGCTGCTGGAATCGTTCAAGACGTTCGACATCCCGTTCGGCGATCCCGACCTCTACGTCGCCAAACCGAAGGGCCTGCAGTTCGCCGAGGACCGGCTGCTGAAGGACGGTTCGGCCATGATGGTGCAGTGGATGCCCGATCAGTCGCAGGAAGTCGTGTTTCCGAAGGAGTTCGCCCAGGCCGCTCCGCGCCCGAAGAGCTGAGCCGTGGCGCTGCTTGAAGTCGACAACGTCTGCAAACGGTTCGGCGGGCTGCTGGCGCTCAACGACGTCAGCTTCGCCGTCGAGCGCGGCGAGATCCTCGGCATCATCGGCCCGAACGGCGCCGGCAAGACGACGCTGTTCAGCGTCATCTCCGGCTTCGCGCCGCCGACCAGCGGCGAGGTGCGGTTCGATGGCCAGCGTATCACCGGGATTTCGCCGGATCGGCTGACGCGCCGCGGTCTGGTGCGCAGTTTCCAGATCGTCCAGACCTTCGCCGACATGACGACGCTCGAGGTCGTCACCACGGCGGCGCTGACACGGCGGCCGATCCGTGAAGCGACCGACTATGCCGCCGCGGTGCTGACGCGCGTCGGCCTTGGCGGCAAGCTGGACGAGACGCCGGCGACGCTGTCGCTGCAGGACAAGAAGCTGCTCGAAGTCGCCAAATGCGTCGCCACCGATCCGCAGTGCATCCTGCTCGACGAGGTGATGGCCGGCCTCACCATGGCCGAGACCGAGGCGCCGATGCAGATCATCCGCGAGCTGAATCAGTCCGGCGTCACCATCGTGATGGTCGAGCACGTGATGCCGGTGATCATGCGAATGGCGACACGGATGGTGGTGATCAATTTCGGCGAGAAGATCGGCGAAGGCACGCCCGACGCGATCATCAAGGACCAGCGAGTGATCGACGCGTATTTCGGGGAGCACCTCGATGCTTGAAGTCGAAGGGCTGGTCGCCGGCTATGGCGGAACGCCGATGCTGCGCGACGTCTCGGTGCGGCTCGCCGCCGGCGAGATCGTCGGCCTGCTCGGCGCCAACAACGCCGGCAAGACCACGCTGATCAACTGCCTGTCGGGCATCGTGCCGCCGATGGCCGGCCGGATCCTGTTCGAGGGCAAGGACGTGACGCGCGCCACCGCGCGCGAGCGTGTCGAACTCGGCATCATCCAGGTGCCCGAGGGCCGGCTGGTGTTTCCGGAGATGAGCATCCGCGAAAATCTGTTGCTCGGCGGCTTCTGCGATCGCGCGCGGCCGCATCGCCCGGCGCAGATGGAAAAGGTGCTCGAGCTGTTTCCACGGCTCAAGGAGCGGCTGACCCAGGCAGCCGGCACGCTGTCCGGCGGCGAGCAGCAGATGCTGGCGATCGGGCGCGGCCTGATGGCCGAAGCCCGCGTGCTGATGCTGGACGAGCCGTCGCTCGGGCTGTCGCCGCTGTTCGTGCAGTACATCTTCGAGATCATCGACAGGCTGCACAAGGACGGGCTGACGATGCTGTTGGTCGAGCAGAATCTCAATCTGACGCTGCGCCACGCCCAGCGCTGCTACGTGCTGGAGCGCGGCCAGATCGCCGTCGAGGGCGACGCCGATATCGTCAAGAACGACCCGCGCACGCGGCAGGCCTATCTGGGGCTGTGAGGAGGATCAAGTGAGCGAGTTCTGGCAGGCCTTGGCGCAAGGCGTTCTGATCGGCAGCACCTACGGGCTGCTCGCGCTCGGCATGGGGCTGGTGTACGGCGTCAGCGGCATCGTCAATTTCGCCCACGGCGATTTCATCTCGCTCGCGATGTTCATGTCGCTGGCCTTGTTCTCGGCCTTCGCGATGGATCCCTACGTCTCGGCGATCATCACCATCCCGGTGATGGCGGCGATCGGCGCGCTGGTCTATCGGTTCCTGTTACGGCCGATGGCCGGGCATCAGTTCCTGATGATCGTGCAGCTCACGCTCGGCCTCAGCCTGCTGCTGCAGAACGGCATCCTCATGGTGTTCGGCGGCCAGCCGGCCCGCGTGCCGTCGGCCGTCGAGTCCAAGCTGATCATTCTCGGCGACGTGGTGCTGCGGATGCCCAATGTGATTGCCTGCGTGGTTGCCTTCGCGATGGCGATCGGGCTTTACGTGATGCTGCGCTCGACCGATTTCGGCCGCTCGATCCGCGCCGTGCACCAGAACGCGCGCGCCGCCGCGTTGATGGGTGTCGACGTCGGCCGCGTGCAGGTCGTCACGTTCGCGATCGGCGTCGCCATCCTGGCAGTGGCGGCCGCGCTGCTGCTGCCGGGCACGCCGATCCAGCCGACGCAGGGCCTGCAATATACCGTCATCACGCTGCTGATCGTCGTGCTCGGCGGCATGACCAATTTCGTCAGCATCATGCTCAGCGGCCTCGTCATCGGTCTCGCCGAAGCCTTCGGCACCGTTTACATCTCGGACGCGCTCGGCCGGCTGGTCCCTTATGCGATCTTCGTGCTGATCATGCTCTTCCGCCCGCAAGGCCTCACCTGGAGGACGTCATGATCAACGACGGCTTCTACAAGACGCTGGCGTCGCCAGCGCTGTGGGTGATGCTGCTGCTCGCGGCATCGCTGCCGCTGGCGCTGAACAGCTACTATCTGCACATCCTCACCATCGCGCTTGTTTACGTGGCGCTGGCGTCGGCGTGGAATATCGTCGGCGGCATGGCCGGGCAGATCTCTCTGGCCCACAGCCTGTTCATCGGCACCGGCGCGATGTTGGCGGCGGCGCTGCAGGTCAAGCTCGGCATCAACATGTGGGCTGGTCTGGTGATCTCGGCGGCGGTGGCCGGCGCGCTCGGCGCGATGATCGCCTGGATCGACTTCCGGTTTCAGCTCGGTCATCTGTCGTTCGTGCTGATCACGCTGGCGTTCGCCGAGATGGCGGCGATCGTGGTCGAGGGCTGGGAGTTTCTCGGCGGCGCCTCCGGCCTGCTGCTGCCGCGCGACACCGGCGACGTGGCGGCGTTCCAGTTCGGCGGCGTGCAGGGCGCCTATTGGGTGATGCTCGGACTGTCGGCGGTGATCGTGCTGATCAACGTCGCCATCCTCAACGCGCCGCTCGGCTATTATCTGCGCACCATCCGCGACAACGAGAAGGCCGCGCAGGCGATCGGCGTCAACGTGCTGCGCCACAAGATCGTCTCGATGACGATTTCGGCGGTGCTGACCTCGATCGTCGGAACATGCTACGTCCGCTATCTCACCTTCGCCGATCCGTATCAGCTGGCGTCGCCAACCATCACCATCGAGATCGTGCTGTTCGCCACCGTCGGCGGCCTTGGTCGTGCCTTCGGCCCCGCGCTCGGCGCGCTGCTGCTGGTGCCGCTCGGTGAGGTGCTGCGCGGTCAGCTCGGCGGCGCGGTTCCGGGGCTGCATTATTTCATCTACGGCGTGGTGGTGATCGCCGTCATCATGGTGACGCCGCGAGGCCTGCTGCCGCTGTTCGAAAAGCTGCTACTGCGCCGCCGGGCTCCGGCGCGCTAGGGGCGAAGCGTTCAGGCGCTTCCACTGGTACTGTCCTCAACCTGCGGAGCCCGGCGAAGCCGGGCGTCTCGAAGGATGAAGGCGACAGGTGTCCGTGGCCATGGTTCGAGACGGCGCTTCGCGCCTCCTCACCATGAGGTCTTTGACGTGGCAACGTCAGAAGCGAACAGAAAACGGCGCGGTCACCCGCGCCGTCCTTGTTTGACTCGTCAGCTCTGCCGGCGAGCTTACTCGGCGCTCGAAACCAGCCTGAACCGCGGCTCGGCTTTCGCCATCAAGCTGCGATACGCCGCGAGATAATCCAGCGCCATTCGCCGCGCGGTGAAGCGCTCTTCGAAGCGGGCGCGGATGGCGGAGCGGTCGA
>NZ_JBMDXE010000391.1:0-28149 GCF_048594845.1 Rhodopseudomonas sp. | reverse complement strand
GTGGCGTGTCACGCAGGTCATGACCATCGCGGCGACGGTGCTCTACGTGCTGATCACGGTGAGCGGCCTGACGTGGCCGCCGGCGATCATCAACCTCGATCTCGTGGTTTGCGCCGTGGTGTGCGGCCTGCTGGCGCTGCGCGGTCGACAGCGCAAGGACAAGCAGATTGCGGAGCTGGAAGAGATTCGTCGCAACGACTCGCTGCTGAAGCAGTCGCTGCGCCAGGCCAACGAGGCCCTCGGCAAGCTGTCCAACACCGATCCGCTCACCGGCGCCTTCAATCGGCGCTATCTCGACGAAGTGATCGAGCACGATGCCACCTCGCTGGTGCCTTCGCTCGGGCAGGGCGTGCTGATGATCGACGTCGATCACTTCAAGCTGTTCAACGACCATGGCGGTCATGCAGAGGGCGATATCTGCCTGCAGCGCATCGTCGCCGCCATCCGTCTCCATGTGCGCCCGTCCTGCGACATCGTGGTGCGCTATGGCGGAGAGGAGTTCGCGGTGGTGCTGCCGGGCATGGACGAGCCAGCTCTGCTGAAAGCCGCCGAGCGGCTGCGCTGCGCCGTCGCCGATCTGCGCATTCCCCATCCGGCGCTGGGCGCGGGTCGGGTCGTGACCATCAGCGTCGGCGGCGCCGTCGCGCAGCCCGACGAGCGCCTGTCGGACGCCATCCTGCGCGCCGACCAGTCGCTGTACCGGGCCAAACGCGGCGGCCGGAACCGTGTTCTCGCCTGAAAGCTACAACTTGACTGCCGGGCCAAGCCGAGGCGGTAGCAATGTAGCGTTGATTATGACTGACCGGTCAGTCATAATCACAATATGGTCCGTTCCCCTCCTGAAAAGCCGGCCAGACCCCAGCCTCCGGCGGCCCGCCGCCGCGGTAGTGCTGGCGCGGCGGCAAGACCCTCGAAGCTGTCTGCACCGGACGCCGCCGGCGGGGCGCGCGCCGCTAAGGCCGCTGAGCGCCGTGCCGCGATCATCGCGGCGGCGCTGGACGAGTTCACGACCCGCGGGTTCGCCGCGACCCGGCTCGATGACGTCGCCAAGCGGGCCGGGGTCGCGAAGGGCACCATCTATCTGTACTTCACCGACAAGGAAGCGTTGTTCCAGGAGCTGGTGCGCGCTTCGCTGCTGCCGACCGTCAACCGGCTGAGGGCGCCGCTGCCAGCGGACGTCTCGGTGCGGCAGATGCTCGAGAGCTTTGCCGAAGCCTTCTTGCGCGATGTTGCTCAGACCCGCCGCGGCGATATCGTTCGGCTGATCATCGCTGAAGGCACGCGGTTTCCGTCGCTCGCCGAATTTCACTACCGCACCGTGGTCGAGCCCGGCATGGCGGGGCTGCGCCGGCTGATCGAACTCGGCGTCGCGCGCGGCGAGATCAAGAGCACTGCGCTGGCGCAGTTTCCGCAGCTCGTGGTGGCGCCGGCGATGTTGACGGTGATTTGGCAGGCGCTGTTCGGCCGGTTCGCACCGCTGGACATGCAGGCCATGCTGCGGACTCAGCTCGATCTGATTTTCGGGGAAAGGACATGATGATGCGCAAGCCGATGCTGTCGCGCAGCTTCTGCGTTGCCGCGCTCGCGCTGGCTTTGTCCGGCTGCGGCAACACCGCCGATCGCGGCTATCAGGGCTGGGTCGAGGCCGACCTGATCTTCGTCAGTCCCGACGAGTCCGGCCGCATCACCAAGCTGACGGTGCGCGAGGGCGACGAGGCGCGCAAGGGCGAGCTGATCTACGCGCTCGATGACGATCTGCAGCAGGCCGATCTCAACCAGAACAACGCGACGCTGGCCAACGCCAGGCAGAGCTTCGACCGTGCGCAATCGCTGTCGAAAACCGGCTCCGGCACGCAGGCCAATCTCGACGCGGCAGTGTCGGCGCTGCGCGTCGCCGAGGCGCGGGTCGAGACCTCGAAAACGCGGCTGACGCGCCGTCAGGTCTTTGCGCCGGTGACGGGGCCGGTGCAGCAGATCTACTTCCGCGAAGGCGAGATGGTCGGCGCGCAGAAGCCGGTGCTGTCGATCCTGCCGCCCGGCAACATGAAGCTGCGCTTCTACGTACCCGAACCGGTATTGCCGCAGCTTGCGATCGGCGACAGCGTACGCGTCACCTGCGACGGCTGCGCGCCGGATCTCACCGCCAAGATCTACTTCATCGCCACACAGGCGGAATACACCCCGCCGGTGATCTACAGCCTCGATGAACGCAACAAGCTGGTCTATCTGATCCAGGCGCGGCCGGATCGGCCGACATCGTTGCGGGTCGGTCAACCTGTCAGCATTTTCCCGATGCCGAAGACCGCCGCGTCGCCGCAGAGCGCGCCGGGCGCCAAGTCATGACCGCCGCCGAGATCGCGATCGACGTCAAGGGACTGACCAAATCCTTCAACGGCCGCGAGGTCGTGCACGATCTGTCGATGCAGGTGAAACGCGGCTCGATCTACGGCTTTCTCGGGCCGAACGGCTCCGGCAAGACCACTACGATCCGCATGCTGTGCGGCCTGCTGACGCCGGACAGCGGCGAGGGCACCTGCCTCGGCTACGACATCACGCGTGACGCCGACAAGATCAAGCGACAGGTCGGCTACATGACGCAGCGCTTCAGCCTGTATCAGGACCTGTCGGTGCTCGAGAATCTGGAGTTCGTCGCGCGGCTGTACGGCGTGCCCGATGCGCGCGGCGCCGCCCGCGACATGATCAAGCGGCTCGGCCTGTCGGGCCGCGAGGAGCAACTCGCCGGCGAACTGTCCGGCGGCTGGAAGCAGCGGCTGGCGCTCGGTGCCTGCACGCTGCCGAA
Organism: Rhodopseudomonas sp.; assembly: GCF_048594845.1. Lineage (GTDB taxonomy): Bacteria > Pseudomonadota > Alphaproteobacteria > Rhizobiales > Xanthobacteraceae > Rhodopseudomonas. The sequence continues at coordinate 25,349 of NZ_JBMDXE010000391.1, read as the reverse complement.
CCCGCAATTGCTGCTCCTCGACGAGCCGACCGCCGGCGTCGATCCGAAGGCGCGGCGCGACTTCTGGAACGAGATCCACGCGCTCGCCGCCGAGGGTCTCACCGTGTTGGTCTCGACCCACTACATGGACGAGGCCGAGCGCTGTCACGAGATTGCGTACATCGCCTATGGCTATTTGCTGGCGCATGGCACCGTCGAGCAGGTGATCGCCGCCTCGCAGCTCGCCACCTGGGTGGTGACCGGCGATGGGCTCGGCGCGCTGGCGCATGAGCTCGCCGGCAAGCCCGGCGTCGACATGGTGGCCCCGTTCGGCAGTAGCCTGCACGTTTCTGGCCGCGATCACGCCGCGCTCGAAGCGACGCTCGCGCCGTATCGCGGCAACGCCGATCAGCACTGGCAGCACGGCGCGCCGTCGCTGGAAGACGTATTCATCGAGCTGATGAGCCGCAGCAAGGACAATTTCCAATGAGCGCCGCGGAAGATAAGGCGCCGGAGCGCATCAAGCCGCTCCCCCGGCAGCGCTTCGGCTTCCTGCGCCGCACCTACGCGATGCTGGTGAAGGAGCTGATCCAGCTTCGCCGCGACCGGTTGACCTTCGCGATGATCATCGTGATCCCGGTGATGCAGCTCTGCCTGTTCGGCTACGCCATCAACACCACGCCGCGGCATCTGCCGACCGCGGTGCTGCTGCAGGAGGACAGCGATCTCGGCCGCTCGATCTTGAAGGCGCTGGAGAACACCGCTTACTTCCAGTTCGTCCACCAGGTGCAGAGCGTTGCGGAATTCGACGCGCTCCTGCTCTCCGGCAAAGTGCTGTTCGGCGTCGAGATCCCGCGCGGCTTCGAGCGCGCGGTGCGGCGGGGCGACAAGCCGGCGCTGTTGGTCGCCGCCGATGCCACTGACCCGGTCGCGGCCGGCTCGGCGCTGTCGGCGCTCGGCGCCATCGTGCAATCGGCGCTGGAGCACGATCGTGTCGCCGGCGATCCCGGCAATCCGCCGTTCGAGATCCGCGCTCATGCGCGCTACAACCCCGCCGCGTCGTCGCGGCTCAACATCGTGCCGGGGCTGGTCGGCACCATCCTGACCATGACGATGCTGATCTTCACCGCGCTGTCGGTGCCGCGCGAGATCGCGCGCGGCACGATGGAGAACCTGCTGGCGATGCCGATCACGCCGGTCGAGGTGATGCTCGGCAAGATTCTGCCTTATGTCGGCGTCGGCTTCATCCAGGCGTCGCTGATCATCGGCATCGGCGTGTTTCTGTTCGGCGTGCCGCTGCGTGGTAGCCTGCCGTTGCTGGCACTGTTGTCGACGCTGTTCATCACCACCAATCTGGCGATCGGATACACGTTTTCCACGCTGGTGCAGAACCAGCTGCAGGCGATGCAGGCCTCGATGATGTTTTTCCTGCCGTCGATCCTCTTGTCAGGCTTCATGTTCCCGTTCGCCGGCATGCCGCGCTGGGCGCAGTACATTGGCGAGTGCCTGCCGCTGACGCATTATCTGCGCATCGTCCGCGCCATCATGCTGAAGGGCTCGACGCTGGAAAACCTGCGCTACGATACGCTGGCGCTGGCCGCGCTGATGCTGGTGGCGATGACGATCGCGGTGACGCGATTCCGCCGGACGCTGGACTGAAGAGGAGCGCCGGATGCAGATGCGGTGGCGCAGAGCAGCGGCGAGGGCGCGACGGCGCTCGCTGTCCGACGACGTGCGCAGCACGCTGACGCGCGAGATCCTGTTGACCGAGCTGTTACGCGCCAAGGCCTTGCTGGCCACCGTCACGTTGCTGCTCGGCATACTTCTCGTTTCCCATTGGCTGTTCCCGGCCGCGATCGAGAAGATCTGGCACGGCCAGTTCCTGCTGTTGCCGCTGCTGACGTCCTATCTGCCGCTGCTGGTGTTCGAACTCTCGGCGATCGTGTATCTGCGTCGCCGTCTTGCGACCGGCCGCGATGGCCCGCAAATCGGCCGCTACATCGGGGTGCTGATCGAAACCAGCCTGCCGACGGTCGCCATCTATCTGCAGATGGGCACCATGGGGTCGGCGCAGGCGCTCGCCTTCGCGGCGCCGCTCGGCTATTTCATCTTCATCATCCTGTCGACGTTGTGGCTCGACTTTCGATTGTCGCTGTTCACCGGCTTCGTCGCGGCCGCCGAACTGTTCGGCATCGCGATGCTATATCACCCGCCCGGTTTTCCCCACGATCCGCCGCCGGATTTCGCCTTTCATCTGATCCGCAGCTTGATGGTGTTGACCTGCGGCCTGCTCGCCGGCGGCGTCGGCGCTCAGCTGCGCCGGCAATTCGAGAGGTCGATCAGCGCCGCGGATGCGCGCGATCGAGTCACCAATCTGTTCGGACAACACGTCTCGCCGCAAGTCGTCGAGCAATTGCTGGACACCGGCGCTCAGGGCAGCGGTGAGACCCGCCGTGTCGTGGTGATGTTCGTCGACTTCCGAAATTTCACCGGCGCGGCGCGCGCAAGGACGCCGGGCGAGGTCGTGGCGCGGCTTGATGAGGCCTTCGAGGTTCTCGTCGACGTACTCGAGCAGCACGGCGGCATCGTCAACAAGTTTCTCGGCGACGGCTTTCTCGCGCTGTTCGGGGCACCGATCGAGGATCCCGATGCGGCGACAGGCGCGGTCGCGGCGGGGCGCGAGATGCTGTCGGCGATGGAGGAGAACAACACCGACCACCCCTGGCCGCTGCGGATCGGCATCAGCATTCATATCGGCGACGCGGTGGTCGGCACCGTCGGCTCACCGCGGCGCAAGGAATACACGGTGATCGGCGACACAGTGAACTTCGCGGCGCGACTGGAATCCCTCAACAAGGAGTTCGGCACGCAGTTGTTGATCTCGTCGGCGATCCGGGACGAGGTCGGCGCCGCGGCGGCCGATGCCGAGATGGTCGGTCGCGTCACCATGCGCGGCTACGCAGAGCCGATCTCGGCCTGGCGTCTGGGCTGACCGATTACGGCCGCATCTGCGCGGCGAGCCGCGCGTAGCTGCCGGTGCGGCCGAAACTGTCACTCACATAACCCATCGCCATGGACCATTCGACCGGGCCGGATGCAAGACCGGTGAGATGAAAGCCGAGGCGATTCTGCCGGCTGAACTCGTCGCGTGATCCGGAGAATTCCGGCCCGATCCAGAACGAATCGAGCAGTCGCCAGCCGGCCGCGGTGCGGAAGCCGTATCCTGCCGCGATCGTGGTCGCGTAGTACGAGGTAGTCAGCATCAACTCGGGGACCGGTTGGGCCCAGGCCTCCGCGGCGATCCGCAGCCCGGGATGTCCACCCCGCCACTTCGATGTCGGATCGTCCGGCGTGAGGTTGTGATGTTCGAAGTCCGGCCCGGCGAACAGCTTGAGTTCAAACTCGCCGGCTTTGAATCGCCATCCCGGCATGATCGCGGCGCGGAAGATGTCGGTCGTGTAGAGGCGGCGTGGAGTCCAATAGCGCTCGACGGCATTGGACAGCGATAGCCGCATCACGAAGCCGTCGTTGTTGAGCCCGTTCTGCGCCCAGTGCAGGCCGGCCGAGGCGGAGTTGCCGTTGCTCCAGACATCGTAGCCGCCGAATAGCAGAACCTGATCGGCAGTCGATCCGCCGCTCAGCGCAGGGGCCATACTGGGAAACGGCGTGAGCATCGCCATTGCGCTCGTACTGGGGGCTGAAGGAGCAGGCTCTGCGGCCCCCAGCGTGCCAGCGCCGAGAGCCGCGCCAAGTCCCTTTCCTAGTCCCGCGCCAATACCCGCACCAAGACCGACGCCGAGTTCGGCTTCGAGGCTCGCTTCAAGACCGGATGAAGGGAAGTCACCCGAGTCGAAATCATCCTGCTCCAACGTGGCAGGATCGGTGTCGCTGGTGGGCTCAGCGGCGCTGCGTTCTGCGTTGATCGGATCAGCGCTGGCGACATGCGCAAGCGTAGCGAATGCGTCGGTCGAAACGACCGCGGCCACGCCCAACACGCGCACCCAACTCACGCAACGCACCGCAACTCATCCTGAACGCAATAACTTGGTCAGAAACCGCGTGGATTAGAACAGCGGTGTTATTACTTGTCTAGTGACAACGATGCTGCGTATCAGTAGGCCTTATCCCGTCACCTCTGCGAGCTGAAAACGTCGTGCAAATCCCTGACATGCAGGCGATCAATCGGTGAAGGCGCTGACGTCACGACGTCAAGTCGCGCGTCACCATACGGTCAGCAAACGTGAAGCGCCGTCTTGCACTGGACGATAACGCTCGTCCGTCGGTAGTGCTTCCACGCCGCTCTGTCAGCGTTGCGCTGTCGCGATTGCGTGTTCGAGCGCCACTGCGATCTTGCGGTCGATGTCGTGCATACCGTCGACATAGGCTTCCGATAGCGACAGGCCTTCGGGCGAATTCGGTTGGGCGCGGGCGAGCGTCTCGAAGTGATGGCGCAGTTTCTCGGGCGCCGGATGAGCCTTGATCACGGCGTTTGCAAAGTTGAGCAGTCCCTTGATCTGGCCGTTCATGAAGTCGAGTTTATCCATCGCCACTTTCCCATACCGTGATGTGGCAGGACCGTATCAGCGGGTGAGAGCGGTGCGATTGATCCGGCGCAAGCGAGAGTGGTGAGCGACAGCTTGCCGCGGAGCGCGGCCGCACGGTAGACCGCCCGCGGTTGGTTCTTCAGCTGTGTCCGACCAGCCGGATCAGTTCCATCGCGGCGGCGGGGGCGCGGACCTTGCCTTCGTGAATCACGTAGGCGAACACGTCGCGCTTTTGTTTCTTCGCGTGTCCGGTGCCGACCTTTGGCAGATCGTCCGGTTCGCCGCCGTTCGCCCAGGTCTCCAGCCGTTTGGCCCAGGCCGCCAGTGCCTTCGGCGGGTAGCCGGTCGCGATATCGTCCTTGCCCTTCTGCAGCCGGGCATAGACGAAGTCGCCGACCACGTCGGCGATCTCCGGATAGGTCGCATGCTCGGAGTACACCGGCGGGATGTCGTGCTCGCGGAGCAGGGCAATGAACTCCGGCGTGCAGAAGCTGTCGTGCCGCACCTCGACGACATGGCGCAGCGCCCGGCCATCGATCGTACGCGGTAGCAACGCCAGAAACGCGCCGAAATCGAACGGGTCGAATTTCTTGGTCGGAGCGAATTGCCACAGCACCGGCCCGAGCCGGTCGCCGAGTTCGAGCACACCGGAATCGTAGAACCGCTTGATGCTGTCGCCCGCTTCGGCCAGCACCTTGCGGTTGGTGGCGAAGCGCGGGCCCTTCAGCGAAAACACGAAACCATCCGGCACCTCGCTGGCCCATTTGCGGAAGCTTTCGGGCTTCTGCGAGCCATAGAAGGTGCCGTTGATCTCGATCGAGGTCAGCTTCGAGGCGGCGTATTCCAGCTCGCGCCGTTGCGGCAGTTTGTCGGGATAGAACACGCCGCGCCACGGCTCGAAGGTCCAGCCGCCGATGCCGATGCGGATGTCGCCTGCCTTGCTTTTCATTCCGGTTTCCCTCTTGCGCACAGCCAGGGCCGCACCTATCTTGGTTTCAACGGCGATGGTGCTGCTGGCAACCCGTCACGCACCGCCCGCCGAACGGCCACAGAATAGTAGGGAGCGCCGGATGTACGCGCACCTGTTGTTCGTGGTCGTTAACGTTTGACCGGCCCGCACTGGCTGGTCGTCGGTGGGTCCAATGGGCCACTGGCCGCATCGTTTCCACCCGCTTCCCGATTGTCCTTCGGATTTGTAACGGAACGCGCCTTGGCAGCGTCCATGGGCCTCGATATACGCTGGCGCCATGACCCAAGCCAGCCCAGCGGTTGCAGAAACTCGCGCGCAGCCATCCCCGGCGCTCCAGCTGAGCGTCGTCGTGCCGACCTTCAACGAGCGCGACAATATCGAGCCGTTGTTCCGTAAACTGGAAACGGCGCTCGGTGGCATCGCCTGGGAAGTCATCTACGTCGACGACAATTCTCCAGACGGGACCTGGCAGGTCGTGCGCGAACTGGCGTCGCGCGAGCCGCGGGTGCGCTGCATCCGGCGGATCGGGCGACGCGGTCTGGCGGGCGCGTGCATCGAGGGCATCCTCGCCGCCAGTGCGCCGTTCGCCGCCGTGATGGACGCCGACCTGCAGCACGACGAGACGCGCCTCGCCCAGATGCTGGCCTTGCTCGAAAGCGGATCGGCGGACCTCGTGGTCGGCAGCCGTTATATCGAGGGCGGCAGCGCCGACAGCTTCGACAAGCAGCGCGCGGGCTTCAGCGCCCTCGCTACCACCCTGGCGCGGCAGGTGTTGAAGGTCGAGATCGCCGATCCGATGAGCGGCTTCTTCATGATCCGCCGCGATCGCTTCGAACAGCTCGCGCCGCAGCTCTCCACCCAGGGCTTCAAGATCCTGCTCGACGTCGTCGCCACCGGCCGCGGCAGCCTGCGCGCCGTCGAGGTGCCCTACACCTTCGGCTCGCGCCTGCACGGCGAAAGCAAGCTGGACTCGATGGTGGCACTCGATTTCCTCGGGCTGGTGCTGGCGAAGTACAGCAACGACATCCTGTCGCTGCGCTTCATCCTGTTCGCGCTGGTCGGCTCGACCGGCGTATTCGTGCACTTCCTGACGCTGTTCGTCGTCCTGAAAGTCTTCGACCAGCCGTTCGCCGAAGCGCAGGCGATCGCCGCTCTGGTGGCGATGACCAGCAACTTCATCCTCAACAACTTTCTGACCTATCGCGATCAGCGACTGAAGGGCTTCGCGATCCTGCGCGGTCTGCTGCTGTTCTATCTGGTGTGCAGCGTCGGGTTGCTGGCCAATGTCGGGGTCGCCTTCGCGGTTTACAACGAGCACATCACCTGGTGGCTGGCCGGCGCAGCGGGCGCGCTGATGGGCGTGGTCTGGAACTACGCGATGTCGGGCCTGTTCGTCTGGCGCAAGCGTTGACGTTCGCGATGCCGATTGCGCCGCGGGACGTCACCCGCGCTACGGCGCTCGCCGTCGTCGCGATGGTGGCGCTGCGCCTGATCGCCGCTGCGATTACGCCGCTGACGTTCGACGAGGCCTATTACTGGACCTGGTCGAAGCATCTCGCGCTGTCCTACTTCGATCATCCGCCAATGGTCGCGCTCGTCATCCGCGCCGGGACGCTGATCGCCGGTGATACCGAACTCGGCGTTCGGCTGTTCTCAGTGCTGCTGGCGCTGCCGATGAGCTGGGCGACGTGGCGCTCGGCGGAGTTGCTGTTCGGCGGCCAGCGTCTGGCGGCGAATGCGACGCTTCTTCTCAACGCCACCATGATGGTGTCGATCGGCACCGTGATCGTGACCCCGGACGCTCCGTTGTTGGTCGCGGCCAGTTTCGTGCTCTACACCCTCGCTCAGGTGCTGTCGTCCGGGAAGGGTGTGTGGTGGCTGGCGGTCGGCGTTGCCGTCGGCGCCGCGCTGTTGTCGAAATACACGGCGCTGTTCTTCGGCCCCGCGATCCTGATCTGGCTGTTGTGGGTACCCAAGCTGCGCCGTTGGCTGCTGACGCCGTGGCCGTATCTCGGCGGACTGATCGCCTTCGCGCTGTTTGCGCCGGTGGTGATCTGGAACGCCGATCACCAGTGGATTTCCTTTATCAAGCAATTCCGTCGCGCCCAGGTCGAGGGCTTCAATCCGGGCTATCTGCTCGAACTGGTGCCGACCCAGTTCGTCCTCTCCACGCCGCTCGCCTACATCCTCGGCCTGATGGGACTGTACGCGCTGGCGCGAGGGGCGGGAGCCTCCGGCGCGCGCGTACTGGTCAGCTCAATCGTCTGGACCATCGCGCTGTACTTCGCCTGGCAGGCCACTCACGACCGCGTCGAGGGCAATTGGCTCGGCGCGCTGTATCCCGCCTTTGCGGTGGCCGGCGCGGTCGCGGCCGGGCTGGCCACGTGGGGACCGCGGGCGCAGCGCGTCGTCCGGTTCTGCATGCGCTGGGCGGTGCCGGTCGGGGTGCTGATGTTCGTGCTGGTGGTGGTGCAGGCCAACACCGGCGTGCTCACCGGCTATCGCCGCGACGCCAGCGTGCGCGCCGTCGGCGTCGGCTTTCCGCAGATCGCTGCCGAGATCGCCGCGGTGCGCGAAAAGACCGGCGCGACCTGCGTGATGGCCGATGATTACGGCAACACGGCCTGGCTCGCCTTCTATCTGCCGAAGGGCACCTGCGTGGTGCAGCGCAACGAGCGTTTCCGCTGGCTTCAGGAGCAGCCGCCGACGGCCGAGCAACTGGCCGGCAAGCTGCTGCTGGTGGGCGAGACCAACGCCGCCGCCCATCCAGGCCTGAAGGCGACCTTCGCCCGGATCGAGAAGGTCGGCGAGGTCGAGCGCCGGCGCGGTCCGCTGTTGATCGACACGCTGGAACTGGACATCCTGGACGACGCTCGGCGCGACGTCTTCGATCTCACGCCGCCGGTCTATTGAGGCGGCTGGGTGCCGTTTCTTTAGTCTAAGCCTGCCTCCCGGAAAGCTGACCAGCCGCGCCGCTTTGTGCTAGAGGCTGCCGCGATCCAGATCGGGTTTCCAAGTCCATCGACGCGCGGCGCGCCGAGCCCAAACGATACGAGAGATGCGATGAATGACACGGTGTTGATTGTTGGAGCCGGGCACGCCGGCTTTCAGGTCGCGGTTTCGCTGCGCCAAGCCAAGTACACCGGTCGCGTCGTGTTGATCAACGACGAGAAGCACCTGCCGTATCAGCGGCCGCCGCTGTCCAAGGCGTATCTCAAGAGCGGCGGCGATCCGGCGTCGCTGATGTTTCGCCCGGAGAAGTTCTTCCAGGATCAGACCATCGAGCTGATCTCCGATCGCGCGGTTGCGATCGATCGCGGTGCCAAGACGCTGCTGCTCGGCTCGGGCGAGAAGATGGAGTACGGCCATCTGGTGCTCGCCACCGGCGCGCGCAACCGGCAGCTCGACGTGCCCAACGCGACGCTCGAGGATGTGCTGTATCTGCGCACGCTCGACGAAAGCGAGCAGGTGCGCCAGCGCGTGCCGAACAAGAAGCAGGTGGTGGTGATCGGCGCCGGCTTCATCGGCCTGGAATTCGCCGCCACCGCGCGCGGTAAGGGTATGGAGGTCGATGTCGTCGAATTGGCGCCGCGGGTGATGGCGCGCGCCGTGACGCCGGAGATCTCCAGCTACTTCCACGATCGCCACACTGCGGCAGGCATTCGCATCCACTACGGCGTGCGGGCCACGGAGATCGCAGGCGAGGACGGCCGCGTCACCGGCGTGGCGCTCAGCGACGGCCGCACGCTGCCGGCCGATCTCGTCGTGGTCGGCGTCGGTGTCATTCCGAACGTCGAGCTCGCCGCCGCAGCAGGATTGCCGACAGCATCGGGCGTCATCGTCGACGAGAACCTCTTGACCGAAGATTCGAACATCTCGGCGATCGGTGACTGCTCGCTGTTCAACAGCGTGCGGTTCGGCGAAGTGATGCGGCTGGAGTCGGTGCAGAACGCCACCGACCAGGCCCGATGCGTCGCCGCGCGGCTCACCGGCGACACCAAAGCCTATGACGGCTATCCGTGGTTCTGGTCGGATCAAGGCGACGACAAGCTGCAGATCGCCGGCCTCACCGCCGGCTTCGATCAGGTCGTGGTCCGCGGCAGCGTCGCCGAGCGTTCGTTCTCGGCGTTCTGCTACAAGGACGGCCAACTGATCGGCATCGAATCCGTCAACCGCGCCGCCGACCACGTGTTCGGCCGCAAGATCCTGCCGCTCGGCAAATCGATCACGCCGGAGCAGGCGGTGGATGTCAGCTTCGATCTGAAGAAGGCGATGGCGTAGTCGCCATCGGCCTCTCCGTCATTACGAGCGAAGCGAAGCAATCCATCTCCGTGCACGGAGATGGATTGCTTCGTCGCTGCGCTCCTTGCAATGACGGCTGATAGTTCCTTCGTCCTGGCCGGGCGCGTCCCGGCCATCCACGCCTTCGGCCCTCGAATGCTGCAAGGCGTGGATGCCCGGCACAAGCCCGTGCATGACGTGCGAGGCTTATGCGTCGAGCTAACGGGCAGGCGCAGCCACCTTACGCCATCGCGGCGAATTCACGCTGCACCGCTTGAATGTCCGCAACGGTTGGCAGTCCCGCTTCGTTGCCCAGCCGCTGAATCTTGAAGGTCGAGGCGGCGCGGGCGAATTCGAAGTGGTGCTGCCAGGTCTTGTCCGGGCTGTGCAGATACGAGAACACGTAGGCGCCGTGGAAGACGTCGCCGGCGCCGTTGGTGTCGATGACGCGGTCGCGCGGAATCGGGAAGGCCGGCTGGGTACGCACGGTGCCGCCTTCGTCGTACCACAATAGGCCGCGCTCGCCCTGGGTGACGCCGCCGATCTTGCAGCCGCGCGACTTCAAGTAGTCGAGCATCTTCTCCGGCGTCATGTGCATCTGCTCGCACAGCCGCTCGGCGACGATCGCGACGTCGATGAATTCCAGAAGCTCGTGGGTGTTGGTGCGCAGGCCGCCGCCGTCGAGCGAGGTCAGGATGCCGGCCTCGCGGCACAGCTTGGCGTAGTGGATGGCGGCATCCGGTTGATGGCCGTCGACATGCAGCGCGCGGCAGTTGCCGAGGTTGAGCACCGGAAACGGATGGATGTGCTCGTCGTCGCGGCAGCGGACGATGGCGCGCTTGCCGTCCTTCGGCATGATGAAGGACAGCGAGGAGGTCGCGACCTTGCGCGGATGCACGGAGATTCCGTACTTCGCGGTCATGTCCTGAAACATCCGGCCGAGCCAGTCGTTGGCGACGGTGGCGATCAGGTCGGGAACGATGCCGAGCTTGGCGCAGCAGAACGCCGCCGTCACCGCATTGCCGCCGAACGAAACCGCGTAGTCGGACGCCACGTGTTTTTCGTCGCCGGTGGGCAGGTGGTCGGTGATGAACGTGACGTCGATATAGGTCTGTCCGATAAAGAGTGCGTCCATGAGTGTCCCGTGCTGCGAGGCCTGACCCGACTTGCAAACCATAGCATCTGGTTGTTGCAGTGCATCGGCTAAAATTTTCCGCAGCCGCGGAACGGAAGCGAGAGGCCTTCCGCTTAAATCCAATCCCAACGACGCGCGCTCGGCTGTTGTTCCGGGCGGAGTGTCGCAGGGAGAAGACAACGCTGAGCGATGTCGAGCCGCCGGATAGGCTGCACGGCGAGTGCGTGACCGGGTATCGGACGAGGTGGGCAATGCGCCACGAATATCCGATGGTCGCGCCGGGGGGCGACACGGAGCAGCGAGTCGCGCAGAGGCGGTGATGTGACCGGCGGTACGACCCGCCCGGCGCGTTCGACCGACAGACAGGCGAGGATGTTGCCATGAGCAGCGAACAGCGCGAGGCCGGCGACGGAGGATCCGCGGTCCGGGGCCGGGTGATCACCGCGATCGACCATCTGGTCGTTCTGGTCAGCGACCTGCCGGCGGCGGTCGCCGCCTATCAGACCTTGCTCGGCCGCGCGCCGTCATGGCGCAGCGCCGACGAGGGCACGGAAAACGTATTGTTCACCCTGGACAATATGTCGCTCGAACTGATGGCGCCGGCCGGCAGCGGCGGCAATGCCGACCGGGTCCGCACCGTCATCAAACTGCAGGGCGAGGGACTGGCCAGCCTGTGCTTCCGCGTCGCGGACATCGACCGGATGCAGCGCCGCCTCGAGCGCGTGGCGCTTCAGCCGGACCCGGTCGCCGAGGTCGAGCGGCGCGATACGCAAACCGGTGCGACGCTGGCCTGGAAGAGGACGCGCGCCGCCACCGGCATGACCCGGGGCGTGCGGATGTTCTTTCTCGAGCTCGGCGCCGAACGGCCGCGCTCGGAGCCGACCGCGCCAGCGCCGATCGTGGCGATGGATCATCTGGTGATCTCCACCAGCGATCCGGAGCGCGCGGCGGCGCTGTATGGCGCCCGGCTCGGGCTCGATATGGTGCTCGACCGGTCGCACCACGAATGGGGGCGCCTGATGTTCTTCCGTTGTGGCGAGCTCAATATCGAGGTCGTGCACCGGCCGGTGGCGGGCTCCGACGCCGAGCACGACAAGCTGTGGGGGATCGGCTGGCGGGTCGATGATCTCGACGCCACCCGCGCCCGCCTGGTCGAGGCCGGCCTCACCGTGACCGAGCCGCGCGCCGGTCGCCGGCCGGGCACACGGGTCGTCACCGTGCGCAGCGGCACCTGCCATATCCCGACGCTACTGGTGCAGCCGGCGCACGATTGATCTGGCCGGTCAGGCGGCGAGCCGGCTCGGGACGCGCAGGAAGCCGCGAAACCGCGCCCGGCCGCCGCGCGCCGGCGTCCCGCTGATCACGTAGCCGGGGAAGCGCGCCAGGAAACGGCGCAGCGCGATCGTGCCTTCGAGCCGCGCCAGCGCCATGCCGGCGCACTGATGCGGCCCGGTGGCGAAGGCGAGGTGGCGGTTCGGCGTCCGCCCGACATCGAAGCGGTCCGGATCTGGAAACTGCGCCGGATCGCGGTTGGCGGCGCCGATGCACAGCGTCAGCGAGGTGTTGACCGGCATGACCACGCCGCCGATCTCGACCTCGGCCGTGGTGATGCGGTTGCCGAGCTGGTTGGAGCTTTCATAGCGCAGGATTTCCTCGACCGCGGTCCGGGTCAGGCCCGGATCGGCGATCAGCCGCTGCTTCTCGGCGGGATGGGTATCGAGCGCCACCAGCCCGTTGCCGATCAGATTGGTAGTGGTCTCGTGGCCGGCGTTGAGCAGGAAAATGCAATTATGCAGCAACTCCTTCGACGACAGCTGCTCGCCGCTGCCGTCGCCCTGGATCAGCCGCGTCAGCACGTCGCGCTCCGGATCGCCGGGTGCGGCACGGCGCCGCGCGATCAGGGTCTCGAGATAGGCGAGGAAGTCGCGCACCGCGTCGTTGCCACGCGCGAACGCGTCCGCGCCGATCACCGGCTCCAAGGCCCCGAGGATCGCCAGCGACCAGTCGCGCAGCGGGCCGCGCTCGTCATGCGGCACTCCGAGCAGGTTGCCGATCACCTCGATCGGGATCGCGGCGGCGAAGTCCTCGATCAGGTCGACTTCGTTTTTGTCCGCCATCGCGTCCAGCAGCCGGTCCACCAGCCCTATCAGGTCGGTCTCCATGCCGGCGATCGCCCGCGGCGACAGCGCCCCCATGATCAGGCGCCGGACCCGGGTGTGCGACGGCGGATCGTTGAACACCAGGCTGGTGGTGTGGTGCTCGAACAGCGGCGAGGCGCCGTATTTCGGTGCAAATTCGCGCTGCTTGTCGGACGAGAACAGCGTGGTGTTCTTGTAAACCGCGACCAGATCGTCGTAGCGGGTCAGGAAATAGCCGCCATTGCGCAGCCGCTTGACCGGCTGATGCGCGCGCAGCGCCCGATAGGTCGGGTAGGGATCGGCATAGAATTCAGGCGTCAGCCGCTCGATCTCGAACGCCGTCGCCAGCTCGCTTGAGGTCGTTTCCATCGGGGTCTCGTTTTTCCCTCTTGTAGAGGGTTTTGGTCCCGAAGGGGATACCGGTTTGCCAGCCGACAGCCAGAGCCATTGGGCCGCGGTCGGGACGGCGGGCGGGTTCGGCTGGCCAAATTGCAACTGTCAGTCAATTTCAGCCTCACGATCTGGTGGATCGGAGCCGAGCCAATTGACAATCGGGCTGGTGAGTGCCTACTCACAACAATGAACTCATTGCGGATGACGCGAGATTTGCGCCGGGAATTGATCCTTGGCGCAGCCAAGCGGTGTTTTGCCCGAAACGGGTTTGCCGGGACCACCACCAAGAGCGTCGCTGCTGCCGCATCGATCTCGGAAGGGTTGCTGTTCAAGCATTTTCCGAGCAAATCGGCGCTCTACGCCGAGATTCTCGCTCAGGAATGCGAGGCCGACCCGGCGCTGGCCGATCTGCTCGATCTGCCGGCGTCGACCGAAACACTGGTTGTGCTGGTTCGAAATCTCGTCGCACATTTCCTGCATGTTTCGGATCAGCCGGACCAGGAAGAAGCTCAGCGGCTGCGGCTGCTGATCACCAGCCAGCTCGAGGACGGCGAATTCGCCCGGCTGGTGTTCGAGAAGATCGCCGGCCTGATCGGGCCGCAGTTTGCCGCTTCGCTGGATCGCGCGGTGGCGGTGGGAGAGGCTGCCCGGGTCGGGTCCGACCCGATGAATTTGTTCTGGCTCGCCCATCAGACGGTGCTGATGGTGGCGCTGGCCCGCTTGCCCGAGCTCCCCAGCCTGACCTATGGAGGCGCTCCGGATTTCGAGCGTCAGACGTGTGAGTACATTTTACGTGGTATTGGACTGAACGAAGCCGTAATTGCCGCCCATCTGGATCGCGAATTGTCGCCCGGTCCGGCGCGCGCGGAAAACGACAGAGAGTGCACAAGATGACGGTTGCCACAGACACCCCGCCCGCGGCGCGGTCGGCCCCTGAAAAGCCGCGGCCAAAGCCGACGCGCCCGATCCGCTGGTTCATCATCGTCGGATTGCTTCTGGCGCTGCTGGTCGGCGGTATCGTCGGCTTCAACGCCTTCCGCAACCACATGATCGCGCAGTTCTTCGCCAACAACAAACCGCCGCCGATCACGGTGTCGGTCGCCGAGGCGAAGTCCGAGGTCGTGCCCAATCTGCTGACCGCGGTCGGCGATCTCGCCGCGGTGCATCAGGTCAACGTCACCTCCGACGTGTCGGGCCGCATCACCGCGATCATGTTCGAGGCGGGCTCGCAGGTGGACAAGGGCGCGCCCCTGGTCCAGCTCTACGATGCTCCGGATCAGGGCGATCTCGCCAACTACAAGGCCCAGGCCAAGGTCGCCGAGCTGTCGCTCGACCGCGCCAAACAGCTCGCCGCGCGCCAGTTCGGCCCGCAGGCGACGGTCGACCAGGCCCAGGCCTCGTTCGACCAGGCCAATGCCGGCATCGCCAAGACCGAAGCGATCATCTCGCAGAAGCTGGTGCGCGCGCCGTTCGACGGCGTGCTCGGCGTCCGTCAGGTCGAAGTCGGCCAGTACCTCACGGCCGGCACCCAGATCGTCTCGCTGACCAACCTGTCGCAGATCTTCGCCAACTTCACCGTGACGGAAAAGGACTCCGGTACGCTGAAGGTCGGCCAGACCGTGCGGCTCAAGGTGGACGCCTATCCGACCCGTCAGTTCGAAGGCAAGATCACGACGATCGAGCCGCAGATCTCGGCCGACACCCGCAACATCAAGGTGCAGGCCACGCTCGACAATCCGGACCACGTGCTGCGGCCGGGCATGTTCGCCACCACCACAGTGGTGTTGCCGGACAAGCCGGCGGTGATCACGGTGCCGGAGACCGCGGTCGACTACACGCTGTACGGCGACTCCGTCTACCTGATCCACGAGGAGAAGGCTCAGGACGGCAAGACCAATCTCACCGCGGTGCGAACTTTCGTGCGCACCGGCGAGCGGATCGGCGGACGTGCGGTGATCCTCAGCGGCGTGAAGGCCGGTGATCGCGTCGTGGCAGTCGGCCAGCTCAAGCTGCAGTCGGGCGCCGCCGTGGCGATCTCCAAGGATCCGCTGCCGCCGACTCCGGCGACGCCGCCGCGCTACTGAGCCAAAGGGCAGGCGGCGCCCTCGGGCGCGCCTCTGCTCGCATGAACAGGTCCGGCCGGCGATCGTCGCCGTCCGGGATTTACTGATCAACCGCACATTCGCTGCGCACGGCGCGCGAGGAGTGCGCCACGGAGCGTCCGGATGGTCATCACCGATATCTTCATCAAGCGGCCGGTGCTGTCGCTCGTGGTCAGCATGCTGATCCTGCTGATCGGCTTTCGCGCGGCGATGACGCTGCCGATCCGGCAGTATCCCAAACTGTCCAATACCGTGGTGACCATCACCACGACCTATCCGGGCGCGTCGCCGGACCTGATGCAGGGCTTCATCACGACGCCGCTGGAACAGGCGGTCGCGTCGGCTGAAGGCGTCGACTACATCACCTCGTCCTCGACCCAGGGCCAGAGCCTGATCACCGTCTACGTCAAGCTGAACTTCGATCCCAATCAGGCGCTCACCGAGGTTCTGGCGAAGGTGAACTCGGTCAAATACTTGATCCCGAAGGAAGCCAACGACCCGGTGATCGTCAAATCCACCGGCCAGACCACGGCGGTGATGTATATCGGCTTCGCCAGCAACGAACTGTCCGGCTCGGCGATCTCCGACTATCTGACGCGCGTGGTGCAGCCGGTGCTGTCGACCGTCGACGGCGTGGCATCCGCCGATATTCTCGGCGGTCAGACCTTCGCGATGCGCATCTGGCTCGATCCGGTGCGGATGGCCGGCCGCGGGGTGGCGGCTTCCGACATCTCCGCGGCGATCGCGGCCAACAACTTCCAGGCCGCGGCCGGTCAGACCAAGGGCTATCTGACCGTCTCCAACATCACGACCAACACCGACCTGCAAAACGTCGATCAGTTCAAACGCATGATCGTCAAGGCGCAAGGTGGCGGCTTCGTGCGCATGGAGGACGTCGCCACCGTTGAATTGGCCGCGCAGAGCACCGACAGCAGCGTGGCGTTCTCCGGAGAGCGCGCGATCTTCATTGGCGTGCAGGCGACGCCGCAGGGCAACCCGCTCAACATCGTCACCGGCGTCCGCGCGCTGTTCCCCGAACTCGAGCGCAACCTGCCGCCGTCGATGACCATGAAGGTCGCTTACGACTCGACCAAGTTCATCCGCTCGTCGATCGACGAAGTGGAGAAGACGCTGATCGAAGCCGTCGGCATCGTCATCGTGGTGATCTTCCTGTTCCTGGCCTCGCTCCGCTCCGTGATCATCCCGGTGGTTACGATCCCGCTGTCGCTGATCGGCGTGTGCACGGCGATGCTGGCGCTCGGCTTCTCGATCAACCTGCTGACGCTGCTGGCAATGGTGCTAGCGATCGGTCTGGTGGTCGACGACGCCATCGTGGTGGTGGAGAACATCCATCGGCATTTGGAGGAGGGGAAGAGTCCGGTCCAGGCCTCCTTGATCGGCGCCCGAGAGATCGTCGGGCCGGTGATCTCGATGACCATTACGCTGGCCGCGGTGTACGCGCCGATCGGCTTCCTCGGCGGTCTCACCGGCGCGCTGTTCCGCGAATTCGCGTTCACGCTGGCCGGCTCGGTGATCGTCTCGGGCATCATCGCGCTGACACTGTCGCCGATGATGTGCTCGGTGCTGCTCAAGCATCAGGAGAGCCAAGGCTGGTTCGCCCGCAAGGTCGACTCCGTGTTCGGCTCGGTCACCCGCTGGTACGGCCGTCAGCTCGACCGCTCGCTCGACTATCGGCCGATCACCGCGCTGTTCGCCGTCGTGATTCTCGGCCTCGTCGGCTTCATGTATATGAACACCGCGAAGGAGCTGGCGCCTGAAGAAGATCAGGGCATCGTGTTCGCGGTGACCAAGGGGCCGAAATACGCCAACATCGACTACTCGAATTTCTATGGCGAGAAGCTCGACAAGGCCTATGCGCAATTCCCCGAGACCGATCTGCGTTTCATCCTGAACGGCACCAACGGCCCGAACAACGGCATCGCCGGCATGCTGCTCAAGCCCTGGGACGAGCGTACGCGCAGCGCCATGAAGCTGAAGCCGCTGGTGCAGGCCGAGCTCAGCAAGATTGAAGGTGTCAACGCTTTCGCCTTCAACCTGCCGCCGCTGCCGGGCGGGCCGGGCGGTCTACCGATCCAGATGGTGATCAACTCCACCGCCGGCTTCCGCGCCGTCTATGAAGAGATGGTCAAGCTCAAGGACGCGGCCCGCAAGAGCGGCCTGTTCATCGTCAGCGACAGCGACCTCGATTTCAACCAGCCGGTGGTTCGGGTGACGATCGATCGCACCAAGGCGAGCGATCTCGGCGTCAACATGCAGCGCCTCGGCTCGACGCTGGCGACGCTGCTCGGCGGCAACTACGTCAACCGCTTCAATCTGGAAGGCCGATCGTATCAGGTTATCCCGCAGGTGCCCCGCATCGATCGCCTGACGCCGCAGTCGCTCGACGGTTACTATGTGGCGAGTGCATCGGGTAAGCAGATCCCGCTATCGACTCTGGTGTCGATCGAGACAGCCACCGACCCGAATGCGCTGTCGCACTACAACCAGCTCAACTCCGCCACCTTCCAGGCGGTGCCGATGCCGGGCGTCACTGTGGGCCAAGCCGTGGACTTCCTCGAGACGCAGGCGAAGAACCTGCCGACCGGGTTCGGCCACGACTATCTGGCCGACGCGCGGCAATATGTGCAGGAGGGCAATCAGCTCGCCATCACCTTCGGCTTCGCGCTGATCATCATCTTCCTGGTGCTCGCCGCGCAGTTCGAATCGTTACGCGACCCGCTGGTGATCATGATCACGGTGCCGATGGCGATCTGCGGCGCGCTGATCCCGCTGTTCTTCGGCGCCGCGACGATCAACATCTACACCCAGGTCGGCCTGCTGACGCTGGTCGGGCTGATCAGCAAGCACGGCATCCTGATGGTCGAGTTCGCGCGCGAACTGCAGATCAAGGAGGCGCTCGACAAGCGCACCGCGATCGAACAGGCAGCGCGGGTGCGGCTGCGGCCGATCCTGATGACCACGGCGGCGATGGTCACCGGCCTGCTGCCGCTGCTCACCGCGTCCGGCGCCGGCGCCGCGAGCCGGTTCTCGATCGGCCTCGTGGTGGTGTCCGGCATGATGATCGGCACGCTGTTCACGCTGTTCGTGTTGCCGGCGGTCTATGTGGCGATCGGCACCGACCATCGCGCAGCCGCCGAGTCGGAGCGGACCAAGCAGATCGAAGACTACGAGATGGAGCACGCTTCGCCGTCACTGAAGCCGACCTGATCGTCGGCTTCACGTCGATCCGCGAAACCACGATATGGCCGGGCATCGTCCCGGCCATTTTCGTTTTGCCTACATTCAATGCGGCCAGCCGCGCTCAGGTCGCGCAGTGACACGGTGGCCGCACGTGATCGCGTTTGCGGCAGATGTCGACATCATGTGCAGATACTGATTGCCCGATTTTATCGCGCACATCGTGCATCCCCTTATGTGTGACGCTTCGATGATCGTACGACGCTCGATGCCGACTTCAGTTGCAACTTTCTGGCGACATGGCGCGCGACAAGCCGGGGTCGATCGTCGCACATATGCAAATCTGGCAGTCCGGCCGCCGTCTGCTGTTTGCGGAATCGCGAAGGTCTGCTTAGCTCACCTTCCATGAAACACGAGACTGATGTTCTGGTGCTCGGCGCCGGCATTGTCGGCGTCAGCGCGGCGTTGCATCTGCAGCAGCGTGGCCGCGACGTGGTGCTGGTCGATCGCAACGCGGCGGCCGGCGACGAGACCAGCTACGGCAATGCCGGGCTGATCGAGGTCGCCTCGGTGCAGCCTTATCTTTTCCCTCGCGATCTCGGGCATCTGCTGCGCTACGCGCTCAATCGCTCGGCGGACGTGCACTATCATCTGTCGGGCCTGCCGGAATTCGGGCCGTGGCTGGTGCGCTATTTCATGGCATCGTCGCCGGAGTCCGCGGCGCGCATCGCCAAGGCGGCGCTGCCGCTGATCCGGCAGAGTCTCGCCGAGCACGAGGCGCTGATCGCGGAGGCCGGGGTGCCGGAGCTGTTGCGCAAGACCGGCTGGATCAAGCTGTTCCGCACCGAGCAGTCGTTCGGCAAGAGCGTTGCCGAACTCGACAGCGTGAAGCGCTTCGGCGTGACTGCCGACGTGCTCGACGATGCGGCGATTGCAGCGCGCGAGCCGAACCTGATGGGGCGATTTGCCGGTGCGATTCATTGGCTCGAGCCCGGCTTTATTCCTGATCCCGGCGCGCTGGTGAAAGCCTATGCGGCGCTGTTCGCGCGCAAGGGGGGCCGCTTCCTGCGCGGCGACGCGCACACGCTGCATCAGCAAAGCGGCGGCTGGCGGGTGACCACCGACGACGGCGTCGTCACCGCGCGCGAAGTGGTGGTGACGCTCGGACCGTGGTCGGATCTGGTGTTCAAACCGCTCGGCTATCGCATCCCGCTTGGCGTCAAGCGCGGTTATCACCAGCACTTCACGCCGCATGGCAACGCGGTGCTGCAGCATCCGGTGCTCGACGCCGATCGCGGCTACTTGCTGGCGCCGATGAATCGCGGCATCCGCCTGACCACGGGCGCGGAGTTCGCGCGTCGTGATGCACCGCCGACGCCGGTGCAGGTGACGCGCGCGCGTGCGCTCGCGCGTGATCTGTTTCCGCTCGGCGCCGCGATCGAAGCTCAGCCCTGGATGGGCGCGCGGCCGTGCCTGCCCGACATGCTGCCGGTGATCGGCAAGGCGCCGCGCCACGAAGGTCTGTGGTTCGATTTCGGCCATCAGCATCACGGCCTGACGCTCGGCCCGGTGACGGGGCGGCTGCTCGCCGACATGATGACCGGCGTGGAGCCGTTCGCTGATCCCACGCCGTTTGCACTCGAACGTTTCGGTTGAGGCGCGCAGGCCACAATTCGGATTGCTTGCATCGCACTGCCAGTCGCGGCGATACTGGCGGTGTTCAGGATGCTCCATGGGGCGTCGCTGGGACGTCCCCTTAGCGTTTCGCGCGAAGCCGAAAACGGTTCGCATCGTCGACACGCGTTACTGCAAGAGTCTGGAGCGGCCATGAAAGTCAACGTCGAGATCGATTGCACCCCCGATGAAGCACGGGCCTTTTTCGGCCTGCCGAACGTGCAGCCGATGCAGAACGCGGTGATGGACAAGCTTCAGCAACAGATGATGTCGAACATCGAGAAGGTGTCGCCGGAGGCCTTGGTGCAGAGCTGGTTCACCTTCGATCCGAAGATTGCCGAACGCTTCCAGGAAATGTTCGTCACGATGGCTGGCCTCGGCAGCACCTTGACGAAGGACAAGAAGTAAGGAGCCGCGAGGAGGCTGCATGCCGGCTGACGACCGCGCGAACGCTCACGATCGCTTGCGTCCGCCGAGCCTCGCGCTGTTGCTCGCGGAGGCGCGCAGCCTGCTCGAATTCAACGCCAGTGTGCTGCTGTCGCCGCTCCTGATGCAGGCGGCCAAGGGCGACGGCCATCCGGTGCTGGTGCTGCCGGGCCTGCTGGCCAGCGATTTGTCGACCGCGCCGCTGCGGCGCTATCTGCGCTATCTCGGCTACGAGCCGTTCGCGTGGGAGCTCGGCCGCAATCTCGGCGGCGTCTATCGGATGCGCGACCGGGTGCGGCGACGGCTGGAGAAGGTCCACGCCGAGACAGGCCGCAGGGTCAGCCTGGTGGGATGGAGCCTCGGCGGCATCTATGCGCGTGACCTCGCGCTGCACGCACCGCAGACGATCCGCAGCGTCGTCACGCTCGGCAGCCCATTCTCCGGCGACATCACCGCCACCAATGCGCGGCGCGTCTATGAGAAACTGTCGGGCGAAGAGCTGGACGGCGTCCGGCTCGAGGATTTGCAGGCTCTGGCCGGCGACATGCCGGTGCCGACCACCTCGATCTATTCGCGCACCGACGGCATCGTGAACTGGCGCACGTCGCGGCTGCGGCCGTCGCCGACCGCCGAGAACATCGAAGTGGTATTGGCGAGCCATATCGGTCTGACGGTCAACGCCGCGGTGCTGTGGGCGATCGCCGACCGGCTGGCGCAGCCCGAAGGCGAGTTCGCGCCGTTCGCCCGCAGCGGTCCGTTCGCGCTGGCCTATGCGCCAGCAGGCCGCTAAGCGAGCTCCGCGGCGGCCCGCATCGAAATCAAGAGGAGGGATCATCATGGGCGACAAGGACAACGACCCGGCGGCGGCCTGGCAGGCGATGCTCGGCGAGATGAGCAAGGGCTTCACCACACTCGCCAACCAGGCGATGGCCTCGCCTGAAATCGCCAAGGCGGTCGGGCAGGTGAGCGGCGCCACCGCCGAGGCGCAGAAGCAGTTCGGCACGATGGTCGAGCAGTATCTGGCCGGCCTCAATCTGCCGACGCGAGCGCAGATGGACGACTTCGAGGCCCGTTTGGCTGCAATCGAGGCCAAGCTCGACCGGCTGGTGGCGGCTGTCGGAGAGGGCGGTGCCGGATCGTCCGGGACGAAACCGTCGCGGGTGAAGTGAGTTGACCCGGCGAAGCTGGCAGTTCGCTCAGGCGGTCTAGCCACAGTCTTGGGCTGCAGAATCAATCATTTAGCCAGAATGGCAATGCTGCATTGCACAATTAATGTTGCAATGCAGCATTGGTGATGCCATATTGAGGGTGTCCCGGGCCGCTCCCGGACGGGGCAGGACCATAGCTCACACGAGGATGGAGACACCCGATGACTGACACGCACACCGACAACCACGAAGCCGCGTTCGATCAGGTCAAGCAGGCGTTCGCGCCGGTGACCGATGCGTTCAAGAGCTTCCAGAACTTGGAAGTTCCGGAAGCCACCCGCGACTTCGTCAAGCGCGCTGCCGGCACCGCCAAGGAAAAGGCTGCCGATCTGCACGCCGGCTCAGAGAAGCTGACTGCGACTCTGGAAGAGGCGGTCGCCAATTCGGTCACCGAAGCGGCGCGGATCACCCGCAACATCCAGCAGGCGATCCACCACGACACCCAGGCCTTCTTCGCCGGCATCGACAAACTCGCTTCGGCGAAGTCGATCAACGAAGCTGTGCAGATCCAGTCGGATCTGGTTCGCTCGCACGGCGAAGTGCTGGTGTCTCGCGCCAAGTCGGCCACCGAATATTTCAGCCGGTTGGCCGCCGACACCGCCAAGTCCGCGCAGGACAATCTGAGCAAGACTTTCAGCAAGTCGGCCTGAGCCGATCCACGCTGAACCTCCCGAGTCCTCAGGCCCGCTCACGCGGGCCTATTTTTTTGGTGATGCTTGAGGCACGAACTGTTGAGACCCTCGTGTATCGCCGCGGGCTAAGGCTGCTCGCTCAGCGGAAATCTCTCCATGCGTCATTCCGGGGCGCGCGTAGCGCGAGCCCGGAATCCATAGCCCCTGTGCTCAGCGATCAGCGCGAAGGTCTCTCCGCGCCCGCCAAAAAGCCGATGCTGCGGCATATGGATTCCGGGCTCGCTGACTGCGTCAGCGCCCCGGAATGACGAACGTGTAGTTTGTATTTGCCGCCGGTGGCTGCTTTCGTCGCGGAGCAGCCGATCGCCCTTACGCCCGCCGCGCCAGCGCGACCGGCGCATCGCTCTTCTTCCGCGCCACCTTCGCCGGCTTGTCGGCCCCACCGTCCACCGCCGCAATCGCCTGCTCGGCGCCGGCGATCATCAGCGTCGTCGCCATTTGCGCGTAGGCTTCGCGGGACAGGCCCTTGCCTTCGCGGAACCAAAGATAGTGCCAGTTCAGCATGCCGAACAGCGACATCGTCAGCGGCTTGAGCAACTGCGGCTTGGCAGCGGCTGCGGGAATCGCCGCGGCGATCGCGTCCGACATCAGCACCACCAGCCGGCGCTCCAGCGCCTTGAGTTCGTCCTGCTGCTCGGCCGGCAGCAGCTTGAGGCTGGAGATTTGTACCTGATGCTCGGCATCGGCGCCGCGATAGGCTTCGAGCAACGCTGCCGAGATGGCGAACAGTCGCTCGGCCGGTTCGGCCTGCTGCGCCGCTTCCTCGACCACGCTCACGAGATGCTGCAGATGATCGGCCAGCAGGTCGAACAGCACCGCGTCCTTGGAGCGGTAGTAGTGGTACATCAGCGCCTTGGAGACGCCGCAAGCGTCGGCGATCATGGTGATCGATGTGCCGGTGTAGCCGTGCTCGGCGAACAGTTTCGCGGAACGCGCCAGGATGCCGAGGCGTTTCTGATCGTAGTCGGTCGCTCGCGTGCGAGCCATGATGCGCAAATTCCCTGAGGCAAACTCGTGGCAGCGCGGCGCGCCGGCGCGCGCTGCGGATGATGCGGTTCCGACACTTGCATTGACCGTCCAATTGGTCAATTATATTTCCAACAAGGCCGGGCTGCAGGGCTCGGGCAACGAGGAACGCCGAGGTCCGCCATGTACACACAGGCGCTCAACACCACCGAAGCCGAGGATCGCAACCTCGAGGACGCCGGCCGCGCCGCGCGGTTCCAGCAGCGGATCGACGCCGAAGAGCGGATCGAGCCGAACGACTGGATGCCGGCCGCCTATCGCAAGACGCTGACGCGGCAGATCTCGCAGCACGCCCATTCCGAGATCGTCGGCATGCTGCCGGAAGGCAACTGGATCACCCGCGCGCCGACGCTTCGCCGCAAGGCGGCGCTGCTCGCCAAGGTGCAGGACGAGTGCGGCCACGGCCTGTATCTCTACGCCGCCGCCGAGACGCTCGGTAGCTCGCGCGAAGAGCTGGTCGATCAGATGCTGAGCGGCAAGGCGAAGTACTCGTCGATCTTCAACTATCCGACGCTGACTTGGGCGGATATCGGCGCGATCGGCTGGCTGGTCGACGGGGCCGCGATCATGAACCAGATCCCGCTGTGCCGCTGTTCCTACGGCCCCTATGCGCGCGCGATGATCCGCGTCTGCAAGGAGGAGTCGTTCCACCAGCGCCAGGGTTACGAGATCATGCTGACTCTGGCCAAGGGCTCGGCCGAGCAGAAGGCGATGGCGCAGGATGCGCTGAACCGCTGGTGGTGGCCGTGCCTGATGATGTTCGGCCCGCCCGACGGCGACAGCCAGCATAGCGACACCTCGACCAAGTGGAAAATCAAGCGCTTCTCCAACGACGAGCTGCGCCAGAAATTCGTCGATGCCACCGTGCCGCAGGCGCACTATCTCGGCCTGACGCTGCCCGATCCCGATCTGAAAAAGAACGTCGACACTGGGCATTGGGAGTACGGCACGATCGACTGGGACGAATTCAAGCAGGTGCTCGCCGGCAACGGCCCCTGCAACCGCGACCGCCTCGCCGCCCGCCGCAAGGCGCACGACCAGGGCGCCTGGGTGCGTGAAGCGGCGGCGGCTTATGCCGAGAAGCGCAAGAAAAAACTCGCGGCGTAAACGTCCGCGGCTCGATATCTCCGGGAGGAGTCTGATGACCACGCCGAACACGCAGCTGTGGGAAGTCTTCATCCGCAGCCGCAACGGCCTCGCACACAAGCACGTCGGCTCGCTGCACGCCGCCGACGCCACGCTGGCGCTGCAGGCCGCCCGCGACGTCTACACTCGCCGCGGCGAAGGCCTGTCGATCTGGGTGGTGCCGTCGAGCGCCATCACGGCGAGCGATCCCGCCGAATCCGGCATGCTGTTCGAGCCCGCCGAGAGCAAGATCTATCGCCACCCGACCTTCTACGACGTGCCGGACGAAGTCGGGCATATGTAGGTCGACTTTGCAGGAAGACGTGCGCGCCGAGCAAGGCCTAACCTCTCCCCGCGCGCGGGGAGAGGTCGACCGGCGAAGCCGGGCGGGTGAGGGGGCGCCTCGACGCAGCCGAGCCGCTCGGCCTCGCGGAGACGGGCGGGGGGCCCCCCCCGCC
>NZ_JBMDXE010000390.1:0-6001 GCF_048594845.1 Rhodopseudomonas sp. | reverse complement strand
GCTGAACGATGGATCCTGTACAGGCGCAAAATGCCTCAAATTCTCCATAGGACCTCCAAGGCCGGGACGTTCGACAACCTGCCCTGTGAGTAAGCATGCCCAGCGTTTGATCGCTCGCGCAGAGGAGCTTCAGTCCTCTCTCGGCCTATGTGCGGCTCGCGACAGGCCCCGACATCTCGCTGCCGTCCCCATAAGGAGCACCTCAGCGCGCCGGTTCGCTTGGCTAGTCAGGAAGGCTCGCGAGCGCGCTTGACAATGGTTGCACGAACTCCGCACTGGGCCGTAGAAGATCATAAGCCTTTGTCACGGGACCGAGACGGGCGACGCGCCGGCCTATTGGAAGCAAAGCACACGCGGCCTTACATGCAGCTCGCTGGAAGGGCCGCCAAATGATAGAGTGCTGCTTCGCTCGACGCCGGGCAGCCCCGCTGTAACGCCCGATTAGTGCGCCACCGTACGTTTCGGGATCGAGTTCGCTTCCAGCCCTAATCGCAAGCATATTAAAAGGCCGCGAGGAAAATCCACCCGCAGAACCAGTGACGCGATCACCCGACTCCGGAGCCAGCGCAGCCTGTGAGGGTGGCTTGATAGAGCTGCCAGACGACCAGCCCCAGAGCCAACACCACGATCGCAAGGAAACCAATTCACAGTTGGAATCGACCATCTACAGTCATTGACCGCTCTCCGCCTTCCACGCCGGGCGGGCCGCCAGGCCGTTGCCCCTCCGCCAAGACGAGCCGGGCGCCGCGGTGCGGCGGACGCGAGCCGCCGATTGCGGCGCACAGTCCATCTTATCGACATTCAATAGAGGCCATGCACACGCGGCGACTGGTCTGGGCCAGCACCACTTTATGCTGGCGATCACCTCAAAGCCTGATATTAATATATTAATATTTAATTGGAGGCTATGTTGGCCAAGGTTGCGCGTTTGCTGCGGGCATTCACCGGAACCGCACTTTTCCTGTCAGGTTGTCTAGCCGCGTACATCGCCGTGGCCGGCGTAACATTCGGAGCGATTGCCTGGAGGTGGGCGCTGGCAGAACGGATCGACTGAGATTGATAGCGGAGGCGCACCGCGCGATCGAAAAACGAAGGGCGCCGCGTGGGTTTGGGACAGGAGCTTAAGGTGGGCGCGATGTTCAAGCTGTTCGGCCGAACAAAGACGAACGACGTGTTCAGAGCGCGCTCGCCGGAGCGCGACCGCCGCTCGGACGCGCTCCGCGTCGCGTCAATCGCTGAGACCATCGACCTCGCTCTGCAGGCCTGCCGGGCGGAACACGCCGGCTTGGGCAGACGGCTGAGCGACGTGTTGGCGCGCGCCGCCATGACGGTCGGTAACGACGCCGACGAATATCTCGACCGGGAGCCCGCGAACACGGCGTTGCAGAACGTGTTCAGCTTTGAAATCGCCAACGGCGAACGCCGGCTCCGCGAACTCGAAGCGAACATCCACCGTTTCGAGACATTGAAAGCAACGGTTGTCGCCAGCTTCCCGGAGCACAGTGAGGTGCTGGCCACGCGCCCGTGACGAAGTGGCGCTCTAGCCGCCGGGGCAAGGCGTATAGAAGGTCCCGTTCGCGGCGTTGACGCGCTCCAGGCAGTGTCGTGGATCGGTGACCCGGCCGTCCACTGACAGATCGAAGGCCTGGCCCTTGATGACAAGAGCGTAGCGCCCCGCCGGTAGCGGCCGATCGTCGGCCTCAGGTTGGATCAGGATCATCTCGGACTGTCCTTCAATCGGACCGACCCTGTAAGGGAGAGAGATGTTGCGAATAACCCAGGTGTCCGTCTCTCTCGCCTCCGAAGACTTCGCATCGCGACGAGCCGCCATCGCGCTCCTGACCTTTGCGACAACCCGCATCTGCAACGCTTCAGGCGCATTCGCGACCAGGTCGCGCCTGAACAACACGAAGCGTGGCTGGCTCGATGCAAGACGCGCATCGCTCGGCGTCGTAATCGCCGCAGAAATTGCAACGCGGGGATCTGGCACTCTGCCCGGGAGCGGCTTGAGTTCGACAAGCCGATCTCCATCGATGGCATAGACGCCGAAACTGGACGGCAACGGGAAGCCCGGCGCGGTCGGAGCCGGCGGCGGATGCGACGTCGGCGATGGTGTATCGGGCGCTTCGCGGCCGTTCGTATCGGAACTGCTCTGGGTCAAAGCAACGTCTGACGCGGACGGCCGCCACTCAAGTGCGATGCGATGCAGTCGGGTCCAATTCAAAGCCGTCGCACCACTGCCCGCGATCAGAGCCCCAATCAGCACAAGGCGTCCAACAACTGCAAAGCTCGTCGACGGAAAGGCGCGTGACGGCAGCTTGCCGAGGTGCCCGGCGGCCCCCGGATCAATCCTCGCCTCGCCCGCAGCAGACTTTTCACGCAACATGGGCGCCGCGTGGTCGCCGTGAAGAATAGTCCGTGCAGCAACGAACGGCCTGACGACATCGTCCGGCGCGGCCAGCCGAGCCAAGGCTGATTGCCATTCCGGCTGGCTGTCGCGCCGGTCGGCAAACGACTCGACACCTTCGATCGCGCCGTCGAGCGCAGCAACCAAGCGTTCGATGTCTTCGACGTCTCGGTGACGGAATTCCTCCCGCAGCTTCACCCGTGCGAGTTCGTAAATCGTATGGCGAAGCTGCGCCTGGTCCGCTTGCGCGGCGTCGATCATGCGCGACAGCGCCAAGGAAAAATACACTTGCAGAGGATTGTCCGCTGGCGAGGATCGCAACCGCGTGAGGCTGTCAGACGTTGTCATTCGTTCAACTTGTAAGGCGGATTTGAGCCGCGGCTTCGACGGCCAGGGAAATTTGGCCAATGGCCTCATCTCAATCGCAGCATCGCCAAGCGCGGCTCATCAAACTCAATTGTCAGCACCGTCCGCGGCATTAAATAACCTGCCGGGGGTGAGCTGCATTTCGTGCTCTGGGACCGCAGCCTGCGCTGCCCATGCTGCGACCGCCCATGCGACTGCTGTGGCAGCAGCCAAGGCGGAACGTCGATTGCGACCGAGAGTTGGCCCACGAAAACCGTGACGGTGTAAGACCCGGGGGGTTCATCATGCGGATACTCGTTGCTGCGGCAGCCTTCAGTGTCGGAATGTCGACGTCCATCGCCTGCGCACAGGGCGTCAAGGATCCATCCAGTCCCGCCACGAGCCGCACCTCTTCGGGTGCGCCGAGCTCGACGCCGTCGCGATCGACATCCACGCCCAATCTGGGCCCTCAGAGGTCAACCATCCCGCTGGGTGTGCGGCCGCCCCTCCGGGAATATCGCAACTACAAGCACGACGGCCGCTCGCGCTACAGATAGCAACCGATCCCTGGGGCACCGCACGAAGGACCACGCCAATATCAGGCTCGGACCTTGTCGGGCGCAGCCCTGACCGTCAGCGACTGTGGCGGGGCTTCAATACGCCCGACGCAGCACCGGCTCAGTCGATTCGGCGGCACAAAGACGCTCCCAATACCAGCCATATTCGGTCTGGACTCGCACCAGCGGACAGCGGCGCCAGCCCGTATAGCCGTCGGGATAAGGCCGCGCCCAGAACGAGGCCGGCACGACGTCCACTGCCCGCGCCCACGGCGTTACGGGCATTGCGGCGCCCGCTCCCGATGGCGCGGCGATCATCGCGCCGACAGCGAAGATTGCGACAGACATCATTTTCAGCACCATGGAATGTCCCTCCGCTCGGGAATGTCGCGCCGCCCATCCGCATCGCTCAGCGTGCGGCAGCCTCTCAGCCTTATATTAAATATCAGCAGCCGAAAAGACGAAACTCCCGCTGAGAATTATTTAATTATTGCCAATCCAGCCGGAGCGCGTCCGAAATAAAATTTAATATCTGGCAACAATCCTGCTTGAACGCTAAAGTCGTTCAACGTGAACGCCTCGGGATATGGACATGCTCAGGATCGCGCTGCTTCTCTCGGCTCTGGCGCTTGGCGAGACCGCCAATGCACAAGGCATCAAGCAGACACCGACCTCCGGGGCCACGCGGCCCACCGGACAGGGCGCGACGGTGCAACCGTCACGACCGACCGCGATCCAGAATATTCCTACCAATGCACTGCCATCGGGCAGAGCGATCCAGCGCACCTATCGGGATGGCAAGCTCCAGTCCCATCTGCGCTGAAGGTCAATCCTGCCTACTTGGCCGGCGATGCTTCGGTCGATGCCGGGGAAACTGTTTCGCCATTCTTCTCGACGCAATCGCGCCGGAATTTCTCACGGGCCTCGACGCCCGACATGGTCCCGACGCGCTGATTTGGAAATGCGAGAAGCGCGGCGGACTGGCATTTTTTCGCCAGCGCGGCCGATATTGCCGAAGCTGGTGATACCGTCATGACGAACCAGAAAGTCGCCATGACAAGCGACAGCACAACGCCAAACATCCGTGCCAAAGACGTTCCCCTTCTTGCCCGGCCTATTTGCAGCACAGGAGCAGCGGAAACGCAATTCGTCGCAACATTAAATGACATTATGTGTTTATATTTAAATTGGCCGAAAGCGGTCGGACAGGCGTGACGCCATTCGTGGGCTGACATGAACCCGCGCGAGCAATTCGAATTAAACGAGGCGCATCGACCGGTCCGGCCGGCCGAAAGAGCTATTGAAGCTTCGCCGCGAGGCCAACGTCGACGGCCGAAATTGCGGACCGCAGAAACGCACGCCCGTCCGGCGTTGCATCCCGAAGGATGCCGCGAAGTTGTTGCTCGACCGCCGGCGCCGACGGGACCAGCAGCCCCCGGATATCCGATTGAGCCAGCAAAGAAATCTCCTCGTCACGTGCCGCCGCGCTGGTCGCTACCGCACGTAAACGTGCGAGAACGACAACCGGCGGAATTGGACCCGTCAGAAACGACATTTTCAATGACGCGACGGCCGGCTCGCCGCGTTGCCGCTTCAGCAGGGCGAGCAGCAGCCAATGCTCTGCCGAGAGCGGCGAGACCGACAACGCGTCCATCAGCGCCGCCTGTGCTTCCGCGTTGTCCGTTCGAAGCGCCGATGCATCGGCGGATGGCTGGTCCAGCACACGGCGCGCACGCGCGGCGGCCTCATCCGCCAACGCAGCACCATTCCATGTCAGCCTTGCAGCCAAGCGCCTCGCGTCGTTCAATTCCCCCTGCTGGGCGCTCAGCGCCACGGCGACGCGCGCAGCGGAATAGAACAGCAACAGCGCGCCCAGCACTGCGACTGCGAAACGCCACGCCGCCGCGGCTTTTCCCGGACCAGCTTTTCGCATTGGACGCCCGAACGGCGACGCACCACCACGCTCGAGGACCTGAAGCATCGCTTTCCGCCTTAAATCGCCGCCATCACGTCGTCCTGGATGGCCAGCAGAGTCAGCTTTCCCGTCGCATAAGCGCCCGTGTCGATGTTGATGCGGTTCGAATGGATTTCTGGCTCGGGGACCGGCGTGTGCCCGTGAACGACGTACTTGCCGAAATCGGCCGTGCTGTTGAGAAACTCATCGCGAATCCAGAGCAGATCCTCATCGCGCTGGGCGTCCAGAGCGACGCCGGGCCGCACACCGGCATGAACGAAGTAATAGTCGCCGAAACTGAACGAGGATTGCAAGCTCCGCAGAAAGGCCAGATGGCCGTCCGGCATCGATTGGGTGAGACTTTTCACCAAATCAACTTGCTCGTCGGGGCCTGGATTGACGCTGGGCCGAAGGCCGTAGGACAGCAGCGTCGGCAGCCCGCCAAACAGCCGCCAGTCGCCAAGCTTGCGGGGCTCCGCGAGCACGTCCAGCATGAAGGCTTCGTGATTACCTTTGAGGCACACTGCCTCGCGCTTGCCCCGCCGCTCGATCAACAGATCGAGCACACCGCGAGCATTCGGCCCGCGATCGACATAGTCTCCCAGATAAACCTCGATCGACCTCGCAATCGGCCGCTCAACAAGATCCGCATCAATGGCTTCGAAATTGCGCGCCAGCAGGTCTGCACGGCCGTGAACGTCACCGACCGCGTAGATCCGCACGCCAGATGGAAGCCGC
>NZ_JBMDXE010000039.1:0-24720 GCF_048594845.1 Rhodopseudomonas sp. | reverse complement strand
CGGCGGACGCGTCACCGCGGATGTCGCGACCGCCGACGGCGCCAGCCTCGCCGACGCCATGATCGGCGCCGGCCTCGGGAGGCGATACGACGGAGGCCAGCGCGGTGGCTGGTGCGACTAGGCCTTAGCCTTGTTCTGCCGGTTGGCGATCAGGTCGTCGACGACGGCGGGATCGGCCAGTGTCGACGTATCGCCGAGCGCGCCAAAATCGTCCTCGGCGATCTTGCGCAGGATGCGGCGCATGATCTTGCCGGAGCGGGTCTTGGGCAGGCCCGGCGCGAACTGGATCAGGTCGGGCGAGGCGATCGGGCCGATGTCCTTGCGGACCCAGGCGACCCGCTCCGTGCGCAGCTCCTCGGTCGGCTCCTCGCCGGCCATCAGGGTCACATAGGCGTAGATGCCCTGGCCCTTGATGTCGTGCGGATAGCCGACGACGGCGGCCTCCGACACCTTGTCGTGGCTGACAAGCGCCGACTCGACCTCGGCCGTGCCCATGCGATGTCCCGAGACGTTGATGACGTCGTCGACGCGGCCGGTGATCCAGTAATAGCCGTCGGGATCGCGGCGGCAGCCGTCGCCGGTGAAGTACTTGCCCTTATAGGCCGAGAAGTAGGTCTGCTCGAACCGGGCGTGGTCGCCATAGACGGTGCGCATCTGGCCCGGCCAGGATTTCGCCAGACAGAGATTGCCGGTGCACTCGCCCTCCAGCACCTTGCCCTCCGGATCGAGGATCTCGGGCACCACGCCGAAGAACGGCCGGGTCGCCGAGCCGGGCTTGAGCTTGGTGGCGCCGGGCAGCGGCGTGATCAGGATGCCGCCGGTCTCGGTCTGCCACCAGGTGTCGACGATCGGTCCGCGATCGTCGCCGACGACGCGGTGATACCATTCCCACGCTTCCGGATTGATCGGCTCACCGACCGAGCCGAGCAGCCGCAGCGAGGCGCGCGAGGTCTTCTTCACCGGCTCGTCGCCGCCCTGCATCAAGGCGCGGATCGCGGTCGGCGCGGTGTAGAAGATGTTGACCTTGTGCTTGTCGATGACTTCCCAGAACCGCGAATTGCTCGGGTAGTTGGGCACGCCTTCGAACATCAGCGTGGTGGCGCCGTTGGCGAGCGGCCCATAGAGGATGTAGCTGTGGCCGGTGACCCAGCCGACGTCGGCGGTGCACCAGTAGATGTCGCCGTCGTGATAATCGAACACGTATTGGTGCGTCATCGACGCGAATACGAGATAGCCGCCCGAAGTGTGTAGCACGCCCTTGGGCTGGCCGGTCGAGCCCGAGGTGTAGAGGATGAACAGCGGGTCTTCCGCGTGCATGTGCTCCACCGGGCACTCGGTGGTCACCATCTCGGCGGCCTCGTGGTACCAGAAGTCGCGAACGTCATCCATTTCGATGGCGGCGCCGGTGCGCTTCACCACCATCACCCAGTCGACGCCTTCGCACTTCTTCAGCGCCGCATCGACATTGGCCTTCAGCGGCACCTTGCGGCCGCCGCGCAGGCCTTCGTCGGCGGTGATGACGATCTTGGATTGGCAGTCGTTGATGCGGCCGGCCAAGCTATCCGGCGAGAAGCCGGCGAACACCACCGAATGGATCGCGCCGATGCGGGCGCAGGCCAGCATTGCGAATGCGGCCTCGGGAATCATCGGCAGATAGATGGTGACGCGGTCGCCCTTGCCGACATTGCGGTTGCGCAGGATGTTGGCGAACTTGCAGACCTCGTCGTGCAGCTCGCGATAGGTAATGCTGCGCGACTGCGAGGGATCGTCGCCTTCCCAGATGATCGCGACCTGATCGCCACGCTTGGCGAGATGGCGGTCGATGCAGTTGTAGGCGACGTTGAGGACGCCGTCCTCGAACCATTTGATCGAGACGTTGCCGGGCGCGAACGACGAATTGTCGATCTTGGTCGGCGCCTTGATCCAGTCGACGCGTTTAGCTTCGTCGGCCCAGAAGCCGTTCGGGTCATCGACCGAGCGGGCATACATCTCGCGATACTTCGCATCGTCGACGAAGGCGCGGCTCGCCCATTCCGAGGGCACGTCATAAATCTTCTCGGACATCAAATCCTCCACTGTGCTGCCACGAACGGCGCGGCAGACGTTCTTCATGTTGGTTTGTTGGGGCGATTATGCGTTGTTGCTTTCCGGACCGGCAAGCGGAATGCAATGCCACTTTTGTCTGGTGGCGCCGGCCGATCAAGGGAGTTTCGGGAATGGGTTTGACAGATTCGCTGCAGTTCGCGTCGCCGCGTGTTCGGTTGCCGGCCAGGCCTCGGCCGGCCGTCCTGCTGCTGGCGCTATTGGGGTGGCTGTTCGCCGCATGCGCCAGCCTGCCGGCCCATGCCGACGACCAGCCGTCGTCCGAGGCCATGAGCCTGGCGCGGGAGGTGGTTGTCACCACCCGCTTTGCCGACCAGTTCAAGGCGCTGGTGCCGGCCATGCTGGCCAGCTTGAAGCCGAGCATCGTGCAGGGCCGGGCCGAGGTCGCTCGCGACTATGACGCGATGGTGCCGGTGCTGACGAAGGGGTTCGAAGCGCGGCTCGGCGAGCTGATCGATGCGGTCACGCTGATCTATGCCAAGACCTTCACGCCCGACGAAATGCGCAGCCTGCTGGCGTTCTATCGCACCCCGACCGGCGCCAAGCTGCTCGACAAGTCGCCGTCTCTCACCCAGCAGACCATGGCGGCCGGCCAGGCATTCGGCCGCGCGGTCGGCTCCGAACTGCAGAAGCAGATGGTCGAGGAACTGCGCAAGAAGGGTCACAACATTTAGGGCTGACCCACCAGCGGGCATCATCGCGGCCGTTCGGAACATCGCGCCCCGGCCGGCATTATCGCCGGCCACCGCAGAGGTCGTGCAAGGCCATGATGGACCAGCAGAATTTCGAGACGCCCGAAGCCCTCGGCGAAGCCGCCGTCGCCGTCGAGGTGTTGGCAAAGGATCTCGGCCTGAATTTGGGCGAGCCCGAACAGCTCACCATCCGGCGGATTCGCCGCGGCAAGCGCTTCCAATATCAGCGCGCCGACGGCTCGCCGGTCAAACAGCAGCACGTCATCAGCCGGCTCAACGCGCTGGCGATGCCGCCGGCCTATGAGGACGTCCGCTACGCGGCCGATCCGTCCTCGCATCTGCAGGCGGTCGGCCGCGACGCTGCCGGCCGGTTGCAATACCGTTATCATTCCGACTGGGAGAAGGTGCGCGAGACCCGCAAGGCGCACCGCCTGGCGCAGTTGGTCGGCGCGCTGCCGAAGATCCGCCGCGCGGTCACCAAGCATCTGTCGGGCGACGAGCCGACAAGGGAATTCGCGCTGGCCGCCGTGATCGAGCTGATCGCCCGGACCGCGATCCGGCCCGGCAGTGAATCCTACGCCCGTCTCAATGGCACCCGCGGCGCCGCGACGCTGCTGAAGTCGAACGTCGCGATCGAGGACGACTGCGTGATCCTGTCGTTCAAGGCCAAGGGCGGCAAGGCGGTGCGCAAGGAATGCGGCGCGGCTCGCTTGGTGCGGGCGATCGAGATCCTGCGCAAGCTCAAAGGCAGGCGGCTGTTTCAGTATGTCGGCAATGACGGCGCAGTGCACGCCGTCACCGCCACGCAGGTCAACGTGTTCCTGCGCGAGATCGCCGGCATCAAGATTTCGCTGAAGGATTTTCGCACCCTGATGGCCTCGGCCGTGGTGCTGGAATCGCTGGCGCGGATCGAGCCGGCGCCGAGCGCCACCGGCCGGCGCAAGCAGGTGCTGAACGCGCTTCGCCAGGCCGCGGATGAGCTCGCCAACACGCCGGCGATCTGCCGCAAGAGCTACGTCCACGCCACCATCGTCACCGCGTTCGAAGACGGAATCCTCGAGCGCTTCGCCGCGACGCTGAAGGGGACGCGCTCGCAGCAGAAGCGCGAGCAGCTGCTGGCGCAGGTGGTGACGGCGGCGGCGGCTTGAGATGGCTAGCCCCTGCTGAGGTTAAGCAGGGCGTCGCCCCACCCCCAAACGTCATCGCCCGGCTCGACCGGGCGACCCAGTATTCCAGAGAGCTGGTTATCAATCACGACCGCTCTGGAATACTGGGCCCTCCGCTTTCGCGGAGGGTGACGGCTTGTGATGGGGATGCACTGCGGACTACTTCAGCGTCCACACACCCGTCTTCTTGATTTCGGCATCCTCCAGCTCGCGCGTCACCGGCACGCTGTAGATTGCGAGCTCCGTCAGCTGATCTTTCGGCAAGTAATAGCGTCCCGGATCGCCGATCAGCACGCGCGCGCCCTTTATGGCTCGGCTCTGCAGAAACGCAAAGGCAAGGCCGGCGATGTCCTGCTGATAGAAGATGTCGCCGGCGAGCACGACTTGCGCGGCCAGCGGATGCGGACCGCCGAGCAGGTCGTCGCCGCTGACGTCGAGCGGCACGCCATTCGCCGCCGCATTGATAGCGATCGCCTCACGGGCGAAGGAGTCGATGTCGAACGCGGTGACGCGGCGTGCGCCGGCTTTCATCGCGGCGATCGCGACCAGGCCCGAGCCGGAGGCGAGATCGATGACGTCCTTACCGGCGACGTCCTCTGGATGATCCAGCACGTAGCGCGCCAGCGCCTGCCCGCCCGCCCAGGCGAATGCCCAGAACGGCGGCGGCAAGCCCGCCTCGCCGAGTTCCTCCTCGGTCTTGCTCCACAGCGGCAACGCCTCATCGGCGACATGCAGCGACACTTCCGGCACCAACGGCACCGGACGCAGCCGCGTGTTGGCATGGATGAAGGCGACCGGATCGGCGATGGCGGAGCTCATCGCGCGGTGATGCGCGGATACGGCGGCGATGTCCATGGGCAACCGCCGTGCGGCCGTTGAGGGCACTGTGGCGCCAAAAAGTGACCCGTCATGCGCGGGTTTGACCCGCGCATCCATCGTTCGCGCAGCGAACCAAAAAGAAGCGATCTTGGCGAAGAGGATGGATTGCCGGGTCAAGCCCGGCCATGACGGCTCAGGAGCCCTACAGCCCGCCCATCTTGCAGACCAGCTTCCACTCCTCGGCCGTCACCGGCTGTACCGAGAGGCGCGAGTATTTCAGCAGCGCCATCTCGGCGAGGCGGGGTTCGGCTTTGACGGCGTTCAGCGTCACCGGGGTTTTCAGCGGCTTGTCGGCCTTGATGTCGACGCAGACGAACTTGCCGCTCTCGTCGGTCGGATCCGGATAGGCTTCGCGGATGATCTCGGCGATGCCGACGATCTCCTTGCCCTCGTTGGAGTGATAATAGAAGGCGCGGTCGCCCTTTTTCATCGCCATCATGTGCAGCTTGGCGGAGTGGTTGCGCACACCGGTCCAGGCCTCGCCCTTGGCGCCCTTGGCCACCTGCTGGTCCCACGACCACACCGACGGTTCGGATTTCACCAGCCAGTACGCCAAGTTCTATTCCTCCGCCTTGAGCGGCCGCGTCAGCAGCCCTTCGATTGCCTTGTCGACGTCGAGCTTGCCGGCCAGGATCGCCACCACCGCGGTCGAGATCGGCATGTCGACATTCTTCGCCTGCGCCATCTCGAGCAGCACCGGCGCCGTATAATAGCCCTCGGCGAGCTTGCCGTGCGCGGCGGTGTCGATGCTCTCGCCGCGGCCGAGCGCCATGCCGAACGAGAAATTGCGCGACTGCGGCGTCGAGCAGCACATCGTCAGATCGCCGAGGCCGGACAAGCCGTGCATGGTCTCGATCCGCGCGCCGTAGGCCTTGCCGAACCGCACCAGCTCGACGAAGCCGCGCGTCGTCATTGCGGCCAGCGCCGAGGCGCCGAGCTTGCGGCCCTCGACGATGCCGGCCGCGATCGCCATCACGTTCTTAGTAGCGCCGCCGAGTTCGACGCCGCGCACGTCGGTCGAGTGATAGGGCCGGAAGCTGCCGGAATTCATCGCCTGCGCGAGCGCTTGCGCCACCGCCACATCGGCGGCCGCGATCGTCACCGCGGTCGGCAGGCCGCGCGCCACGTCCGCCGCAAAGCTTGGCCCCGACAGGATCGCCGGGATCGCGGCCGGCGCGCATTCGGCGATGATTTCGGTCATGAACCGATGGGTGCCGTGCTCGATGCCCTTGGCGCAGGCGACCAGCGGCGTGCGCGGAGCGATCAGCGGCGCCAGCGACGTCACCACCGGCCGCATCACCTGCGCCGGCACCACCAGCAGCAGCGCCGCGGCTCGCGCCGCTTCGGCGAGATCATGCGTCACCTTGATCGCGTCATCGAGCCGCACGCCGGGAAGGAATTTGCTCTCGCGCGCGGTCGCCAGATGCTCGGCATGGCCCGCATCGTGCTCCCAGAGAATGACGCTGCGGCCTGCGCGGGCGGCCGTCAGCGCGAGCGCTGTCCCCCAGGCTCCCCCGCCGAGCACGGCGATACTGTCAAACGACGTCATGATCTCACGTCCAAATCATAGCGGCGCGCCTGCCTAGAATCCCGCCCGCGTATTCGCGAATTTCCCCGGCGCCGTCGCGTTGGCGTCGAGCAGCCAGCGGGCCCGCGGCGCGGCGTCCAGCGTGTCGGTGATGCCGAGCGCAAGCCGTTCGGCGCCGGCCCACGCGATCATCGCGCCATTGTCGGTGCAGAGCGCCGGCGGCGGCACCATCAGGGTGGTCTGCGCCTTGGCGGCGACCTCGCGCAGCGCGCGGCGGATCGCCTGGTTGGCCGCAACGCCGCCGGCCGCAACCAGCGCCTTCGGCGGGCCGAACCGCTCCTTGAACAGCCGCAGCCCGGCACTGAGCCGGTCGGCGACCGAGTCCAGCACCGCGGCCTGGAAGCCGGCACACAGATCGGCGATGTCCTGCGGCTCCAGCGGGGTCAGCCGGCTGGCTTCGTTGCGCACCGCCGTTTTCAGCCCCGACAGCGAGAAATTGGCGTCCGGCCGGCCCAGCATCGGCCGCGGAAACGCGAACCGCGCCGCATCGCCTGCCGCCGCGGCGCGCTCGACTTGCGGGCCGCCCGGATAGGGCAGGCCGAGCAGCTTGGCGATCTTGTCGAACGCCTCGCCGATCGCATCGTCGACGGTGGTGCCGAGCCGGACATAGTCGCCGACGCCGAGCACCGCGACGATCTGGGTGTGGCCGCCGGAGGCGAGAAACAGGCAGTAAGGAAATTCGGTGCCATCCGTCAGCCGCGGCGTCAGCGCATGCGCTTCGAGATGATTGACGGCGATCAGCGGCGTGTTGTGCACCAGCGCGATCGCTTTTGCCGTCGTCAGCCCGACAATGACGCCGCCAATCAGCCCGGGGCCAGCGGCGGCCGCGATGCCTGAAAGTTCGGCGAAGCCGACGCCGGCATCCCGCATTGCGGTCGCCACGATGCCGTCGAGCAGATCGACATGGGCGCGCGCCGCGATCTCCGGTACTACACCACCAAATGGCGCGTGTTCGTCGGTCTGCGAGCGCACCACATTGGAGAGAATCCGGCCGCTGCCGTCGGCGCGGCGCTCGACCACCGCGGCGGCCGTTTCGTCGCAGGTGGTCTCGATTCCGAGCACCAGCAAGGTTTGTTCCCTAGTCAAATTGAGCCCTTGCGTTTGCGGCCGAACCGGCGTTCTCCTTGCCTCGCGTAGCATTGCGGGGTCGCGGAATGCAATCATCCGGTCGGCGCTCCGCGGCTCCGGTAAAGTCTGATGGTCCGCCGAAATCGGTGATGGTGGCGGCGGCCGCAACGACTCCTGTTTCCCTCTCGCAGATGAGGACGTCAGGCGTGGCACTGCTCGTCACCCGCCCGCAACCCGACAATGACGCGACAGCCGCGGCGCTCCGCGCCAAGGGCCATGACGTGCTGCTGGCTCCGATGCTGCGGTTCGAGCCGCTGCCGTTTCCGGACGATCCGGACGCCGCCTATACGGGCGTGATCGTCACCAGCGCCAATGCGCTGCGGGCGATCGCCGATCAATCTGGATTTTCCCGGCTGCTGAAGCTGCCGCTGTTCGCGGTCGGCAAACACACCGCGCGCGCCGCCCGCGAATCCGGCTTTACGGATGTGATCGTCGCCGATGGCGACGCCGCCAAGCTGCGGCTGAAGGTCGCCGACAGCCTGCGCGGGAAAAAGAAGACCGCCGGCGCGTTGCTGTATCTGGCCGGCGCCGACCTGTCGCGCGACCTCGCCGGCGAACTGCGCCAGGACGGCTTCGACGTGGTGATGCAGACGACCTATCGGATGGTGCCGGTGCCAACCCTGCCGACCAGCGTCTGCGATGACTTCGCCGCCAACCGGATCGACGCCGTGCTGCATTATTCGCGGCGCAGCGCGCGAGCCTTCGTCGAGGCCACGCGCGCGTCCGGCATCGAAATTTCGGCGCTGGCGATCCCGCAATGCTGCCTGTCGGAGCAGGTCTCCGACGTGGTGCGCGAAGCGGGGGCGACGCAGGTGATGGTGGCGCGCACGCCGGACGAGCCGGCGCTATTCGAAGCGCTGGACCGCGCGCTCGGCATGCCGGCGCGTTAAGCAACAACACGCCGGACCGGCAACGGATGCGGCCGACAGGTGACGAGGAACGATTGCGGATGGTCGAGAACAGGCCCGGACACGAGGACGCGCAACACCAAGAGGACCATCGGGACAAGCCGGCGCCTGATGATGTCGGTGACGCGTCGGTGCAGGACGTCGCCGAAGACCGGCCCGAGTCGGCCCAGCACGCCGCGGCCGACGATGCCGCTGTCGAACCGGCTGGTCGCCCTCAAGAGGACCACATCGAAGCTGCTCCGGAGGCTTCAGCGCCTGAGACTCGGATCGCGGCCGACGAGCCCGTGATGCGGGCTTCGTCTGCCGAGCCGCATCGGCCCGGCCTTGCCGCGATGATGCTGCCGCCGATCCTGGCGGTGGCGATCGCCGCGGTCGCGGTGGTGGGCGCCGCCAAGACCGGGCTGCTGCCGGACTTCCTGTCGTCGAGCAGCGTGTCGGCACCGCAAGGCGATGCCGCCGCGATCGATGCGCTGAAGGCGCGGATCGCGGATCTCGAATCCCGTTCGGCGGCCGGAGCGAAGCCTGCGGCGGTGGCGGACGCCACCACGCTCGACGCCCTGGCGGCGCGGATCGCCAGCCTGGAAGCCCGGCCGGCACCGGCGAGCGCCGACTCCACCGCCGCATCCGCTGGCGACGCCGCGGTGAACAGCAAGGTCGAAGCGCTGGAAAAGACAGTCGCAAGCCTGCACGACGACCTTGCGGCGCTGCGCAGCCAGTCCGACCAGCTCGCCGGCACCGTGAAGGACCTGAAGACGGGTGCCACCAGTGGGACCGCCGCCGCAGGTGACACGCCGGCATCCGGCGACGGCGCCGCCACCGAAAAATCCTCTGCGGATTCCGCGGCGGCGCTCGCCGCCATCAATGCGCGGCTGAGCGATTTGGAGCAGGCCGCCAAGGCTTCCCCTGAGACGAAGAAGCTGACCGCGGCAGCGACCGATGACCTGCCACTGCGCCGGCTGGTGACTGCCACCATGCTCGACCTGACGGTGAAGCAGGGCGCGCCGTATGGGTCGATCTTCAAGGCCGCGGAGCCGCTTGCGCCGGATCCGGCGACGCTGAAGCCGTTGGAGCCGTTTGCCGCGACCGGCGTGCCGAGCGCCGCCGCGCTCGGGCGCGAGCTGACCGCATTGCTACCCAAGCTGCTGGCGACCGACGAGGCCACCTCGAACTCCAACTTCATCGATCGCTTTCAGGCCAATGCCGAGCGGCTGGTGAAAATCCAGCGCTCCGACGCGACGCCGGGACCGGATCGCACCGCGATCATCGGCCGCCTCACCGCCGCCGCACAGCGCGGCGACCTTGCGGAGGCGCGGCGCGAGTTGAAAGCGCTTGCGCCGGCCGACCGCGCGCCTGTTCAATCCTGGATCGACAAATCCGAGGCCCGCGATCAGGCTCTCGCCGCTTCGCAATCCTTCGCCACCGCGGCGCTGGCCGCGCTGACCAAACCGTCGCCATAGGATTCCCATGCTGCGCATCATCCTGTTTCTCGTGATCATCGCGCTCGCGGCAGCGGGCGCCGCCTGGGTGGCCGAACAGCCCGGCGACGTGGTGCTGTCGTGGAATGCGTGGCGCGCCGAGATGAGGCTGCCGGTGTTCATCCTCGGGCTCGGCGCCGCCATCGTGGCGATCGGGCTGGTCTGGTGGATCATCACGGCGCTGCTGCGGGCTCCCGGGCGGATGAAGCGCGGCCGGGTCGAACGCCGCAGCGGCCGCGCCCGCCACGCCATCACCCAGGGCCTGCTCGCAGTCGGTCATGGCGACGCCGCCGCTGCGCGCCAGCACGCCACCGCGGCGCGCCGGCATGCGCCGCACGATCCGCTGGCGCTGCTGCTGCAGGCGCAATCGGCGCAGCTCGAGGGCGATCGCGAAGGCGCGCGCCGGGCGTTCCTGGCGATGGCCGGACGCGACGACACCAAGTCGCTCGGCATGCGCGGGCTCTATATCGAGGCGCAGCGCTCAGACGATCCCTATGCGGCGCTGGCGATCGCCGAGGAAGCGCTGCGGCTGCAGCCGAATTCGGCCTGGGCCTCGCAGGCGGTGCTCGGCTTCCGCTGTGCCCGCGCCGACTGGACCGGCGCACTCGAAATTCTGGAGACAAACTTCTCCGCTGGACTGATCGACAAGAAGGCGTTCCGCCGCCAGCGCGCCGTGCTGCTGACGGCCCGTGCGCTCGACGTCGAGGACAGCGACGAAAGCCTGTCGCGCGACAGCGCGCTGGAGGCCAACAAGCTGGCGCCGACGCTGGTGCCGGCCGCCGTGCTGGCGGCTAAGCATCTCGCCCAGACCCATCAGGTGCGCCGCGCCATGAAGGTGATCGAGACCGCCTGGCAGGCGCAGCCGCATCCCGATCTTGCCGAGGCCTATGCGCATATCAAGCCGGGCGACGCGCCGGCGCTGCGGCTGGCACGGGTCGAGAACCTGATCGCGAAGAACTCGCAGGATTTCGAAAGCGCGCTGGCGATCGCCCGCGCCGGCATCGAGGCGGGCGAATTCGCCCGCGCGCGCCGGGCGCTGGAGCCGTTCATCGACAATCCGACCCAGCGGGTCGCGATGCTGATGGCCGAAATCGAGCACGGCGAGCGCGGCGACACCACCAAGGCGCGCGCCTGGACGCTGCGCGCGGTCCGCGCGCTGCCCGACGCGGTTTGGACCGCCGACGGCTATATCTCGGATCACTGGCGTCCGGTATCGCCGGTTACCGGCCGGCTCGATGCTTTCCAGTGGCAGGTGCCGCTCGCCGCTCTGCCGGCCAAGAAGACGGTGGTGGTCGAGGACAACCCTTTCCACGACGCTCTCATCGCGTCCTCGGCCCCCGAAGCCCTGCCACCCGCCAAGGCCGACGAGCCGGTGACCGTCACGATCGAGTCCGTTGCCGAGGCCGCGGTGGTGACGCCGACCGAGACCGAGCCGGCGGTGGTGACCGTCGAACCGGAGCCGGCGGCCGACAAGCCGAAGGATGCCAAGGACAAGGAAGCGGCGAAGACCGCGATGGAATCTCCTGCCGCGGCCGAAACCGTGATCCCGATGCCGTCGCCGCCGCTGTTCCATCGCCGGGCTCAGCCGCAGCCGGTGATCCCGATCGTTCGCGCCCCGGACGATCCGGGGGTGGACGAGGAGGCGCCCCCGGAGGAGTTTTCGGAACATTCGCCGACGCCCGCCGGCCAGAGCGGAAGCTGGCGGGGCTACCGGCCGCCGCGCTAGGATTTCTCGGCTTCGGCGGCCACGGTTCTTGCCAATCCGCCCGCCGGCCGATATCAGGGGCCGGAGTTTTCCAGGCTAGTGTTTTCGGGCGGAGCATCACCCCTCCCGAGGTCGCCGCAATAGCTCAGCTGGTAGAGCACGTCATTCGTAATGACGGGGTCGGGGGTTCGAATCCCTCTTGCGGCACCACTCCTTCGGACTTCTCCCGCGCCATTCAGGCAACCGTGACAGAACGCGCCGTTTTCGGCCGAGCGTGCCTACGCGTCATGGGCATTCACGCGAGACGATAGACGTGGATGGCCGGGCAGAACCCGGCCAACACGAAGTAGCAACTTCGGCCGACGTTGGTCGAGCCATGTTGACGACGGGAGAGCCGACCTTTCGACCGGCGCCCCGCAGAGCCTGCTTACTCCGCCGCCATCAGCATGGTCGACGCGTAGGGCGGACCTTCTTCGATCGGCAGCGACGGATCGCGCGACCACTCGTTCCAGGAGCCGAAATACAGGCTGACGTCCTTGATACCGGCCTCCTTCAGCGCCACCAGCGTGTTGGAGGCGCGGGCGCCCTTGAAGCAGTACAGCACGACCGGCGTGTCTGGCGTGATGCCGACGCTGGCGCACTCAGCGAGAATTTCGGCCGACGACTTGAACATCGGGCCGGCCGGCGACGGCTTCATCATCCGGTACCATTCGATCCACACCGCGCCGGGGATGCGGCCCTTGCGCGGGCAGAAATCCTTGCCGTAGGGCGAGGAGCTTTCGCCGATCCATTCGTCGACATCGCGGGTGTCGAGCTTGACCTTGCCGGCGTCGCCGACCGCGGCCTTCATGGCTTCGAGATCGACCAGGATCGAGGCCGCGGCCGGATCGACCGCAAACGTCTTCGGCGTCGGAGACGGCACCTCGGTCGTGGTCGGCAGCGCAGCGGCGGTCCAGGCCGCGTAGCCGCCGTGCAGGATCTTGACCTTCGGATAGCCCAGATAGGTCAGCAGCACGTAGCCGCGGCAGGACTGGCCGAAGCCGGTGTTCATCGACTGCTCGTAGATCACGGCGGTTTCTTCGCCCGACAGGCCGGCGGCGCCGAACGCAGCGGCGAATTTCTCGCTCATCTCCTTGACGCCTTCGGGCGTCGAGGTCGCCAGATACGTAAAGATCTCGTGGATGTTGACGGCGCCGGGGATATGGCCGGCCGCGTACGCCTCGGGATTTCGGGTGTCGATCACC
Source organism: Rhodopseudomonas sp. (assembly GCF_048594845.1). GTDB lineage: Bacteria > Pseudomonadota > Alphaproteobacteria > Rhizobiales > Xanthobacteraceae > Rhodopseudomonas. Next base: position 11,832 of record NZ_JBMDXE010000039.1, on the reverse strand, counting down.
ACCGTGGTCGGGGAAGAGAGCATTTCGGAGAGTTCGGCAGGCGTGACAAGAACCTTCTCAGTCATCAGACGCTCCTGTGGTCGTCGTTGAACGGGGCTCGCGGGGAGATCTTCCGGCACAGGGCGTCGCCCTGTGGTGACTGGCGCCGGGCGTAGCGTTGCGCCCGGATCAACGTCGATTAGTTGGCCATGTCGGCCAGCATCTTGCGCAGCTGCTTGGTGGCGGGAGTGACAATCGCCACGAAGTACGCCTCGCGCAGCCGGCGTTGCGCGGTGGCGCCGGCCACATAGCCACGTGCGCCGCAGTGAAGCATCGCGGCATGAGCGGCCGCGACCGACGCATCGCCGGCGGCGAGACGCGCTTCGATCACCTGTCGCCAGTAGTCGCGATCGGCTTCGAACGGCGTGGCGGCGAGCCGTGCGACTTCCGCCTCCATGGTTGCCAATTGCTCGGCGATCGGCTCGGGCTGAACGTCGAGATACTTGTTGACGTGGCCGAGCGGGCCTTTGCATTGCTCGATCAGCCGCAAGCAGTCGCGGATCAGGCCGAACGCCATGCCGGCCTGCAGCAGGATGAAGCCGGCGCGGATCCGCTTGATGTAGTCGTCGACCGGATCGGCGACGATCCAGGCATCCGGCACGACAACGTCGCGTAGCTGCAGCGCGAAGGTGCGGGTGCCGTCCAGCGCGGTGAACTTCGCGTTGTCGGCGAGGCTGACGCCTTCCGCAGCGCAAGGGATCACCGCCATCACGTTGTGCTTGGTGCCGCCGTCGTCGACCTCGAAGATGCCGCCGAAGTAGTGATCAGCTCCGAGGTTGGAGACGTAGGGCAGCAGGCCCTTGACGACATAGCCGCCGGCGACACGGCGGCCCTTCAGCCGCATCGGCTCGATGCCGAACAGCGACTTCATGGGATTCGACAGCGCGGTGCCGCCCAGCACTGCGCCGCTGGCGATCTGCGGGCCGATTCCGGTCCGCAGGCTGTCATTGTCCGAGGCGTAGATGTACCAAGCCAGCGCGTCCTGGCACCACATGCAGAAGGCCGTGGACAGACAGTGTTCGCCCGCCGCCGCCATCGCGTTGATCGAGGTCATAAGATCGAGACTCGGGCTGAGCCCCGGAAGGTGATGCGTGTAGGCGCCAAGGCGCCCGTAACTACGCATCAGATCTTCCGGATAGTAGCCCTCGGTATCGATCCGGTTGACGAGCGACGGCAGTTCGCGCGCCGACAGCGCACGCACCGCCTCGACGACGTCGGCGCCCGGAAGCGCCGCGGCGTCGGTTGACATCACTGACTGTACATCCAGCATGGGACCTGTCCGCTGTTGGCGTGGATCGGGTCAGGCCAGGGTGACGTCGAGATTGACCGGGCGCGAAAACGTGTTGGCGACCGGCGACCACAGCCGTGCATGCGCCACCAGCGCGTCGAGCTCTTCGCGAGGACGGTCGGCTTCGAACTTCACCTTGGCGCGGACGTCGGTGAAGCCGACCGGCTTCTCGGACAGATCGCCGGTGCCCCACACGCCGGTGATGTTCAGGTCGCCCTCGAGTTCGATCTCGAGCGTGTAAACGGTGATGCCGCGGGCCACGGCGTTGGCGTGGATGCCGACCGCGAGGCAGGAGCCAAGCGCGGCGAGCGAAGCCTCCGACGGATTCGGCGCGGTGTCGTCGCCGAGCAGGCCCGGCGGCTCGTCGACGATATAGGGCGGCAGGCTGCGCACGAAGTTGAGATGGCGGAAGCGGCCTTCGGCAACGGTCTTGCACTTCAGCGTCTTGACCGCCGTCGGATCGGCCTTGCCCTTGGCGATCAGCTCGTCGAGGCCGGCCTTGTCGATCGGCGCGAGGCAGCCGGTCATGGCGGTCGGGGTGTCCGGGGTCAGGCAGGCGGTCAGCGCGGTGGCGGCTTTGGTCATGGAAGCTCCTGTTGGTCCATCGGCGAAAAGATACAGACCGTTCTGTATTAGCAGGAAGCGTGCCAGATCGACCCTTCCGGAAAGCGGAGCATTTTCAATGGGCCTCGCTCTTCAGATGCCTGCCTTTTATTACGGCGCGCTGCTTTTGCAGTCAGGCCTGCCTTGCAATTGCGCTTCGGCTGGCGAGTTGCGAACAGACCATTCGGTTTCCCGGATTGCGGTTTGTCGACCTGCGGCGTATGTGCGGAGGAATGGACCAGGCTGCTTTGCCATCGACAAACGAACCCGCCGAGGCGCGGACGTCGCCGCGGGAGCGGTTGATGGACAGCGCGCGGGCGTTGTTCTGTCGCTATGGCATCAACTCGGTCGGCGTCGACACCATCATTGCCCAGGCCGGGACCGCCAAGACGACTCTCTACAAGCTGTTCGGCTCCAAGGACGGTCTGGTCGAAGCCGTGCTCGAGCGCGAGGGGCAGGCCTGGCGGAGCTGGTTCATCGAGGAAATCGACGGGCCCGGCGGCTCGGCGCGGGAGCGGCTGGCGCGGATCGGTCCGGCGCTCAAGGCGTGGTTCGGGCGGCCCGACTTCTACGGCTGCCCGTTCATCAACGCGGTCGGCGAATCCGACAAGGCCGATGACCGGATGCGGAGTCTGGCGATCGCCCACAAGACCATTGTGCTCGACCGGCTGACCGCACTGTGCAGCGAGGCCGGCATCGACGACGCCAACGAGGTCGCGCACACGCTCGGGCTCGTCATCGACGGCGCCATCGTGATGGCGCTGGTGACGCGCAACGCCAACGCCGCCGACGTTGCGGGCCGGGCCTGCGCGGCGATCCTGCCGCACTGACGATTAGTTTCCGAAAATCTCCCGCGCGCGTTCGCGCATGAAGAAGATCGAGGCGGCCGCCGTGAGATGGCTGCCGTCGAATACGACCGGCTGACCATCGGTGCCCGGCACGGATAGCAGGCAGCGTTCGCCCTCGCAGAAGGTCGGCGTCGGCGAAATGAACTCCACGCCGAGCGAGGTGAAGAACTCGCGCAGCCGTTCGTTGCCTTCAGCGGCGGACGTGTCGAGACGCGGCGGCCCATCGCGCTGCGGAATCTCGGCGCGCGACATCAGTCCCGCCGCCAGCGCCCGATAGGACTGCGCCAGAATCCGCCGCGGCGGCGTCCGCCAGCTCGGGAACATGCCGACTACGACGATGCGCCGGATGCCCATGGCGCGGACATCCGCGATGGTCGCGCGGATCGCCGCGTCATCGGCGTTCGGATCGCGGCCGGTCCAGTCGTAGTCGCGCCACTGCCGCGCCACCATGATCAGCGCGTCGGGCTTGAGCGCGCGCAGCCGGTCGCGGGCGATCTCGTTATTTGCCTGACACGAGGGCGACTTGGCGCTGCTGAAGCCGAAGATCGGCGGGCAGGCCGTGGTGTTGTATTGCGAGATACGGAAACTCGGATCGTGCCGCTGCAGCTCACGGAGTCCGGGATAGAGATGGGCGGCGTGCGAATCGCCCCACAGGAAGACGCGCGGCGTGCCGGCCGGCGCGTCGTCGTCGCACTCCTTTTCGAAATGCGTGACGGTCTCGAAGAAGCAGGTGCCGCCGCGATAAGCGATGCGCGACTGTCCCATCAGATCGCCGGTGATCGCCTGAACCTCGGGGCTGAAGCGCGACGGAAAACCACCTGCCGCATAGATGCCGGCGCCGGTGAGTCCGATCGCCGCGAGAGACGCGAAGGCGATCGTGGTCTTGGTCCGGTTCGGGCGGACGCGGAACGGCCGTTCGATGATCCGATACGTGACATGCGCCAACGCGACCGCCAGCAGAATGGCGATAGCCTTCATCAGCGGCGGCGGCTCTTCGCCGAACCGCACGATCCGGATCGCGGCCAGCAGCGGCCAGTGCCACAGATACAGCGGATAGCTGATCAGTCCGACATACACCATGGCGCGGTTGCCGAGCAGCACGCGGCTGACCCAGGGCGAGGGGCCGGCGGCAATCAGTAGCGCGGCGCCCAGCACCGGGAGCACCGCCCACCAGCCGGGAAAGCCGCGATCACTGCTGATCAGCACGGCGCCGAGACCGAGCAGCAGCAGGCCGAGCCAGGCGCAGACGGAACGCAGAACCCGCTGATGACTCACGAACGATGCGCGCAGCGGCGCCAGCCAGGTTACCGAGGCGAGATCGCGCCCGGGTCCCGCGACCGTCGCGATCGCCAGTACGCATCCGGTCATCAACTCCCAGAACCGCGTGACCGGCAGATAGAAGGCGGCGAGCGCATGCGCCGGCGTCAGCGCGATGTTGGCGACGAACGAGGCGAGCAACACCGCGAACGCGGCGAGCAACGGACCGTGCTTCCACCGCCATGCCAGCAGCAGCACCGGCGGCCATAGCAAGTAGAACTGCTCCTCGACGCCGAGCGACCACAGATGCAGCAACGGATTGAGCTCGGCCGCAGTCTCGAAGTAACCGGCGTCGTGCAGCAGCGACAGGTTCGACAGAAACGCGGCGCCGAAGCCGATCGACTTCCCGGCGTCGCGATAGTCCACCGGAAACAACAGGAACCAGCCGGCCACCGCGCAAGTCAGCAGCACCAGCGTCAGCGCCGGAAAGATCCGGTTGATGCGGCGCGCATAGAAGGTGCGATAGCTGAACGCGTCGTCGCGCCGTGCCTGGCAGATAATCGAAGTGATCAGGAACCCGGAGATCACGAAGAATACGTCGACGCCGACGAAACCGCCGCGGATCGAGGTCGGGAAGGCGTGGAAAGCGACCACCAGCAAAACCGCGATGGCACGCAATCCGTCGATATCGCTACGGTAGGCTGGCCGCATCGGCGCTCACTTCTGGGCCGGGGAACGAAGCAGGACGGCGCCTTGGGTTCCAACCGACATATCCGGGGGCTTTGTGCTTCGCGAAGCCGCGCCGCGGTGTCAAGCCGAGCACTCGGCTGCAGGCTGCCTCATCACAAGGTCTGACCAGGACGTGATCGATTTGCGCGTCCATCGTGGCCGCGATAACACTGCGGTCCTTGATAAGCAGAGTGATAGCGGGCGCCGCGATGAAGATTTTCAGACACCGGATCGAACTCGTCACCACGGCGCCGATCGAGATCATCGATATCACCACGCAGGTCCGCGAGGCCGCTGCGGCCAGCGGCATGAAGGATGGACTCGTCACCGCGAGCTGCCTTCACACCACCGCACGACTCAACGTCAATGAGCGCGAGGACAAGCTGTTGCGCGACATGCTGACGTTCCTGAAGCGATTCGCGCCGCGCGACGGCGACTATCTGCATAACCTCGCGCCGGTCGATGGCCGCGACAATGCGCATGCGCATCTGATCGGGCTGTTCATGAATTCGTCGGAGACGATCCCGCTGGCAGACGGCGCGCTGGTGCTCGGCGAATGGCAATCGATCTTTTTCATCGAGCTCGACGGCCCGCGTCCGAAGCGCGGAGTCGAGCTGCAAATCATGGGGCAAACTTGAGGCAACGCTACACGCCGCCAACGCTTCGCAATCGCCACACGGTTCCGATCGCCACGATCGGCACGTGCCTGCCCCTCCGCCGAAAGAACCGAGTCTTGGCCATGGATAGACGGAGCGGGCGCGCGTATGACGGCTTCACCCCGGCAGCGGAAGATCAGACATGACGCCTGACGATATCGCGGGCTTCTTCGCCAAGCGTTCCGACCTCAATCTCGACGACTACATCGAGCTCGACTTCGATTTCGAATGCGCCGGCGACCCGCGCGAGGCGGCGGCGCATCTGTGCAGCGAGCAGTCGACCGCGCAGTGGCGCCGGGTCGGCTTCGACGAGGACTTCCGGCCGCGCTTCGCCGCCAAGGTCGTCGCGTTATCGGCCGAGCCGCGGCCGGGAGGCTTCAGCACCGCGGTCGAATGCGCGGTGCGCGGCGACGTTCACGCCTGCCGGGTGACGATCGCGCATCCGCACGGCAATTTCGGCCCGAAGATTCCAAACCTGTTGTCGGCGGTGTGCGGCGAGGGCGTGTTCTTCTCGCCCGGGATTCCGCTGATCCGGCTGCAGGACATCCGCTTTCCGGACGCTTACCTCGCGGCGTTCGAGGGCCCGCGCTTCGGCATCGCCGGGCTGCGCGAGCGGCTGCAGGCCTATGATCGCCCGATCTTCTTCGGCGTCATCAAGCCGAATATCGGCCTGCCGGCGGAGCCGTTCGCCGAACTCGGCTATCAGAGCTGGCTCGGCGGTCTCGACATCGCCAAGGACGACGAGATGCTGGCCGATGTCGACTGGTGTCCGCTGGCGGAACGCGCCGCGGCGCTCGGCGACGCCTGTGCCCGCGCGGCGCGCGAAACCGGCGAACCGAAGATCTATCTGGCCAACATCACCGACGAGATCGACCGACTCACCGATCTGCACGACGTCGCGGTGCGCCACGGCGCCGGCGCGCTGCTGATCAATGCGATGCCGGTCGGGCTGTCGGCGGTGCGGATGCTGCGCAAGCACGCCACTGTGCCGCTGATCGCGCATTTCCCGTTCATCGCGGCGTTCAGCCGGCTGGCGAATTACGGCATCCACTCCCGGGTGATGACCCGTCTGCAGCGGCTCGCCGGATTCGACGTGGCGATCATGCCGGGCTTCGGACCGCGGATGATGACGCCCGAGCACGAAGTGATGGACTGCGTGCGAGCCTGTCTCGAGCCGATGGGGCCGATCAAGCCGTGCCTGCCGGTGCCGGGCGGCAGCGATTCGGCCGCGACGCTGGAGGGCGTGTATCGCAAGGTCGGCAGCGCCGATTTCGGCTTCGTGCCGGGCCGCGGTGTGTTCGGCCATCCGATGGGGCCGGCGGCGGGCGCCGCCAGCATTCGTCAGGCCTGGGACGCGATCGCGCGCGGCATCGCGGTCGCCGATCACGCCAGGTCTCATCCCGAGCTCGCCGCTGCGCTCGCGGCATTCGGCGGCCGTTGAGCCGCCGCCGCTTCGTCCAGCTTAGCGCGGCAGTTCGGTGAAGGTGATCACCACCGCGGTGCGGCGTCCCCCGGTCACCGCGCCATCGCGATGAATGCCGGCCGGATCGTACAGCACCGCGTTGCACTTGGAGCTGGTCAGTTCGACCTGATCGTTCTGGATCGCCGCCGCGAAGGCGTTGTCGGCGACCAGATCGACGCCGAACGACGCCTTGCGCTGCAGCCCGGCCGGCAGCGCATAGAACGTCTCGCGCCACACCTGCTGCGTCGACGACAGGCCGGCCAGATCGTTGGCGCGGCGGATCAGCCCGTCCCAGAACCGCGTTGCGGCGCGGTTGCTGCCCGCCACATAGGTCAGCGGACCATTCGCCGGTCCGACCTCGCCGAGATAGATCACCAGCTTCAGCACATTGTAGCTGAGATCGACCTTGAAGCCGTCGCAGGGCGACGTCTCGACGCTGACGTCGGCGAACGGAGAGGCGGGCGGCGCGGCCCGGGCCCCGGCGAGTTCGGCGGCGATCCGGCCGACGCCGACCGGACGCTTGAGATAGGCGCTCGCCGCCTCGGTGAGACCGAGATCGGCCGCGGTCTGATTGAACCAGCGATACAGTTCGGGATGGGCGTTGGCATCGACTTCGATCCGGCTATGTTCGCCGTCGATGGCCGGCGCGGTGCGCTGCTCCAGCGCGCTCAATTGCGGCGCGAGCTGCGTCCGGATCTGCGCGACGGCGTCGGAGCCGAGCTGCACCGCCGCGAAGCCGTCGGACTGCAGCGGCGCGAACACGGCGGCGCCGCGCTCGGTCTTCGGCGCATAGGCGCGGCCGGCGGTGAAGCGCGACAGCCGCTGCAGCAGGATCAGCCGCAGATAAGTAGGTAGCTGGCGCAGCAGCGCCACGAATGGTTTGCCGCCAGCGGCGGGCCGCGGCAGATGCGCGATGTCGATAACGCGCTGCGCCGACGTCAGCAGGAAGCCGTAGCCGAAATAGCTGATCGCCTTCAGCCGTGCACCGAGCATCGGCATCGACATCACGCGGCCATAGGCCGGGTGGGCGTCGTAATCGATCGCCGGCAGGTGATCGAACGGATAGGACTTTCCTTCGGATTGCATGACCCGCCCCTCCAGAGACTCAAAGCGTATGCGGTAGACACCAAATGGGGACTATGGTGGGCGGCATCGCGGCGCGCGAGTTAGCAATACGGCGATGTCCTTCGGCCGGCATCGACACAAGCGCCGCAGTCCGCCGCCGCGTCGTCGGCGTGGCTACGATGATCGTGGGGCGGCACGGAAGAGGGATCAGATCCAGGCGAAATTGGCGGCCGGGCGGGCCGTGCGATTGAGCAGCGAGCGCATCAGGCAGCGTTCGATCTGCACCGAGGAAACCGTCGCCGCATCGGCCCCGACCTGCGCGCAGGCATCGGCACGCTCGGCGAACACCCGACCGCTGGCGACGACGGCGATCGCCGGATTGCGCGAGGCGCGGCGGATCTTGCGAATGGTGTCGGCGACGCGCGGCAGCCAGTGCTCGCGGCGCAGCGCCGGACTGAGCGACAGGTTGATTGCATCGAACCAGCCATTCGCCACCAGATCGACCAGCGATTTGTCGGTATCGGGAAACTCGCTAACGGTATTCCAGCCCGCCTGACGCAGCAGCTCGGAATGCAGCGCGGCGCAGAACGAATGCGGCTCGCCGGGTTGAGATACCACCAGCACGGTGCGCGGCTGCGACCGCGTCAGCGGCGCCGACAGCAGATCGAAGCTGATGCGCCGCATCGCGGTCTGCAGGTGGCAGAGGCCGATCGTGACCTCGAATTCGCTGCAGGCGTCCTCGCTCCACAGATCGCCGAGCTTGCGCGCGGTCGGTTCGAACAGGCCGGTGAACAGCGCGGTCGGCGATGCTGCGCGGGTGAGGTTGGCGTCGATCAGATCGAATGCGTCGGCGAGATTGGGGGCGATCAGGAGCCGGGCCAGCTCTTCGGCGCGGCTCTCGGCGGGATCCTTGGCGGTGTGAGGCCGCGCCTGGGCGGCGACATGTTTGACCAGGAGATGCGGGATGACCGTCGAGACAATGCTTTCTGGATGCACGGCACGCACTCGATCTGGTTGCCCTCGAACCACCGACTTGAAACTGTCTGACCCTGCGCACCTGCCGAGGGGAAGCAGATCGGGTCTCCTCGCGCGGTCACGGGCTCGTAGCAAAACCGACAGCGCCGTTGCCGCATCGGAAGGGAGCCCCGGAATTGGCACAGCGTCTTTGCTCTGGATCAAAACGGAATGGCTGCCGCCGCGGACGCCGGAGCCGCACGGTCGCGCTGCGTGCGACAGTCCACGGCGCGTCGCAGGTATCTTAGTAATCCGACGCGAACCCCGACCCGGATACCGCAAGCGTGCGGAAAGTAGTTAGTTGCAGTCGCTGGTTATGGGCGAATCGGGATTCCTGATATTCTGCGTCACTAGGAAAGCACGCCCCCGAAGCCGATGCGTCGCAGGCGGCTGAACGTCGCACGAAGCCCATGCCGTGGTGCTGATAGTACCAGCAAAGGTAAGACACGGCAGTTAGTTAGTTAAGAACTGAAGCGCCGTTACGCGATTGTTTTGAATCAATCGATGTAGCCTGAGACCCCGTATATTTACAGTTGTGCGAATCAGCGCAAAACTGAATCGACGAGTCGATCAAAGCTGAGCAACTACCTAGTTTAAACAAAAGGTTAGACGGGTTTTTGACTCACTGGTGATTCGCGATTCTGAAGAACGAGTGTCTGATTACCAGCGCTCGTTCCCTGTTCCGGCGTGAGGCGTATTTGGCGAGACCGGACCTTCCGATTCCGCCGCAATTAGAGGTTTCGTAACCCTAATAAGTAATGCGTTGAGCACGCTGTTCACCTTAGGGGGCAAGCCGCCCCTAATTGAAGAAAGCTGGAGACAAACAATGCAGTTCGACCTTTCAAATCGGAACCTCGCACAGAAAATCTCGATCCTGGTGCTCGGGATCACGTTCTTCGTGGCGCTTGCGATCGGCGGCGTCGGCGAGATGATCCTGCATAAAGTCGGGACTGAGCAGGCCAAGCAGACGGCCAGCGTCGCATCGCTGGATCGTCTGATCGGTTCGGGAGGGGCCATGCTGTCGCCAGTCCGGGCGGCGGATGGCAGCATCGTCGGGATGCTGGTGATGCAGCAGGACGCCGGTCCGGTGGTGATGCCGGCGTCGTATGAGGGGCAGGGCCTGGTGGTGCAGGCTGCGGAGACCGTGGCGGCTCCGGCCGCGAATTATGCGCTCAGCGCCGCCCACACCATGCTGCTGCTCGCCGGGATCGTGGTCTTCGCGGTGGTCGGCCTGATCGGCACCCGGATTTCGCGCGGCCTGCTCGCCCCGCTGGGCGAACTGGAAAAGGACGTCGCCAAGCTCGCCAGCGGCGACACCAACATTCGCATCCACGCGCTGAGCCGCTCGGATGAAATCGGCCGGATCGCCCGCTCGATCGCCAAGATCCAGGAATCGCTGATCGAGCTCGCCAAGCTCAAGACCCAGAAGGTGGTGGGCGGCGCCAATTCGGTGTTCGAGAATCTCAAGGAAATGTGGGGCGACCTGAAGTCCGCGGCGCGCAATGCCCGCGAGATGCTGTTCACCGACGGCAAGACGATCGGCGAGGTGTTGTCGCGATCGTGGAACGATTGGCTGCACAACGGCCTCGGCGTTCCGAAACGCGCCTGACCTGATCCAGCGCTGGCCTCGCCGGACGCGGCGAGGCCGCTGCCTCTCTTCGAAGCCCTCACCTTCGACGTCGACGATATCAAAGCCCGCGGCCTTGGCCGCGGGTTTTGCTTTTAGGGGTGATTGCGCCGGGTTCAGCGATAGGCGCGCAAGAAGAACGTCACCGTCATCGCCGCCGCGAACAAGACCGTGGCGATCTGCACCGCCGCCGCCGGCAGGCGCTTGCCCAGCACCGCGCCGAGAAAGCCGCCGACCACAGCGCCGGCGCCGACCAGCAGCGCGGCGCGCCAATGCACGATGCCGGAGACCGCAAAGCACAGCACCGCAATCGTATTGGCGGCGCTGACCAGCAGGGTGCGGGCCGGGTTGAGCGCCTTGACGTCGGCGCCGTCGATCAGATTCCAGGCCGCCATCATCATCAGCCCGACCGCGCCGCCGAAATAGCCGCCATAAATGCCGAGCCCAAACTGCACGATCAGCAGCGTGCCGATGCCGGCCTGAAACCGCGCCCGCAGCGCCGGGCCGATGCGGCGGCCGAACGCCAGCGCCAGCGTCGCGACCAGTAGCAGCCAGGGCAGCACGCGGTCGAACAGCAGGCCGGGCGTCCACAGCAACAGCAGCGCACCGACCAGCCCGCCCGCGAGCGTCGCGGCCAGCACCGGACGCATCGACACGCCGGCAATGCGGCCAAGCCCACCGCGATAGACCCAGGCACTGGCAAGACCACCCGGATACAGCGCAACCGTGCTCGACGCATTCGCCGCAACCGAAGGCACACCAGCGCCGATCAGCGCCGGCAGCGTGACGAAGCTGCCGCCGCCGGCCATCGCGTTCATGGCGCCGCCGAGCGCGCCGGCGGCAAGCAAAATCAGATCTTTGACATCAACGAGCATGCCCCCCTCTTGCCCATCGCCCAATACCCTCACAATCTGGAAGATCCGGGGCCAGGCTTCGGCCGATCCGAAGGGTGATGGGCATGCGGTTCGATCTCACTGACTTGCGGCTGTTCGTGGCGGTCGCCGAATCCGGCAGCATCTCGCGCGGCGCCGGCCTCGCCCATATGGCGCTGGCCTCGGCGAGCGAACGGATCAGCGGCATGGAACAGGCGCTCGGGGTGCCATTGCTGGAGCGCGGCCGGCGCGGCGTGACGCCGACGGCGGCGGGCCGAACGCTGCTGCAGCACGCCCGCGCCGTCACCGGCCAGATCGAGCAGATGCGCGGCGACCTGCGGGCGTTTTCCGAAGGGCTGCGCGGCGCGGTGC
>NZ_JBMDXE010000389.1:0-11018 GCF_048594845.1 Rhodopseudomonas sp. | reverse complement strand
GTCATCGCGCTGCCGCCGACATCGTCGCGGATGTAGATGCCGCCGATGCCGAGCGCCGCCGCTTCGCGGATCACATCCAGCGGCAGGTGCTTGTCTTCATCCCATTTCAGCGCTTGCGGCGCGATCTTCTCGGCCGCGAAGTCGCGCGCCATGTCACGAATGGCGCGCTGGTCTTCGTTGAGGTCGAACTGCATGGCAGCCGGCGCTTACTTCATCAGCGGGATCGAGAACTCCGCGCCTTCCTTGACGCCCGACGGCCAGCGCGAGGTGACGGTCTTGGTCTTGGTGTAGAACCGGATCGAGTCCGGGCCGTGCTGATTGAGGTCGCCGAAGCCGGATTTCTTCCAGCCGCCGAAGGTGTAGTAGGCGATCGGCACCGGGATCGGCACGTTGATGCCGACCATGCCGACGTTCACTTTCGCCGCAAAGTCGCGCGCGGCGTCGCCGTCGCGGGTGAAGATCGCGACGCCGTTGCCGTAGTCGTGGTCGGACGGCAGCGACAGCGCTTCGGCATAATCATGGGCGCGGACGACGCTCAGGACGGGGCCGAAGATCTCTTCCTTGTAGATTCGCATGTCCTTGGTGACGTTGTCGAACAGACAGCCGCCCATGTAGAAGCCGTTCTCGTAGCCCTGCATCTTGAAGCCGCGGCCGTCGACCGCGAGCGTCGCGCCTTCCTTGACGCCGATGTCGACGTAGTTCTTGACGCGCTCCAGCGCTTCCTTGGTCACCAGCGGGCCGTAGTCGGCGGTCGGATCGGTCGACGGGCCGATCTTCAGCGACTCGACGCGCGGGATCAATTTTTCCATCAGCTTGTCGGCGGTGGCCTTGCCGACTGGCACCGCGACCGAGATCGCCATGCAGCGCTCGCCGGCCGAGCCGTAGCCGGCGCCGATCAGCGCGTCGACGGTCTGGTCCATGTCGGCGTCCGGCATGATGATGGCGTGGTTCTTGGCGCCGCCGAAGCACTGCGCACGCTTCCCGGTTTGCGCCGCGCGCTCGTAGATGTACTGCGCGATCGGCGAGGAGCCGACGAAGCCCACCGCCTTGATGTCCGGGTCATCCAGAATGGCGTCGACCGATTCCTTGTCGCCGTTGACGACGTTCAGGATGCCCGGCGGCAGGCCGGCTTCGAGCATCAGCGCGGCGAGCGCCATCGGCACGCCCGGATCACGCTCCGACGGCTTCAGGATGAAGGCGTTGCCGCAGGCGATCGCCGGCGCAAACTTCCACATCGGGATCATCGCCGGGAAGTTGAATGGCGTGATGCCGGCGACGACGCCGAGCGGCTGGCGCATCGAATAGATGTCGATGCCAGGGCCGGCGCCCTCGGTGTATTCGCCCTTCATCAGATGCGGAATGCCGCAGGCGAATTCCGCGACCTCGAGGCCGCGCTGGATGTCGCCCTTGGCGTCGGGGATGGTCTTGCCGTGCTCACGCGCGAGCAGCTCGGCGAGCTTGTCGTAATCGCGCTGCACCAATTCGAGGAACTTCATCAGCACGCGGGCGCGACGCTGCGGATTGGTGGCGCCCCATTCCGGCTGCGCAGCCTTGGCGTTCTCGACGGCGGCACGCAGCTCTGCCTTGGTGGCCAGCGCAACCTTCGCCTTGATCTCGCCGGTCATCGGCTCGAAGACGTCGGCGAACCGCCCCGACTTGCCCTCGACTTCCTTGCCGCCGATGAAGTGCCCGATCGTGCGCATCCATTCCTCCTGAAGGGTGGTTTCTGCCCCCCTTGAACAGTTTTTTTGGGGCTTTGGGAAGACCCGGCACGCGGAGGAGCCCCGCCAAAATGCAGGCGCGTCGGCAAGCGGCATAACGCCACCGTTGCGGGCGGCGCGGTCGCAGGTGGGCGCGATCCAGCGTCAGTCCTGCGCGGCCAGCCTGGCCTTCGCCTTCGCCGCGCTGGCTGTCTTGGTTGCGGGCTTGTCCGCCGACTTTCCGGCGCCTCGGCTCGCACTGGTCCGTTTCGCCGGAGGCTTGGCGTCAGCCGCTCGGCCAAGCACCGCTTCGCGCCCGGCCTGCAGGATCGTGTCCGACAACTCGCCGGTGCCGGCAATCCGGGCCAGCAACAGCGTGCCCATCAGGGTGGCGAGCGTCGCCACCGCCTGCTTACGCGCAGTCTTCGGCGGCGCCTCGACATATTCGGAGGCGATCGCGTCGATCATCTCGTCGAGCTTCGAAGCAAACGCTTTGCGGGTCTTCGAACTCTCGCGCACGATTTCGGCGCCGAGCGCCGGCACGGCGCAGCCGCGGCCGGGATCGTCGCGATGCGTCGCAGACAGATAATGATCGACGATCAGCGCCAGCCGCTGCTCGCGCGGCGTCTCCGCCGCCAGCTTGCGCCAACGTTCGGTGGAGCGATCCATTGCATATGCGAAGGCTTCGACGAGCAGTTGCTCGCGCGAGGAGAAATGCGCGTAGAAGCCGCCATGCGTCAGCCCGGCCTCCTTCATCAGGTCGGCAACGCCGACGCCGTGCGCGCCCTTCTCGCGCAACCGCACCGACGCCTTCTGCACGATGCGGGCGTGGGTTTCGAGTTTGTGTTCCTTGGAATAGCGCATGTGCGCTCCGTGCCGTGTCTCGGATGATCCATACCCGGACCGATATATGTCCGGGATCATATTATGTCATCGAACGCCGCGCTCCGCTGCAAGTTTCGCGCGGCTTCAGGAGTGGTGCGGAGGCGCCCGGTCGGGAGACGGTCCATCGCTTCCGATCATGGCGAACGTCGCCGTGGCGTGCACCGCAAGCTTGCCGGCGCCGTCGTAGATGAAGCCTTCGGTGTAGCTCGACTGCCGCCCGAGCTTCACCACCCGCCCCTCCGCCCGGATGGTGCCGGACCGCACCGAGAGCGGGCGGAGATAGGTCAGCTTTAGATCCATCGTGACCGAGCCTCTCCCGGCCGGCATTTCGGTCGAAATTGCACACCCCATCGCCGTGTCCAGCAGGGCCGCCGCCACGGCGCCATGCAACAAGCCGACCGTGTTCTCCAAGCTCTGCTCCGGGTCGAGCTGCATGACGATGCGGCCAGGGTGAACCTCGGCCATGCGGAAGCCGATCAGCCGCGCGAGCGGCGGCGGCGGCAAACGTCCGTCGCGAAGCGCGTACATCACCTCGATGCCGGGCATCGCCATGCTGGCCCGGGCCACCGGGCCCGGCTCCTGCCAGTCGACGGTGCGGCTGCGCCGCTGCGACGGCGCGAACAGTTCCAGGGAATCAGGCTCGTCCAGCAGGCTCATGGCAATCTCCTTTCAGATGACGACCATCATATTACACTTCGCGGCTGGGCGACAAGGATCCGGTGGCGCTTGACAGCTGGGTCGGATTACCGGCCATGATGCCGCACTTCCCCGCCTCAGGTTGCGAGCCCGTCCATGCAGATGCTGAACTCTCATTGCGGTCTCGACCGCGACTCCCGCGGTGTCGCCACGCTGACGATCTGCAATGCCGGACCGCTCAACATCCTGAACACCACCGTGATCGACGCGGTGCGCGAGGGGCTGGAAAAGCTTGCGTCCGACGAAACGTTGCGTGTGCTGATCATCGCCGGGCAGAGCGGCCGCAGCATGATCGGCGGCGCCGACATCAAGGAAATGGCGACGCTCGATCAGGCTTCCGCCGAGCGCTTCATCACCGGCCTTGGCAATCTGTGCGAGGCGGTCCGTATCCTGCCCTTCCCGGTGATCGCTCGCATCCCGGGCTGGTGCCTTGGCGGCGGGCTGGAATTCGCCGCTGCGTGCGATTTTCGCGTCGCCACCGACGACGCGAAGTTCGCGATGCCCGAAGTCCGAGTCGGCATCCCCTCGGTGATTCATGCGGCGCTGCTGCCGCGGCTGATCGGCTGGAGCCGCACGCGCTGGCTGCTGATGACCGCCGACACCATCGATGCGCAGACCGCGCTGGCGTGGGGCCTGATCGACAAGATCGCCCCACAGGGCGAACTCGACGCCGCGGTCGAAAGCTTCGTCGCCTCGCTGCTCGCCTGCGGTCCACAGGCACTGCGTTCGCAGAAGGCGCTGCTGGCCGCTTGGCACGACATGCCACTCGGCGAAGCGGTGGCGCATTCGGTCGGCGTTTTCGGCGAGGCCTATCTCACCGGCGAGCCGCAGCGGCTGATGGGCGAATTTCTCACCCGCAAACGCTGATATCACGACGTATTGCGCTGCGGCAGCTTGCAAAGCCCGCCGCTTTTTATATGATCATCATCATACCTTCTGGCGCTATCGCCGGCTTTTGCCGCATCAGGACCATCGCATGATCTCGACCTGGCTCTCTTCCGCCCTTGCCCGCCGCGATGTTCATTATGGCTGGGTGATGGTCGCCGTGACGTTTCTCACTGCTCTGGTCTCGGCCGGCGCGGTCGGCGCACCGGGCGTGTTCATCGTGCCGCTGCAGCAGGAGTTCGGCTGGACCACTGCGGAGATCTCCTCGGCGCTGTCGATCCGCTTCATCCTGTTCGGCCTGATGGCGCCGTTCGCCGCCGCGCTGATGAACCGATACGGGCTGCGCAACGTAACGATCGCCGGGCAAGTGATCATTGCGGTGAGCCTGGTGTCCTCTGTGGCGATGACGCAGGTCTGGCAGCTTGTGGCGCTGTGGGGCGTCGCGGTCGGCATCGGCACCGGGCTCACCGCCATGGTGCTGGGCGCCACGGTGGCGGCGCGCTGGTTCAACCATCGCCGCGGCCTGGTGGTCGGCATTCTCACTGCCAGCGTCGCGACCGGACAGCTCGTGTTCCTGCCGATGCTGGCGGCGCTGACAGAACGTTACGGCTGGCGCATCGCGCTGCTGTTGCTGTGCGCAGGGCTCGGCGTCGCGGCCATGGGTGTGCTGTTGCTGATGCGCGACCGCCCGAGCGACGTCGGCCTGCGGCCATTCGGCGACACCAGCACCGAACCGCTGCCCCCGCCGCCTCCGGCCAATGCGCCGATCATGGCGGCGGCGCTCGGGACGCTGCGCGATGCGGCGAAGACTCGCGTGTTCTGGATCCTGTTCGCGACGTTCTTCATTTGCGGCGCCTCGACCAACGGACTGATCCAGGTCCACTTGATCCCGCTATGCGCCGATTTCGGCATTCCGCAAGTGCAGGCCGCTGGGCTGCTTGCCGCAATGGGCATCTTTGACTTTGTCGGCACGATACTGTCAGGCTGGCTGTCGGACCGCTACGACAATCGCTGGCTGCTGTTCTGGTACTACGGCCTGCGCGGACTCTCCTTGCTGTTCCTGCCCTATAGCGACTTCACCTTTTACGGCCTGTCGCTGTTCGCGGTGTTCTACGGTCTCGACTGGATCGCCACGGTGCCGCCGACGGTGCGGCTCACCGCGCAGAAGTTCGGCGCCGAGCGCGCCGGTCTGGTATTCGGCTGGATCTTTGCCGGTCATCAGCTCGGCGCCGCCACCGCGTCGTTCGGCGCCGGCCTGTCGCGGACCGTGTTGCTGAGCTACCTGCCGGCATTCTTCGCGGCCGGCGTCCTCTGCGTCATCGCGGCGGCGATCGTGCTGACGATCGCCAAGCATCCGCGGCCGGCATCCGCTTAGTCCACAAACGAAACATCCCCGAACCGCAAAGCGATCCGGGGATGAGACAAACTCGTCGGCCTTCACCGATGCGACTGAGTGCGCGCCGGGCGCGCCCCAGTCAGGCCTGCTTCTAACCCTGGCGGCGGCGCAGGTCGCTCGCGGCGAGCGGATGGGCCGGAGCCGGCCGCCGCACCGGGGACAATCCCTTGGCAGTGTCCGGACGCGCACCGCGCTTGGCACCACCGACGGCAACGAGACCGCTTTCGGCGTTCTGCACAAGCGCGTCGATCGTGTCCTTGAGGCGCAGCAGCACCGGGGCCACCTCGTCGTGCAGCCGCTGCTCGTCGTACATCGCGGCCAGCAGACCGATGCTTACCACTACGTAGGTCTGGTACTGCGGCGACCACATCGGCACCGCAATGCCGTTCACATGCGGATTGAACGCCCCGCAGGAGACGACGTAGCCGCGCTCCTGCAACATCTTGCGGCTTGCCTCGAGGCGCTCGCGGAGCACCGGCGCTTGTTCCGGCTCCTCACGCTCGATCTCGGCCAGAAACGCGTTCGCTGCTTCAGGCTCGAGCGCCGCGAGATAAGCATGGCCGCCGGCGCTGTGCGCCATCGCGATGCGGCTGCCGGTGGTGGAGTGAAGCCCAACCGTCTGCGGCGCGCGGGCGTATTCGAAGTACACGAGATGGAAACGGTCCGGGATCAGGAAGCCGACCGTGCCGGGGACCTGCTCGGCGACGTCCTGCAGACGCGCACGGATCAGGTTGCGGAGCTGCAGCCCGCGCATCATCGCGGTGCTCATCGCCACGGCGCTCGGGCCGATCCGATACTTCTGGTCGCGAGGTAGATAAACGAGCTGGCCCATCCGGGTCAGCGTATGCGTCAACCGCGATACCGTGGAGCGCGGCAAGCCGCAGCGGTTGGAAATCTCGAGGTTGCCGAGCCGCGTATCCGCGCCTTCAAAGCAGCGCAGCACGTCGAAAGCGCGCGACACTACCTGAATCACATCGCCTTCGCCGCCGATGTCGCCGTGGCCTTTTCTGCAGAGTCGCTCCGAGCGTCGTCCCATTTTTTTCTTCTCGCTTTGGTTCTTGATGCCCAATGCGCCGTGCGGAAGCGTCCACCACCGAACGGCGCACATTTCTTATTTCGCTGTGCGGAACATTATTCCACTTGATGACAACGCTACATCACGCCTGCGGTGTCCACAACACCAACACGTCAGCATTGCAGCCCTGCGTCCGGCTACTCGGCACAAGATTTTCTCCGAGTACCGCTAGACTGCCCTTCCGAAGCGCGCGAGCGGCCTGCGATTGCTATCCTGGATTGAGCTCGGTCGCCGAAGCGCCGGACTATCTGCGTTTTCGATTGCGGCTCGACGACAATTCGCAAGACGTACGAAAGTCAGTTGGTCGCCGAAGCTCAGCGCCCACGACGATTCGCGACGAACGGGCGCAGCACAGGCTTCGAAGTCGATGCTCTGGCGACGTAATGCCGCATCAGCACCGCCTTTCAGACACCGTGAAACACCACCGCATCGACGACGACGCAGCCCTCGCCGGCGCTACCCAGCATAACCGGATTGAGATCGACACTCATCACGCCGGCGCTGTCGTCGCGCATCAACTCACCAATGCGCACGGCCATGTCGGCAAAGGCATCGACGTCCATCGGCGCCTCGCCGCGCGTGCCTGCGAGGAGCGGCGCGATCCGCAGATGGCGCAGCGCCTCGTGAACATCCGCGGCAGTGAACGGCGGCAGCAGCAATTTGGTATCGCGAAACACTTCGACATACTTGCCACCGTCACCGACCACCACGACCGGTCCGAATACCGGATCGCGATGCGCGCCGATCATCATCTCGCGTCGGCCACCCGCCATGGCGGCGACGATCACGCCGTCGAATTGCGCGCCGGCCTTCGCGATGATCTGCTCCATCTCGCTGAAGATCGCTCCGGTGGCGTCCGCCGAGGTAACGCCGAGCCGCACCAGGCCGAGTTCCGATTTGTGAGCGATATCGGCCGAGCAGCCTTTCACCACCACCGGGCCGCCGATCAGCGTGAAGGCCGCAACAGCTTCGCTGCGCGACAGGCAGAGCCGATGCGACACGACCGGGATGCCGCGCGCCGCCAACAGCGCGAGGCTATCGGCTTCATTGAGCATCAGCGTTTCCGCGCGCGGCGTGATCAGCACCTCGCTGGGCGCGCGCACGGCGCGTCGCGAGCGCGCCTTGGCCATCAGTTCGTGATGCGCGAGGAACTGATGCAGCGCGCTGACAGCTTCGACCTCCGTCGGAAACACCGTAGTGCCATTTTCGGCGAAGACCTGGGCGACGCTGGGCTGCGTGGCGGACACCACTACAGGCTTGCCGGTCTGCCGCCCGAATGCAGCGGTGTCGCGGGAGAATGCCGGCACGTCGTAGCCGGGACCGGCCACCGGGACGCCGATCAGGAACGCATCGGCCGCCGGGTCCTTGGCGATCACCGGCAGGATGTCGCCGAACAACGCGCTGTTCGACAGCAGAGCGGCGGTGAGATCGATCGGATTGGTCGTCGTCGCGAAGCTCGGCAGAATGCTCTTGAGCTTGGCGTCCGTCTCGGGCGCGAGCTTGGCCATCGGCATCCCGACCTGCGTGGCTGCATCGGCGGTCAGGACGCACACCGCGCCGGAATTGCTGATTGCGACCAGCCGCCGTCCCTGCGGCTTCCAGCCCTTCAGATACAACTCGGTCGCCTCGACGAGGCCGCGCATATCCGGCGCGCGCCAGATGCCGTGATGTTCGAAGAACGCATCGACCACGCGATCTTCGTTGGCCAGCGCGCCGGTGTGCGATTGCGCCGCCGCCTTGCCGGCGTCGGTGCGGCCCGATTTCAGCGCGATGATCGGCAGATCCCGATCGAGCGCGATCGCCGCCAATTCTTCCAGGTAGGTCTTGTCCGGGATGCTCTCCAGATAGAGCAGCATCAGCTTGACTTCAGCATCCTCCGCAACCGCGCAGGCCAGTTCGCCGACGGTGATGTCGGAGTCGTTACCGGTCGCGTGGGTGTGACGCACCGCAATGCCCCGCTGACGCAGGAAGCCGACCGGCACGGTCGACAATGCGCCGGACTGGCTCAGCATCGCGACGTGTCCCCTCGCGTTCGGCGCGACCGGCTCCATGTCGACGAACATCGTCGAGAACGACGCGATTGCGCCGGTGCCGAAATTCGCCAGGCCCTGCGAATTCGGCCCCACAATCCGCATCCCTGCCTTGCGTGCGGCCTCCACCATGCGGCGCTCTTTGGCCTTGCCGGCGACCTGATCGACCTCACCAAAGCCGGACGCCATCACTACCGCGACCTTGACGCCGGCGGCCGCGCACTCCTCGACCGCGGCGATCGCATTGTCGCCGGCGACCGCAACGATCACCATCTCGGGCGCTTCCGGCAGATCGGCCAGCGACGCGTAGCTCTTGTGGCCCTGGATCTCGGGCCGCGTCGGATTGATCGGATAGATCTTGCCCGTGAAACCGAACTTGCCGAGGAAGTGCACCGGCCGGCCGCCGACCTTGTTGGGATTGTCCGATGCGCCGATCACGGCGATCGATTTCGGATCGAGGGCGGCGCGCAAGCGGCTCATACGGAAGTCCTTTCGAAATACGGAACGAGGCGGCCGGTGAAGCGCGCGAACCGCGCGCTCACCCGATCACCGATGACGAGGTCGTTGGCGCCGTGCGCCATCATGCGGAAACCTTCGGCAGCGTCGATCAGCACGATCTTGAACGGCACATGCTCGCGCGCCTCGGCGGTGGCGGCGCGATGCACCAGCGTCGCGGCATACACCGTGCCATCGCCGCTGGCGCGAAGCTGCGTCAGATCCTGGCTGCCACACGCAGCACAGAAGTCGCGACGGAAATACTGAATAGCGCCGCAACCACCGCAGCGCTGATACACGATGGCCTCGTCGCCCGTGGTCCAGTCGGTCAGTGCCGGCTCACTCATCACTCGCGCTCCAAAAACATGCTGACATGCGACGACAGCACGCCGCCGTCGCCATGCAGCAGCGCGACCGAGGCATCGCGGACCTGACGATCACCAGCGCGGCCGGTCATCTGCAGATGGGTTTCTACCAGATGCGCCATCGCGCCGCCGACACCGCAATGGCCGTAGCTCAACAGCCCGCCATGGGTGTTGAGCGGCATCGCGCCATCGCATGAAAAATGCCCGCTGCGCGCCAGCGCCGCTGCCTCGCCGCGCTTGGCGAGGCCGAGATCTTCCAGCAGCATCAGCAACGTGATGGTGAAGCTGTCATAAACCGCTGCAACCTTCACGTCGGAGATGTCCACGCCGCTTGCGACCTTGGCGCGCGCGATCGATTGCTCGGCGCCGGATACCCCCTCCGCCGGCATCGCAGTGACGTGCTGATGGGTATGCGCCTGACCGCAACCGCGCACCTTGACGCGATGCGCCGTGGTCGGCTCGCGGCTGATCACCAGCGCGGCGCCGCCATCCGACACCGGACAGCAATCGAGCAGCTTCAGCGGCGACGCGATCATCTTCGATGCCATCACGTCGGCGACACTGATCAGCTCGTGAAATTGCGCGCCCGGATGTGTCGCCGCATGCGCCCGCATCAGCACGGCGAATTCGGCGAGATCCTCTTCCGTGACGCCGTGATCGTACATGTAGCGCGAGGCGACGAGGCCGTAATACGCCGGAATGGTCGGCCCGAGCGGCACTTCGTAGAGCGGATGCCCGACCTGCGCGAGAGCCTGCACCGAGGCGTCACGGCTCTGCCCCGACAGACGGTTCTCGCCACCGACGACCAGAATGTTTCTGGCCGCACCGCTTTCGACGAGCTGATGCGCCAGCATCGCCATCGCCATGCCGGTGGCCCCGCCGACCTGCACGGCGTGGCAGTAGCTCGGCCGGATGCCGAAATGCTCGGCGAACACCGTCGCCAGCATGATGTGCGGCATGGTCGTCGAGTAGCCACACAACAGGCCGTCGATCTCGCCGCGCAGCAGCCCCGCGTCCGCGATTGCAAGCTCGGCCGC
This sequence comes from Rhodopseudomonas sp., assembly GCF_048594845.1. Classification (GTDB taxonomy): domain Bacteria; phylum Pseudomonadota; class Alphaproteobacteria; order Rhizobiales; family Xanthobacteraceae; genus Rhodopseudomonas. The sequence goes on along the minus strand of NZ_JBMDXE010000389.1, from coordinate 454 downwards.
GTCGCGCATCAGGCTCAGCGTGGTCGAGCCGTCGATCTTGCCAAATGGCGTGAGGCCGACGCCGGTGATGTAGCTCATCGGACGGGCTCCCAGTTCGAGGCCTGCGAGCGGACACAGAGTATCAACGTCATTCCGGGACGCGCCCCTTGGCGCGGGCCCGGAATCCATACTCCCGGACGGTGGTTATGGATTCCGGGCTCGCCGCTACGCGGCACCCCGGAATGACGAACGAGAGGGCAGTGAGCGTGATGGGGTTGCTGATAAACGCGCCTGGCATGACCCAGAGCACGGCGCACTCCCCTCCCCCTTGCGGGGAGGGGTCGGGGGTGGGGGGCCGCGGGCACGGAGCCTGTGGCGAGAGCCCTCACCCCAGCCCTCTCCCGGCAGCGGGCGAGGGCGACCAAGCGCTGTGCCCGCAGCGCAACACCCGCGGTCATCGGAACGTTGGGCGCCA